>NZ_JAAGNW010000009.1:810-23319 GCF_010645215.1 Burkholderia multivorans | reverse complement strand
CGGACCGTCCTCGATGCCGACCTGGTAGACCCGGTTTTCGTAGCTGTTGAGCGCGAGCAGGCGGCCGTCGGTGCGCGCGCCCGCGGGCATCAACACGCTGTCGAGCGCGTCGAGCACGCATTCCGGCGTGAGGCCGGCAAAAGGCACGCCGGCGCTCGGGCCGGCGGCGGATGAATCAGGAAGGGCGTCGTTCATGTCCCGCATTGTGCCGTGCACGGGACCGAAAGACGAGCGCTTCAGTGCAGCGCCGCGCCCGCGGGCAGCACCGATTCGCCCGTATCGATCAGGTCCTCGAGGAAGAAGGGCTCGGTGTTGAGTTCCTTGGAATCGCCGGGCACGCCCGCATACCAGGTCACCATCGCCATGTCGCCGAGGATGCGCTGGACGATGCCGCGCGCCCCCTTGGGCACTGCGATATGAGTGGTACAGACAATCGAACCGATATGCATGATGTTCCCCCGCTTTCAGGGCCGGCCGGTGGTCGCCCGGCCAGGCAAATACACGAAACGCGCGCCGCCGCACGAAGGGCGGTGCTGCGCATCCATTGTCAATCGCGGCTGAAATCGCGAAAAGAGAAAATAGCGCTGAATGGGCCGGTGTCCACGCGGATGTCGCCATTCAACCACGGCCGTCGCATCAGGCTTGCGCGACGGCTTCGCATCATCATAACCTGACCTGTGAGACGGACGTCTACATCCGTTCGTCACCCCACCGCGGCCGCGCCGTCCGCGCAATCCGCCCCTCCCGCCGCCCGGAGAACCCGCTTGAGCGCCGCCCCCGGCTCCGCCCGCCATCTCGAACGCGGCACGCGCGAATACCGGCGGGCCAGCGCCGCGCTGCTATGCGCGGGCTACGCGACCTTCTCGCTGCTCTACTACGTGCAGCCGCTGCTGCCCGCGTTCTCCGCGCAGTTCGGCGTGAGCCCCGCGCAAAGCAGCCTCACGCTGTCGCTGTCGACGGCCGCGCTGGCCGGCGCGATCTTCGTCGCCGGCTTCGCGTCCGAAGGGCTCGGCCGCCGCCAGTTGATGACCGCGTCGCTGACGCTGTCGGCCCTGCTCACGCTCGGCGCCGCATGCGTCCCGCACTGGTCGCAGCTGCTCGCGCTGCGCGCGCTCACCGGACTCGCGCTCGGCGGCGTGCCGGCCGTCGCGATGGCCTATCTCGCCGAGGAGGTGCACCCCGACGGCCTCGGCCTCGCGCTGGGTCTCTATGTCGGCGGCACCGCGCTCGGCGGCATGTCCGGGCGGGTCATCACCGGCGTGCTCGCCGACCTCTGCTCGTGGCGGATCGCCGTGGGCGCGACCGGGGTGCTCGGCCTCGCGGCGCTGCTCGCGTTCCGCGCGCTGCTGCCGCCGTCGCGCCATTTCACGCCGCGCCGCGGCGTCGGCTTCGCGCAGCATCGCGCGGCGCTCGTCGGCCATCTCACGGGCGGCCCCGGGCTGCCCGCGCTGTTCGCCACCGGTTTCGTGCTGATGGGCAGCTTCGTCACGCTCTACAACTACCTCGGCTACCGCCTGCTCGCGCCGCCGTATCGGATGAGCCAGGCGAGCGTCGGCGCGCTGTTCGTGGTCTATCTGACGGGCGTCGTCGCCTCGCCCTGGTCCGGCCGCGCGGCCGACCGGCTCGGCCGCGGCCGCGTGCTGATCGCGAGCCTCGCGCTGATGCTCGCGGGCCTCGCGCTCACGCTGCTGCGCCCCGTGCCCGCGATCGCGGCCGGCCTCGCCTGCGTGACCTTCGGCTTCTTCGCCGGCCATGCGGTCGCGAGCGGCTGGGTCGGCCGCCTCGCGCACACCGGCAAGGGACAGGCCGCCGCCCTGTATCTGCTCGCGTACTACCTCGGCTCGAGCCTCGTGGGCTGGTTCGGCGGGCAGTGCTGGAGCGCGGTCGGCTGGCGCGGCGTCGCCGCGCTGACCGGCGCGCTGCTGCTGCTCGGCCTCGCGCTCGCGGTCCGGCTGCGGCAACGCGAACGGTGCGGCCTCGCGTAAACCTCGACGGCATTCGATTGCCAGAAAGCCAGGGCATCGGCTATCGTTGCGATTCGTCATCCACGTCGTCACGCACGATTCACTCTTCGTCTCGATGAAGCCCCTCGCGCCCGCCTTCGCCGTTTCGCAGCTGCCCTGCCCGGGCTTGCTGCGCGCCTGCGCGCGCGCATCCGCACCGCCTCCCCCTGTCGATCCGCCACGCGTCGGCGCACCGCCGCCGCCCTTCGCACTGCACGGCTGAACGCCGCGCGGTCGTCCCTCGTTCCAGTCGTCGCATCGGCGCGCCTCGCGCGCGGCGTCCGCACGCCTGGTCGTTATCGCCTCACTCGACAGGTGAACCCTCATGCATTCCGTCAAACACGCGCTGGCCGCGTATGGCGCCACCACGCTCTTCGTGCTGCTGTGGAGCAGCGGCGCGATCTTCGCCGAACTCGGCCTGCGCCATGCGAGCGCCTTCGCGTTCCTGATCGCACGCTTCGCGCTCGCGTCCCTCGTCCTGCTGCCGCTCGCGCTCGCGCGCGGCCGCTGGCTCCCCGAACCCGGCGCGCGGCGCCTCGCGATCGCGACCGGGATCCTGCTGATGGGCGGCTACTCGATCCTGTACCTGCTCGCGCTCGAACGCGGCCTCGCGCCGGGCGTGCTCGCGACCCTGCTCGGCGTGCAGCCGATCCTCACGCTCGCGCTGCTCGAACGCCGCTGGTCCGGCCCGCGCCTCGCGGGTCTCGCGCTGGCGCTGAGCGGCCTCGGGCTCGTCGTCTATCGCGGCGGCAGCGCGGTGCCGCCGTCGGGCATCGCCTGCGCGCTCGGCGCGCTGCTCGCGATCACCTTCGGCGCGCTGCTGCAAAAGCGCATGAAGGCCGCGCCGATCGACGTGCTGCCGGTGCAGAACGCGATCGGCCTCGGCCTGTGCCTGGCGTTCGCGCCGTTCAAGCCGCTCGTGTTCGAGGTGAGCTGGGCGTCCGTGGTGCCGCTCGTCTGGCTCGGCATCGTGATTTCGGTGTGCGCGCAACATCTGTTCTACCGATTGATGCAGCGCGGCGATCTCGTCAACGTGACGAGCCTGTTCTATCTGGTGCCGGTCGTGACCACGCTGATGGACGCGCTGTGGCTCGGCCATCCGCTCGAACCGCTGGTGCTCGCCGGCATGGCGGCAATCCTCGCGGGGCTCGCCCTGGTGTTCCGCAGCGGCCCCCGGGCGGCGGCCACGGCATGATGCAGTGCGGCATGCGCGCTCCGCGCATGCCGCACCCATGGAAAGCGATACGAAAGAAAATGCCGCCGGTTTGATCTACGACGGCTTTTAAGGGTACGGACGGCGAAAAAGCGCGTGGCGTTTCCTATACTCGAAGTAACCGTCCTGCGGCACGTGGTCGGGGTGAGATAACAAGGAGACGAGCATGTCGACTTACTTCACGATTGGCGACTTCATCCTGCTGATTCCGATGGCGCTTGCCGGCGCGCTGTTCCTGGGCGCCGTGCCCTGCGCGACCGAATTCCGCCACAACGTCCTGCGCGTGTTCGGCGCGATGCTGGGCGTGATGGTCGCCGTGCTGCTCGTGGAAGGGCTGCCCGCGCTGATCTAGCGGCACCGGCCGCAGCGTGCGACGTGGCGCACGCGCGGCCCGGGTCGGTCAGATCGCCTGATCCGTGGACGGCTTTTCCCACAGATTGATGCCGCCCTCGGTCGCATAGCGATCGATCTCCGCGCGTTCGTCCGCGCTGAACGACAGGTTCTTCAGCGCGGCGACGTTTTCGCGCACCTGTTCCGCGCGACTCGCGCCGATCAGCGCCGAGGTCACGCGGCCGTCGCGCAGCACCCAGGCGAGCGCCATCTGCGCGAGCGTCTGGCCGCGCCGTTCGGCGATCGCGTTGAGCTTGCGCACGTGTTCCAGATTCTCCTCGCTCAGGTGCGACTCCTTCAACGAGCCGCCGCCCGGCTTGTTGATCCGCGCATCGGCGGGAATCCCCTTCAGATACTTCGACGTCAGCAGCCCCTGGGCCAGCGGCGTGAACGCGAACCTGCCCGCGCCGACCGTATCGAGCGTATCGAGCAGTTCATGCTCGGCCCAGCGGTTCAGCAGGTTGTAGGCGGGCTGGTGGATCAGGAGCGGCACCTTGTATTCGGCGAGCAGCGTCGCGATCTCGCGGGTCTTGGCCGCCGAATACGACGAGACGCCGATGTACAGCGCCTTGCCCTGCTGCACCGCGGTCGCGAGCGCGCTCGCGGTTTCCTCGAGCGGCGTGTGCGCATCGAAGCGAGGCGAGTAGAAGATGTCGACATAGTCGAGCCCCATCCGCTGCAGGCTCTGGTCGAGGCTCGCGAGGACGTACTTGCGCGAGCCGCCGCCGCTGCCGTACGGGCCGGGCCACATGTCCCAGCCGGCCTTCGACGAGATCAGCAGCTCGTCGCGATACGGCCTGAAATCCTCCTTCAGCAGGCGGCCGAAGTTGGTCTCCGCGCTGCCGTACGGCGGGCCGTAGTTGTTGGCGAGGTCGAAATGCGTGATGCCGAGGTCGAACGCGGTGCGCAGGATCTCGCGCTGGGTCGAGATCGGCGTCGTGTCGCCGAAGTTGTGCCACAAGCCGAGCGACAAGGCGGGCAGTTTGAGCCCGGACTTGCCGCATACGCGGTACTGCATCTCTGCATATCGTTCGGAGGCTGCTTCGTAGGCCATGAGAAGTCCCGGTCAAGACGTGTCGAGGGGCGGGGTCGCCGCTGGGCGGCATCCCGGACCGGCTATGTTAGCCAACCCGCCCCGATCGCGCATGCGACGTGCGCGGACATGGACGCGATAGCGGCGCTCCCCTACACTGCGACGTCCTGATTGTTCGTTTCTGCGAGGATTTTCATGACCCGGGCGATTTCCGTTGCGCTCATCGTCGGCGGCATCGTGCTGCTGTATTTCGGCGGCCAGTCGTTTCACTCGATCAACGACAACGTCGCGCGCTTCTTCAGCGGCTCGCCGTCGAACAAGACCATCATGCTGATCGCGGGCGGCGTGGTCGCCATGCTGGCCGGACTGATCGGCATCGCGATCCCGTCCGGCAAGCGCTGAGCCGCGCGCTCAGAACGGCACGTCGGGCGTGGCCGCCGAACGCGAGCCGGGAAGCGGCCGGTTGCTCGCGCCGTGGTAGGTGAACACGAGCGAGAACTTCACGCGGTCCGAGGTGTTCTGGCCGGCCGAATGCAGCGTGTTGCAGTGGAAGAACACGACGTCGCCCGCCTCGAGCGACGGGCACACGGCCTGCTCGATCAGCTGGCGATTCGCCGGCAGGTCGGCGCGGAAGAATTTGGCCTCGTCGAAGCTGTCTGCGCCGAACTCGGCATCGTGCGAGCCCGGCACCAGCCACAGCGCGCCGTTCTCGTGGGTCTCGGCGCCGAGCGCGAGCCATACCGACACCAGGTCGGGCCGCTCGAACGACCAGTAGCGCGCATCGCGGTGCCAGCCGGTCAGGCTGCCGTACATCGGATGCTTGGTCATCATGCAGTTGTGATGCGCGCGCGACAGCACCGGCGCTTCGTCGAAATACGCGCGCATCCACGCGCCGATCTCGGGCGCCGTCGCGCGCTGCGCGAACGCCGCGTCGCGCCCGTACGCATCGAGCAGCCGCCGCACGGTATGGCCGCCCGGCGCATGCTTCGATTCGGGCGCGCCCGGATAGCGCAGATCGGCCTCGAATTCGACCGGCTGCGCGGCCTCCGCGAGCTGCCGTTCGGCCAGCGCCTTCAGCGCCGCACACCGCTCGGGGGGCACGAGCCCCTTTGCCACGACAAAACCATGCTCGCGCACCGCCTGCACCTGCGCGTGAATCGACTCCGACTGCAACCAAGACATGGGACGCTCGATGTATTTGTATGTGAACGATTCGATTGTAAAACGGCGTGAACCAGTGCGCGCACCACCAATACTGGCTGCAGGGAATTGAGTGCCGGTACGGATTGATGTAACGCAAGGGAACTGCGCGAGGCCGCCCGGCCACTAAGCTCGCAGCAGGGGTGCAGGCCCGCCGTCCGCCGCGGGTTTGCGCGACTTCTCGGCGTCATGAATCGCCTGTAGCCTCGGCGAGCCTGTCAGTTCTGGCGGGCGCGGGATACCGCGCCTTTCGGTAAGATTTTCGACCGGCGCCCACCGGGCCTTTGATCCGTACGTCCGTCACGGACGTCATCCATTCGAGCGAAGCACTGTACTCATGTCTGTCCGCCTTACTTCCCGTCTCGGCCGCGTCGCCCGGACCGCCCTGCCCGCCGCGCCGCGCCGCATCGTGCGCGCGCTGCGCCACCACAGCGCCCGCGCGCGGGCCCTCGCCGAGCGTGCGCAGCAGCCGCTGCGCTTTACCGGCATCCGCAGCTGGCTGCAGGCGCTCGTGGCGATCATGAGCGCGCACGCGGCCGCGCGGCGCGGCGCGCTGCGTTTGCTGCTGCAAAAGCCCTCGTCGCTGCGCGAACTCGCCGCGCGGCGCGCTGCGCCGCGCCGCCGCGTCAATCGGCCGCGCCGGCTCGCGGCCAGCACCGCCGGCTGGTTCGGGTTCGGTTTCGGCACGCGCTGATCCAGCCCCCAGCCGCCCGCGCGGCGCCCATGAAAAACCCCGGCAATGCCGGGGTTTTTCATTCGACGAGACTACCGTGCGTTCAGGCGGTTTCCACGGCCGGTTCGACGCCGGCGGCTTCCGCCAGTACGAGCGCCTTGTCGGTCGCTTCCCACGAGAATTCCGGCTCTTCGCGGCCGAAGTGGCCGTAGGCGGCAGTCTTTTCGTAGATCGGACGCAGCAGGTCCAGCATCTTGATGATGCCCTTCGGACGCAGATCGAAGTGCTCGCGCACGAGCTTCGTGATCGTCTCATCCGACACGCGGCCCGTACCGAACGTGTTGACCATCACGGAAGTCGGCTCAGCCACGCCGATTGCATACGAAACCTGGATCAATGCGCGCGATGCCAGGCCCGCCGCGACGATGTTCTTCGCGACATAGCGGCCCGCGTACGCGGCCGAGCGGTCGACCTTCGACGGATCCTTGCCCGAGAACGCGCCGCCGCCGTGCGGGGCTGCGCCGCCGTACGTATCGACGATGATCTTGCGGCCCGTCAGGCCGCAATCGCCTTGCGGGCCGCCGATCACGAACCGGCCGGTCGGGTTCACCAGGAACTTGATGTCGCCCTTGATCAGGTCCGCGGGCAGCGTCGGCTTGATGATCTCCTCGATCACCGCCTCGCGCAGCGTGTCCAGTTCGATTTCCGGTGCATGCTGGGTCGACAGCACGACCGTGTCGATCGAGTGCGGCTTGCCGTCGACGTAGCGGATCGTGACCTGCGACTTCGCGTCCGGGCGCAGCCATTGCAGGCGGCCGTCGCGGCGCAGGTTGGCCTGGCGCTCGACGAGACGGTGCGACAGGTGGATCGGCAGCGGCATCAGTTCCGGCGTTTCGTCGCACGCGTAACCGAACATCAGGCCCTGGTCGCCCGCGCCCTGGTCGAGGTTGTTGTCGTGCGCACGGTCGACGCCTTGCGCGATGTCCGGCGATTGCTTGTCGTACGCGACGAGCACCGCGCAGCCGCGGTAGTCGATGCCGTAGTCGGTGTTGTCGTAGCCGATCCGCTTGATGGTGTCGCGCGCGATCTGGATGTAGTCGATGTTGGCGGTGGTGGTGATTTCACCGGCCAGCACGACGAGACCCGTGTTGCACAGCGTTTCGGCTGCAACGCGCGAGTATTTGTCTTGCGCAAGGATGGCGTCGAGGATCGCGTCGGAGATTTGGTCGGCGACCTTGTCCGGATGGCCTTCCGATACGGATTCGGACGTGAAGAAGAAGTCGTTTGCCACGGTGTCAGGCTCCTGTTGTGGTTACGGTGCGTTCACGTAGCCAGCTTCTTGAGGCCTGAAGTGGCGACGCTTTAGCGGATTTCCTGCCCGAGGGCGCTGGTGGCACCCATCGGCTTCGCCCCGCAAGTTGTCAGTTAACTCGGCGAAGCCCGTATTATAACGGCTTTCTCGAAATGTAGCAGGCCACCCCGTGCCGTCTGAATTGCTGTTTTATTCCCCTGTGCGCACCGCGCCGGCCCGCCGGCCCGCTGGAGGCCGCGCATGCTAGGCCGACTCGGCACGCAACTCGCCCTCGGCTTCCTGAAACTGCTCGCGCTGCTGCCGTACGGCCTCGTGGCGCGGCTCGGCGACGCCCTCGGCTGGCTGCTCTACCAGATCCCGAGCCGCCGCAAGCGCATTGTCCATACCAATCTGAAGCTGTGCTTCCCGGAATGGAGCGACGCGCACCGCGAGACGATCGCGGGCCAGCACTTCCGGCACGCGATCCGCAGCTATGTCGAGCGCAGCATCCAGTGGTTCGGCTCGGCGGAGAAGCTCGAGAAGCTGATCGAGGTCGACAGCGCGGTCGACCTGACCGATCCCGACCTGCCGCCGACGCTGTTCCTCGGCCTGCATTTCGTCGGCATCGAGGCCGGTTCGATCTTCCTCAACTACTCGCTGCGGCGACGCTGCGGCTCGCTCTACCAGCCGTTCTCGAATCCGACGCTCGAAGCGGCCGCGAAGGCCGCGCGCGGGCGCTTCGACGCCGAGATGGTCGGCCGCGCCGACAGCGCCCGGATGGTGCTGCGCTGGCTGCGCGACCGCAAGCCCGTGATGCTCGGCGCCGACATGGACTACGGCCTGCGCAATTCCACCTTCGTGCCGTTCTTCGGCGTGCCCGCGTGCACGCTGACCGCGGTCGGCCGGCTCGCGAAGACGGGCCGCGCCCAGGTCGTGCCGTTCATCGGCGAGGTGCTGCCGAACTACAAGGGTTACCGGCTCAAGGTGTTCAAGCCCTGGGCCGACTACCCGACCGGCGACGACGACCTCGACGCGCGCCGCATGAACGCGTTCCTCGAGGAACAGATCCCGCTGCTGCCCGAGCAGTACTACTGGGTGCACAAGCGTTTCAAGACCCGTCCGCCCGGCGAACCCGGCTTCTACTGAGCGGCTCCGCCGCGGCTTACAATAGCGCCCATGAAACTCTCGTTCACCAAGATGCACGGCGTCGGCAACGACTTCATCGTGCTCGACGGCTATCGCCACGACCTCGCGCTCAGCGCCGGGCAGGTGCGCGCGCTCGCCGACCGCCACTTCGGCATCGGCGCCGACCAGCTGCTGCTCGTCGAGAAGCCGACGGTCGACGGCGTGGACTTCCGCTACCGGATCTTCAATTGCGACGGCGGCGAGGTCGAGCACTGCGGCAACGGCGCACGCTGCTTCGTCAAGTTCGTGCGCGACCAGGGCCTCACCGACAAGCGCAGCGTGCGCGTCGAGGTGAAGCACGGCATCATCACGCTGAGCATGCAGGACAACGGCGAGGTCGTCGTCGACATGGGCGCGCCCGGGTTCGACCCGGCCCGCGTGCCGTTCGACGCACAGGGCCTCGACGGCCGCCGCGAAGGCGCCGATACGCTGTGGCCGCTCGACGTCGACGGCGCGACGCGCTGGATCTCGGCGGTGACGATGGGCAACCCGCACGCCGTGCAGGTGGTCGACGACGTCGACGCCTACCCGGTGCTGGCCGAAGGCCCGCTGATCGAGCACCATCCGCGCTTTCCGCGCCGCGTGAACGCCGGCTTCATGCAGATCGTGTCGCGCCGCGAAGTGAAGCTGCGCGTCTACGAGCGCGGCGCGGGCGAGACGCTCGCGTGCGGCACGGGCGCGTGCGCGGCGGTTGCGGCCGGCGTGCGGCGCGGGCTGCTCGATGCGCCCGTCACCGTGCACACCCGCGGCGGCCCGCTGACGATCACCTGGGACGGAACCGCCGCACCGCTGTGGATGGCCGGCCCGGCCACGAGCGTGTTCGAAGGCGTGATCGACCTGCCCGCCTGACCCCTTATTCGCCCCCCGATACAGCGCCATGAACGATCGCGAAGTCGCCGACTACCTGCTCGCCAACCCCGAGTTCTTCTCCCGGCACGCGGAGCTGCTCGCCACCATCCGTCTCGCGAATCCGCACGGCAAGGCGGCGATCTCGCTGCAGGAACGCCAGATGGAGATGCTGCGCGACAAGAACAAGCATCTCGAACGGCGCCTCGCCGAACTGCTGCGCTACGGCCACGAGAACGACGGGCTGGCCGAGAAGTACGGCCGCTGGACCGCCCGCGTGATCGCCGAGCGCGATCCATACGCGCTGCCGCGCGCGATCGCCGACGGCCTGGCCGAGGTGTTCGACGTGCCGCAGACCGCGCTGCGCCTGTGGGACGTCGCCGACACCTACGCGCAGGCCGAGTTCGCGCGCAATGTCGGCGAGGAACTGCGGCTGTTCGCGAACAGCCTCGCGACGCCCTACTGCGGCGCGAACAGCGGCTTCGAGGCCGCGCAGTGGCTCGCGCCCGTCGCCGCGACGGCGGCCGCGGACGGCGACGGCGCAGCGGGCGCCGCCGAATCGGGCGCGGCCGCATCGGTCGCGCTGATCGCGCTGCGTGCGCCGCAGGCGGACGCCGACGCGAACGCCTTCGGCCTGCTCGTGCTCGGTTCGCCGGATGCACGCCGCTTCAACGACGGCATGGGCACCGATTTCCTGACCCAGATCGGCACGCTCGCGAGCGCCGCGCTCACGCGCCTGCTGCCGCACTGAATCCGCCCGCGCGATGACCGACGATCCGATCGCCGCCTACCTGTCGCACCTGAAGCACGTCAGGCAGCTGTCGGACCATACGCTGCGCGCCTACGCGCACGCGCTGGACGAACTGGTCAAGCTCGCGGCCGGCCGGCCGCTCGCGAGCCTCACCGCGGTCGACATGCGCGGCGCGGTGGCCCGCGCGCACGGCGGCGGGCTGTCGGCGCGCTCGATCGCGCACCGCCTGTCCGCGTGGCGCGCGTTCTACCGCTGGTACGCGCAGCACGTCGAGATGAGTGCGAACCCGGTCGCCGCGGTGCGTGCGCCGAAGCGACCGAAGACGCTGCCGAAGGCGCTCTCGGTCGACGACGCGAGCGCGCTGATGGATGCGCGCCTGCCCGACACCACCGAAGGCGCGCGCGATCATGCGATCCTCGAACTGTTCTATTCGTCGGGCCTGCGCCTCGCCGAGCTGGTGGGCCTCGACGTCGTCTATGCGAACGCGGACGGCTACCGTTCGTCCGGCTGGCTCGACCTCGCCGAGGCCGAAGTCACGGTGCGCGGCAAGGGCAACAAGGAGCGCAAGGTGCCGGTCGGCCGCAAGGCGATCGAGGCGCTCCAGGCGTGGCTCGCGGTGCGCGGCGAATTCGTGCGCCTCGATCCGCATCCGCTGTTCCTGTCCGTGCGCGGCAACCGGATGTCGCCGAACGTGGTGCGCGAGCGCGTGAAGCGCGCGGCGCTGACGGCCGGGATTCCGGCCAACGTGCATCCGCACGTGCTGCGCCACTCGTTCGCGACCCACGTGCTGCAGTCGAGCGGCGACCTGCGCGCGGTGCAGGAGCTGCTGGGCCACGCGAGCATCACCGCGACCCAGGTGTACACGTCGCTCGACTTCCAGCATCTCGCCAAGATTTACGACAGCGCGCATCCGCGCGCGAAAAAGCGCGGCTGAGCGCTGCCCGGCCCGCGCTTGATCCCGCCGCGTCCGACGCGGCTTTTTGATGACGCCATGCAAACCGTTACGCTCAAACCGTCGAAAGACAAATCCCTGCTGCGCCGTCACCCGTGGGTCTACGCCAACGCGATCGACCGCGTGGACGGCCGCCCCGCATCCGGCGCGACCGTCATCGTGCGCGCGCACGACGGCCGCTTCCTCGCGCGCGGCGCGTTCAGCCCGCAGTCGCAGATCCGCGTGCGGGCCTGGAGCTTCGACGAAGCCGAGCCGATCGATCACGCCTTCTTCAAGCGCCGCGTGCAGCGCGCGCTCGCGCACCGGCAGGCGATGGTGACGGACACGGGCGCCGTGCGGCTCGTGTTCGGCGAGGCCGACGGCCTGCCCGGCCTGATCGTCGACTATTACCAGTCCGACGAGACGCCGTCGCGCGGCCAGCTGGTGTGCCAGTTCATGGCGGCGGGCGTCGAGGCCTGGAAGACCGCGATCGTCGACGCGCTGGTCGGCGCGACCGGCTGCCCGAACGTCTACGAGCGCTCCGACGTGTCGATCCGCGAGAAGGAAGGTCTCGAACAGGTGACGGGCGTGCTGGCCGGCGACCCGCCGCCCGCCACCCTGATCGCCGCCGAGCACGGCGTGCGCTACCACGTCGACGTGCCGAACGGCCACAAGACGGGCTTCTACGTCGACCAGCGCGACAACCGCGCGCTCGTCGCGCAGTACGCGCGGGAGCGCGACGTGCTGAACTGCTTCTGCTACACCGGCGGCTTCTCGCTCGCGGCGCTCAAGGGCGGCGCGCGGCGCGTGGTGTCGATCGACTCGTCGGGCGATTCGCTCGAGCTGGCGCGACGCAATGTCGCGGCCAACGGCTTCGACGCGGCGCGCGCCGAATGGCTCGACGCCGATGCGTTCAAGACGCTGCGCCGCCTCGTCGACGAGGGCGAGCGCTTCGACCTGATCGTCCTCGATCCGCCGAAGTTCGCGCCGTCGCGCGAGCACGTGGACCGTGCGGCCCGCGCCTACAAGGACATCAACCTGAGCGGCTTCCGGCTGCTGCGGCCGGGCGGCCTGCTGTTCACCTACTCGTGCTCGGGCGCGATCGACCTCGACCTGTTCCAGAAGATCGTCGCGGGCGCCGCGGCCGACGCACGCGTCGACGCGCGGATCCTGAAGCGGCTCGGCGCGGGCGTCGACCACCCGCTCCTGAGCGCGTTCCCCGAAGGCGAATATCTGAAGGGCCTGCTGTTGCAAATCGCGTAATCGCCCCGATCTTCGCAGCCAACCGCGCGCGGCGGCCATCCGGCCTGCGCGCGGGGGCTTGACAGGTGTGCTTCAATATTCGATTGCAGGCCTGCGCTTCGCGCGCGGGCGCGCACCGCGCACCCCTTCGTTTTGACCCCGTTTCACGAACCACAGGCGATCGACATGGCCATTCCCGTCACCATCCTCACCGGCTTTCTCGGCAGCGGCAAGACGACGCTGCTCAAGCGCATCCTGAACGAACAGCACGGCATGAAGATCGCCGTGATCGAGAACGAATTCGGCGAGGAGAACATCGACAACGAGATCCTCGTTCAGGATTCGAACGAGCAGATCATCCAGATGAGCAACGGCTGCATCTGCTGCACGATCCGCGGTGATCTGGCGCGCGCGCTCGGCGACCTCGCCGCGAAGAAGCGCGACGGCTCGCTCGATTTCGACCGGGTCGTGATCGAGACCACCGGCCTCGCGAATCCGGGCCCCGTCGCGCAGACCTTCTTCATCGACAGCGAGATCGCCGACGACTTCCTGCTCGACGCGATCATCACGCTGGTCGACGCCAAGCACGCGAACGCGCAGCTCGACGAGCACGAGGTCGTGCAGCGCCAGGTCGGCTTTGCGGACCGCCTGTTCATCACCAAGGCCGACCTCGTCGACGACGCGACGCTCGCGGGGCTCAAGCACCGCCTGCTGCACATGAATCCGAAGGCGACCGTGAAGATCGTCAATTTCGGCGACGCGGACATCAAGGAGATCTTCGACCTGCGCGGCTTCAACCTGAACGCGAAGCTCGAGATCGATCCGGACTTCCTCGCCGAGGACGACCACGCCCACGCGCATCACGACCACGACCACGGCCACGAGCACGGCCACGACGATCACGCGCATTGCGATCACGATCACGGCCATTGCGAGCACGATCACGGCCACCATCACCACGCGCATCACGACGACAAGATCAAGTCGTTCGTCTACCGCAACGACCGCCCGTTCGACCCGAACAAGCTCGAGGATTTCCTCGGCGGCATCCTGCAGATCTACGGCGAACGGATGCTGCGCTACAAGGGCGTGCTGTACATGAAGGGCGTCGACCGCAAGGTGGTGTTCCAGGGCGTGCACCAGATGATGGGCAGCGACCTCGCCGCCAAGTGGCTGCCGATCGAGAAGAAGACCAGCAAGATGGTGTTCATCGGCATCGACCTGCCGCAGGACCTGATCACCGACGGCCTCGACGCCTGCCTCGCCTGAGCGCCGCGCCCGCTGCGGCGGCCGGTCCGCGCCGCAGCGGACGTCATCGCTTTTTCGCGGTTTGCAGGTTATATTTTCAGGATGCCGGCCGTACCGGACGGGGATCGACCCGATACGGTGGGCGCTTGCGATTCAGTTACAATACCTGCCCACTGGAGGGCATGGCGACAACGGGCCCGGTTCTTGCGTGACGAATCGGGCGCAACGCACCGGCGAACCCCGCCGCGAGTTGGCCGGTCCGCGCGGTGCGACATGGAACGCCGCCGGCCGGTTGGCGGCGCCCGCATCCGGCCCAGGGGGACCTTGGATGATGGACAACCGGTAATCCAGAGGCTTTCGGCCCCGCCCGGCGCAATGGCAAATAATTGCAAAGCCAGTTGCGGGTAATCCCAAAGTGCGGGCAATATCTCGCGGTTTGCCGCACATTGAAGAAGCAAGCAGATGACGAAGAAACTCTTGACCGAAGCCGAAATCCTGAAGATGAGCGACAAGGATTACATGAACGAGGATCAGCTCGCCTTCTTCAAAGCTCGGCTCGAACAGTTGCAGGCGGAAATTCTCCACAACGCTGGCCAGACGACCGAGAACCTGCGTGAGACGGTGATCGTGCCGGATCCCGCCGATCGCGCGACGATCGAAGAGGAGCACGCGCTCGAACTGCGTACGCGCGATCGCGAGCGCAAGCTCCTCAAGAAGGTCCAGCAATCGCTCGCGCGCATCGATTCCGGCGACTACGGCTGGTGCGAAGAGACCGGTGAGCCGATCGGCATCCCGCGTCTGCTCGCCCGTCCGACGGCCACGCTGTCGCTCGAGGCGCAGGAGCGGCGCGAATTGCGCCAGAAGCTGTTCGGCGACTGATCGCCCCGGCGCGGGCCGCCTCCCGCGCCCCCGACACGCTGCTTCGAGACAAGCGCGCGGCCTGCCGCGCGCTTTTGCTTTTTGGGCCGCCGCGCTCTTGATATCGCGGCGCACGCCCTAAAATGAAGGCCATGCGCGTCGAGCATCCTGCTCCGCGCAGCGCCACATTCCAGCGGCGACGCCTGCGCGCCGCCGCGTCTTCCCCGTTTTTCTGAAGGAACGCAGATGGAGCAATTTCACGGCACGACGATCGTTTCGGTACGGCGCGGCGACAAGGTCGCCCTGGGCGGCGACGGCCAGGTGACGCTCGGCAACATCGTGATGAAGGGCGGCGCGCGCAAGGTGCGCCGCATCTACAACAATCAGGTGCTGGTCGGCTTCGCGGGCGGCACCGCCGATGCGTTCTCGCTGCTCGACCGCTTCGAGGCGAAGCTCGAAAAGCACCAGGGCAACCTGACCCGTTCCGCCGTCGAGCTGGCCAAGGATTGGCGCACCGATCGCATGCTGCGCCGGCTCGAGGCGATGCTGATCGCCGCCGACGCCACCACGACGCTCGTCATCACCGGCAACGGCGACGTGCTCGATCCCGAAGGCGGGATCTGCGCGATCGGTTCGGGCGGCTCGTATGCGCAGGCCGCGGCGCGCGCGCTGGCCGAGAACACGGATCTGTCCCCGCGCGAGATCGTCGAGAAGTCGCTCGCGATCGCGGGCGACATGTGCATCTATACGAATCACAACCGTATCATCGAGACCATCGAGTAAGGACGCGCATCAATGAGCACCATGACCCCTGCCGAGATCGTCTCGGAACTCGACAAGCACATCATCGGCCAGGCGAAGGCCAAGAAAGCCGTGGCCGTCGCGCTGCGCAACCGCTGGCGCCGCCAGCAGGTCGCGGAGCCCCTGCGTCAGGAAATCACGCCGAAGAACATCCTGATGATCGGGCCGACGGGCGTCGGCAAGACCGAGATCGCGCGCCGTCTCGCGAAGCTCGCGGATGCGCCGTTCATCAAGATCGAGGCGACCAAGTTCACCGAAGTCGGCTATGTCGGCCGCGACGTCGACAGCATCGTGCGCGACCTGATCGAGATCTCGGTCAAGCAGACCCGCGAAGCGGAGATGCGCAAGGTGCGCAGCAAGGCGCAGGATCAGGCGGAAGACCGGATCCTCGACATCCTGCTGCCGCAGCCGCGCGCGGTCGGCTTCGGCGCGAGCAGCGAGCACGCGAACGACGACAACAACGTCACCCGCCAGACCTTCCGCAAGCGTCTGCGCGAAGGCCAGCTCGACGACAAGGAGGTCGAACTCGACCTCGAGCAGCCGCAGGTCGGCATGGACATCATGGCGCCGCCGGGCATGGAAGAGATGACCGAGCAGATCCGCTCGATGTTCTCGAATCTCGGCAACGCCAAGAAGGCGCGCCGCAAGGTGAAGATCAAGGAAGCGCTGAAGCTGCTCACCGACGAGGAAGCGGCGAAGATGCTCAACGACGAGGAAGTGAAGACGAAGGCCGTGCAGAACGTCGAGCAGAACGGCATCGTGTTCCTCGACGAGATCGACAAGATCGCGTCGCGCAACCAGGAAGGCGGCGGCGGCGAAGTGTCGCGGCAGGGCGTGCAGCGCGATCTGCTGCCGCTCGTCGAGGGCACCACGATCAACACCAAGTACGGGATGGTGAAGACCGATCACGTCCTCTTCATCGCGAGCGGCGCGTTCCACCTCGCCAAGCCGAGCGACCTGATCCCCGAGCTGCAGGGCCGCTTCCCGATCCGCGTCGAGCTGGAATCGCTGTCGGTGGAGGATTTCGAAGCGATCCTCGTGTCGACCGACGCGAGCCTCGTCAAGCAATACCAGGCGCTGCTCGACACGGAAGACGTGAAGCTCGAGTTCGCCGACGACGGAATCCGCCGGCTCGCCGAAATCGCCTACTCGGTCAACGAGAAGACCGAGAACATCGGCGCGCGGCGCCTGTACACGGTGATCGAGAAGCTGCTCGAGGACGTCTCGTTCTCGGCCGGCAACCACGCCGGCGAAAGCGTGACGATCGATGCGGCCTATGTCGACCGCGCGCTCGGCCAGGTGTCGCAGGACGAGGACCTGTCGCGTTACGTGCTGTAACGTAACGACGCGGCGCGCGTCACGCGCCGCGCCGACGCAAACGAAACGGGCGGCTCCCTCGCGGGAACCGCCCGTTTTTTCTGGCGCGTGCCGGCACGCAGCCGCGCCCGGCCCCGCCGCTTATTGCCGCACCGGCTTCTTCGCGAGCTTGCGCTGCAGCGTGCGGCGGTGCATGTTGAGCGCGCGCGCCGTCGCCGAGATGTTGTTGTTGTTTTCCGCGAGCACGCGCTGGATGTGCTCCCATTCGAGCCGGTCGACCGACAGCACCACCGGGTTCTCGAGCGCCTCTTCCGCCTGCACCTCGGTGGCGTTGGTCTGCAGCGCGGCCAGGATCGATTCGACGTTGGCCGGCTTCGCGAGGTAGTTGTCCGCGCCGTCCTTCACCGCCTGGACCGCGGTCGCGATGCTCGCATAGCCCGTCAGCACCAGGATCCGCGCGTCCGCCTGCAGGTCGCACAGCGGCGCGATCAGGCTCAGGCCGGAGTCCTCGCCGAGATGCAGGTCGACGGTGATGAACTGGTACTGCTGCTCGGCCGCGAGCCGCAGCGCCTCGTCCTTGTTGTGCGCCTGCCGCACCGTATAGCCGCGGCGCTCCAGCCCGCGCGCGAGCGTGCCCGCGAATACCTCGTTGTCGTCGATCACGAGGAAGTGGTTGTCGCTCATCTGTCGTTCTCCATCTGGTCAGCGTGTGTCGTTGAGTCGTGGCCGGCGCCGCGGGCCGCGGGCGCGACTTCGCGCACCGCCGGCAGCCGCAGCCATGCGCGGGTGCCGCGCGGCTTCGCGTCGGCCAGCTCGATCGAGCCGCCCAGCCGCGCCGCCGCGCTGAATGCAAGGTACAGGCCGACGCCATGGCCGCCCTGCGTGCTGTCGACCGGCATCGCGCCGAGCTGGTCGCGCAGCGCGGCCGGAATGCCGGGGCCGTTGTCGCAGACCTCGAATTCGATCTCGTCGCGCGCGCCGTCGTGCACGAGCTTCGCCGCCAGCGTAACGCGATCGCGGCTCGCGCGGGCGGCATTGTCGAGCAGGATGGTCAGGATCTGCCCGGCAGCGACCGTGTCGTCGAGCGCGACCCCGGCGGGCTGCGCGCCCAGCTGTTCGAAACGCACATGCGGATGGCGCAGCCGCCAGTGCTGGACGAAACTGTCGAGCCAGTGCGCGACGCTCTGCCGGCTCGCCGGCTCGCTCGCCCGGCTCCTGAGCCGCGCGAGCGCCGACGTGCATTGCGCCATCTGCTCCTCCAGCACCTTCAGGTCCGCCTCGTAGCGGGCGAGCCCCGGATCGGTGCGCGCGGCGTCGCGCAGTTCCTCGGCCCGCATCGCGATGGTCGACAGCGGCGTCCCCATCTCGTGCGCGACCGTCGCGGCCTGCACGCCGAGCGCGACCGCGCGCTCGTCGCGCAGCAGCAGCTGCTGCGCGTCGCCGAGCGCCGCGTCGCGCTGGCGCAGCGCGCTCGACATGCGCGCGACGAACCAGGCGATCAGGCCGACGCTGACCATGAAGTTCACCCACATCCCGGCGCGGAAATAGTCGAACAGGTTGGCCGGGTTGTCGAGATTGAGCGGCACCGAATCGAAGCCGAGCGCCAGGTAGCAGGCCACCGCGAACGCGGCGAGCCAGATCATCAGGTGCCACGGCAGCACCGCGGCCGCGATCGCGAGCGACGGCAGGTACAGCGACACGAACGGATTGGTGGTGCCGCCCGACAGGAACAGCAGCGCCGACAGCGCGCCGAGGTCGACCCACAGCTGGCCGAGCAATTCGAAATTGGTCTCGGGGCGCGCACGCAGGACGCGCACCCAGGTCAGCGCGTTGAAGACGATCTCGAGCGCGATCACCATCAGCATCGCGGGCAGCGGCAGATGGACGCCGAAGTAAGCCTGGACGACGGCGATCGTGACGAGTTGCCCGATGATCGCCAGATTGCGCAGCCAGAACAAGTGGCTCAGGTTGACGCGGCCGGTCGTGGTGATTCGGATTCGTTGCATCCGCGCAGTTTACCTCCTACCCACGCTCCGCCGAGACCCGCCGCGCGATTTCGTCCGCGAGGCACTCGGGGCACAGGCAGCGCGCGCCGCCCGCCGGCCGGGGGGCCGGCGGCAGGCTCGGCCTCGCCTGGCACCAGCACGTGAACGGCGCGGTGCGCGCGCCGCAGTCGAACGAGCGGCCGCAGCGCGGGCAGCGCTTGATCGCGATGGCGGGTTCGGCGGCGTCGGTCATCGAAGTGGCAAGTGGGAAGCGGCGAGGGTGTCGCTACAAGCATAGCGCGGCCGGCGGAAATTGCCTGCCCGGCCGCACCCCGATCGCCCCCCTTTTTATCGACGGGAAACCCGGCCCGGGCGGGCTTCCGACGCCCGGCCGGCCGGTCAAAAACCGCCTGCTGCACTGCGCCAGTCCTGTACAATTCGGCCTGTTTCAACCGTTCCCAGCCTGAGCTGCCGCCATGTCCGAGCCTATCGACCTCTCGCAGATCGCCCCCACGCTGAAAGCTGAAATCCTCGCGGAGGCGCTGCCGTACATTCGCCGTTATCACGGCAAGACCGTGGTGATCAAATACGGCGGCAATGCCATGACCGAGGAACGGCTCAAGCAGGGCTTCGCGCGCGACGTGATCCTGCTCAAGCTGGTCGGCATCAATCCGGTGATCGTGCACGGCGGCGGCCCGCAGATCGACCAGGCGCTCAAGAAGATCGGCAAGCAGGGCACCTTCATCCAGGGCATGCGCGTGACCGACGAGGAGACGATGGAAGTCGTCGAGTGGGTGCTCGGCGGCGAGGTGCAGCAGGACATCGTGATGCTGATCAACCATTTCGGCGGCCACGCGGTCGGCCTGACCGGCAAGGACGGCGGCCTGATCCACGCGCGCAAGCTGCTGATGCCGGATCGCGACAATCCCGGCCAGTACGTCGACATCGGCCAGGTCGGCGAGGTCGAGGCGATCAATCCGGCGGTCGTGAAGGCGCTGCAGGACGACGCGTTCATCCCGGTGATCTCGCCGATCGGCTTCGACGAGCAGGGCCTGTCGTACAACATCAACGCCGACCTCGTCGCGGGCAAGCTCGCGACCGTGCTGAACGCCGAGAAGCTCGTGATGATGACGAACATCCCGGGCGTGATGGACAAGGAAGGCAACCTGCTCACCGATCTGTCGGCGCGCGAGATCGACGCGCTGTTCGAGGACGGCACGATCTCGGGCGGCATGCTGCCGAAGATCTCGTCGGCGCTCGATGCGGCGAAGAGCGGCGTGAAGTCGGTTCACATCGTCGACGGCCGGATCGAGCATTCGGTGCTGCTCGAAATCCTGACGGAACAGCCGTTCGGCACGATGATCCGCTCGCATTGAGCGTGACGCCCGCCGCGTCCGCCCGGCGTCGCCCGCCGCGCCCCCGGCCGCGGGCGGGCCGCCCGGTCTGGCTGTTCGATCTCGACAACACGCTGCACCACGCGTCGCACGCGATCTTCCCGGCCATCAACCGGGCGATCGATGCGCTGCAGGTCGACCCCACCCGGGCCGACTACCTGCGCACCCACTACACGCACCGCTACGGCGCGGCGCTGCTGGGCCTCGTGCAGCATCACCCGATCGATCCGCACGATTTTCTGAGGATCGTCCACACTTTTTCCGACCTGCCGTCGAGGGTGCGCGCGGAGCGCGGGCTCGCGCGCGTGGTCGCCGCGCTGCCCGGCCGCAAGATCATCCTGACCAACGCGCCGGAGAATTACGCGCGCGACGTGCTGCGCGAACTCGGCGTCGAGCGGCTGTTCGAGCGGGTGATCGCGATCGAGCACATGCGCGACCAGCGCCGCCGGCGCGCGTGGCGCGCCAAGCCCGACGCGGCGATGCTGCGCCGCGCGCTGCGCGATGTTCACGCCCGGCTGGCCGACGCGATCCTGGTCGAGGACACGCGCAGCCACCTGAAGCGCTACAAGCGGCTCGGCCTGCGCACGGTATGGATCACCGGGCATTTGCCCGACCATGCGCAGCACGTCGGGCGACCGCACTATGTCGATCGTCGCATTGGTTCGTTAAAATCGCTGCGATTGGGCACTCGATCGGGGCGACAGAAATGCAACCGACTCAACCGCAGGATCCGGCCGTAACCCCGCCAGACGACGACGCCGGCCAGCCGGCCCGTCCCCGCACCCGCCCGAAGCCGGGCGAGCGGCGCGTGCATATCCTGCAGACGCTCGCCGCGATGCTCGAGGCACCGAAACCCGAGAAGATCACCACCGCGGCCCTCGCGGCGCGGCTCGACGTGTCGGAAGCCGCGCTGTACCGGCATTTCCCGAGCAAGGCGAAGATGTTCGAAGGGCTGATCGATTTCATCGAGGAGACCTTCTTCGGCCTGATCAACCAGATCGTCGCGAAGGAACAGGATGGCGTGCTGCAGGCGCGCGCGATCGCGCTGATGCTGCTGAGCTTCGCCGAGAAGAACCCCGGCATGACGCGCGTGCTGACCGGGGAAGCGCTGGTGGGCGAGCACGCGAGCCTCAGCGAACGGGTCAACCGGCTGCTCGAACGGGTCGAGGCATCGCTGCGGCAGTGCCTGCGCGTCGCGCGCAGCGCGGCGGACGGCGCCACGGAACCGGGCGCCGTGCCGCTGCCGGCCGACTACGATCCCGCCGTGCGCGCGAGCCTGCTGCTCAATTTCGTCCTGGGCGCGTGGAGCCAGTACGCGCGCAACGGCTTCGCGAAGCCGCCCGGCGAGCATTCGGACGCCAAGCTGCGCCTGATCCTCCAGTAGCCGGGCCGGCGGCGGCGATCCGCGACGAACGCCTCGTCCGCCTCCTCGGCAGGCACGCGCGACGTATCGCCGCGCGCCTGCCCCCGTCCGCGCGGCGTCGCGCCGCCATCCGAGTTCCGCTATACTTGCGCGGTTGCCTGCCGCCGTCCGACGATGGCCAGGGCAGCCGACGCGCCGATTTGCTGACTCGATTGCGGGCGCGCGAACCACCAGGACAGGGGTCCCGGCCGGGTTCAATAGAAATGCGGCTAAAGAGGTCGTCAGCCGCGCCCCGCCTCACCCCGCGCCCGCCGACACCCGTTTAGCCGCCCAGTCATAAGGCGGAACGAATGGAATCGATCGGCATCGTCGCTCCACAGACCATGCACTTCGCCGAGCCGCTGCGCCTGCAGAGCGGCAGCGTCCTCGGCAACTACCAGCTCGTCGTCGAGACCTACGGCGAACTCAACGCCGCGCGCTCGAACGCGGTGCTCGTCTGTCACGCGCTCAACGCATCCCATCACGTCGCCGGGGTCTACGCGGACGATCCGCGCAACACCGGCTGGTGGGACAACATGGTCGGCCCGGGCAAGCCGCTCGACACCAACCGCTTCTTCGTGATCGGCGTCAACAACCTCGGCTCCTGCTTCGGCTCCACCGGCCCGATGAGCCTCGACCCGGCCACCGGCATGCCGTACGGCGCACGCTTTCCGGTGCTGACCGTCGAGGACTGGGTGCACGCGCAGGCACGCGTCGCCGATGCGTTCGGCATCGAGCGCTTCGCC
>NZ_JAAGNW010000009.1:0-798 GCF_010645215.1 Burkholderia multivorans | reverse complement strand
ATCGACATCGCATCGACGCCCAAGCTGTCCGCCCAGAACATCGCGTTCAACGGGGTCGCGCGCTCCGCGATCCTGTCGGACCCCGATTTCCACGGCGGCGACTACTACGCGCACGGCGTGAAACCGCGCCGCGGCCTGCGCGTCGCGCGCATGATCGGCCACATCACCTATCTGTCCGACGACGACATGGCGGAGAAATTCGGCCGTGCGCTGCGCCGCGCGGAGGGCGCGCTCGACGCCTACAACTTCAATTTCGACGTCGAGTTCGAGGTGGAGTCGTACCTGCGCTACCAGGGCGACAAGTTCGCCGACTACTTCGACGCGAACACCTACCTGCTGATCACGCGCGCGCTCGACTACTTCGATCCGGCGAAGGCGTTCGGCGGCGACCTGAGCGCGGCGGTCGCGCACACCAGCGCGCAATACCTGATCGCAGGCTTCACGACCGACTGGCGCTTCGCGCCCGCCCGCTCGCGCGAGATCGTGAAGGCGCTGCTCGACAACCGGCGCCGGGTGACCTACGCGGAGATCGACGCGCCCCACGGGCACGACGCCTTCCTGCTCGACGACGCGCGCTATCACAACCTGATGCGCGCCTATTACGAACGCAGCGCCAACGAGGTGGGCGCATGAACCCGCAAGCGCTGAATGCCCTGTCCGCCCGCGCCGACTTCCGCGCGATCGCCCGCTGGGTCGAACCCCGCTCGACCGTGCTCGATCTCGGTTGCGGCGACGGCACGCTGCTGTCGCTGCTCGCCGAGGAGCTGGACGTGACGGGCTACGGCATCGAGATCAACG
>NZ_JAAGNW010000089.1:18323-24798 GCF_010645215.1 Burkholderia multivorans | reverse complement strand
GCCACGGCCTTCGATGCTCGACTGCGTCGCATCGGCGAACCCCGCCAGCGCTTCGCGGCCCGTTGTCAGGCTCTCGGCCTGATGCGCGACGCTCGTTTCCGACAGCGCCGCCATGACGTTGTTCGAATTCGCCAGTTGCGACGACGCCGCGCGCACGTCCAGCGGCTGTCCCGAGGTCGCCGGATGCGTCGACACATACAGGCCCCGGCCGGCGCGGAGCGCGCCGTATGCCGACGACTTCAGATCGAAGCCCGAGCCGAGATACGCGCCGCGCGTGTTGTCCGTGTGCGCGATCAGATAGCCCAGATGCAGATGCGAATCGGCGCTCGTCGAATACAGATGCACGCGGTTCTGGCCCGTCGCGTCATCCAGGGTCAGCTGGTTATAGCCGCTGCCGCCGTATTCCTTCGAGCGGTAGCCCGACAGGATGCCGTTGCTGTGCCACCGCGGTTTCGCCGCGCCGTTGTACACGCGGTGCAGGACCAACGGCCGGTCGCAGTCCCCGCCGACGTAGCCGACCAGGACTTCCTCGCCCACGCGCGGAATGTGCACGCCCCCGTAACCGCCGCCCGTATCCGACTGTGCGACTCTCAACCAGCACGAGGCGCCCGCGTCGCCCTCGTTTTGCCGGTCCCACACGAACATCACCCGCACCCGGTTCAGTTCGTCCGTATAGACCTCTTCGTCTTTCGGACCGACGACGATGGCGGTCTCCAGATGCATCGTCGGCTTTGTGTGTTCGAACGGGCTGCGATACGGGACCATCACGCGCTGCGCCTCGACGTCGACGTGATAAAACCCCGCCGATCCGTCTTCATGCGCGACGCGCGCATCCGGATGCGCGCCTTTTGCCCGCGCCAGTTCCTTCTGCAGGCTGTGCGGAAAGCCGGCTTCCCGATCCGACAGCGGCAGGTTGTTCTCGATGTAGCGCCACACCTTGATCGCCGCGAATTCCCGCTGGCCGGCCGGATCGCGATCATGCTCCGGATGCCCCGTCAGCGTGAAACGCCGGCCCGCGTCGATCCCCCGCACGCCGCCCGCCGCGAAAAAGCGCTTGGCGCGCGACTCCCATTCCTCCAGCTGGATCTTCGAGAGCTGTTCGCCGCGCGCCTGATCGAGGTAGGTGTAGGCGCCGGTGTATTCGTAGATTTCGACCTGCCCCGGCAGATCGCCCTGGCCGGCCATGGTCGGCAGCGAGGTGCCTTTGGGACGGACGGCGGACGACGGCGCCTTGTAGTCGAACGTCCGCGTCGCGTGCGCGGTGCTCTGCAGCGTTCGCGAACCCGCCCACTGGGTGAATGCATCCGGCGCCTGGCCCGTGCCCACCCGCGCGAATCCGATCGGGTCGGGCGACACCGGGTCGAGCGCGTGAAGATCGTCGGTCACGACCAGCGTGTGCGACTTGCCGTCCGTGGCCTGCCGCCAGAAGCCGTACAGGCCTTCCTGCTCCAGCAGCCGATGGACGAAATTCCAGTCGCTTTCGCTCTGGCGGCAATACGAGCGCGAGCGCAATGGCTTGCGCAGGGCGAACTGGAACTGTCCCCTGGCCTGCGGATGCCGGTTGAATACATCGGTGATGACGGCGTCGGCGCTCTTGTCCTGCCAGTACCGCATGTCGCTGCGAAACTTGAGGAAGTGCATCCACGAAGCAAGCGTCAGCTGAAAAGTGCTGAAACTGCCGTCGCCGCCCAGCCGGCGCGCGGTGTGGATATAACCGTTGATCGGTTGATACGATTTGTCCGCCTGCTGCAGCCACACGGTCATCGACTGGGCAATCAGCGTCTTGAGTTCGATATCCTCCGCGCCGGACACCATGTCGAGCGTGACGCTGAAATCACGGCCCAGTTCGGAATACATTACCGCTCGCCGCGGCACGAGCGTGTTATTCGGTAATAATGGAATATCAGTCTTGATCAGGCGATCCTGTTGAACCAGGCCGCCACGAATCATCTGAGCCAGTTCGGTCAGGTCCATGCGTATTTTCCGTCTTTAGGGCATGCGGACCGCTTCCACACTCTCAATGAAATCGGCCTCGGCTGTGTTGCCGGCCGATTCTAGATTTCTCGATTATCCAGCGTCAACCTGAAGATAATCATGGGCCGAAAAATTACACGCCATCTTTAAAAACGGAAAGCAGTTTGAAAATATCCGATCGATATCGAAAGCATTTTGAAATTCGCCGTGCCCCGGGCCGCTCCGCTCCCGCTTGATGGGGCACGCGTCTTGAGCGCCGGACAAGGCATCACAACCGGCAGTACGACCCGCTGGCGTGGTCGGTCAGCCCGCCGGGAACCGACAGGCGAGACGGAGGCCGACCATTTCCAATGGACACCCTCCCTCGTTCTTCATGCCGCGCCGGATCGGACCGATAAACGCGATTCCCTTCACGAGTCAAATCGCGCAAGAACCCCATTCATTCGACGGCTCTTATTCAAACCGCATTTCAACCGGCATTCCAATGATCGATTAATTCTCATCGCGCCCGCTCCTTCAAAGAGAGATGAAGCAGGCGCGTCCCTCGAACTACGCCGACGCCACCTGCAACGCGCTCATCTTTGCCCGCTTCAACTCCGCCAGCACTTCAAGCGCCTGCCCTTCGTCCTCGGTCAGATCCGCCAGAAACGCATCGTTATACTGCCTGATCCATTGCAGCGGCATATCCCACCACGCGAGGTCGATCAGGCTTTCTCGCACGCGCTCGGGGAATCTGAACTTGACCAGCCGCGCCGGCGATCCGACATAAATGCCGTAAGGCTCCGAACGGAAGTTCGGCGGCACGACCGTACGCGCGCCGATCACGCATCCGCTTTGCACTTCGCTGCCGCCCAGGAACAGCGCCTCATCCCCGATCCACACATCGTTGTGAATGACGGTATCGCCATACTGCGGCGGCGGGGCGTTGCGCAGGCCATCGCCGAACACGCTGAACATGCAGGTCGAGATGGTGCGCGTTTCGTGCTGACCGTTCAGCAGGAAGCGCAGCCGCAGGCCGCCCGCGACATACTTCCCAAGCCTGAGACTCTGAAGACCGGCGTCGTATTTCGCAATCGACCCGACACCCAGGCCCGAGCCCTTGCCGATGTGGAACGTCCCGATCTGCGCCTCCTCATCGAGCCAATCCTTGAAGAAGTTGTTGGGAATCGTTGAATAGGCGCCGTCCCGGTACCCGAACACGATGAAATGCTTGGACATCGGGTGGTTCGGCAGGATCCCGGTGCAGTCGTCCGACGTGGTTACGTTCATTTTTTATGAGAAAGATAACGCAGATGGTTCGCATGGCGACCCGCGCCGATCAAGTCAAATCAGCGCAGCCTCCATGCAGCATGATTGAGCAACAAGGGAAATTTCGAATTCAATGAAATTGGATGCGATCATTGCGAAAAAATCGCCTGACGATTGTATTACTAAAGACAATCACTCGCAGGGCAATAATCCGTTGAAGCGCCTTTCCATTTCCAAAAACTCAATTCGTGGCGAAATAGACAAACCCGGCATAGCAAAACGACCAATTTCGTTGCCCCTACCGACCACCCCGAGCCCCAGGCATCGAGATACGCTGCCGGCGGACCGCCGGAGATCCGTCGGACGGCAGCCATACCGGCGCGGGGAAAAACACGACGGCGAAACCCGCCCCCGCCGCGAACCCAACGCAACGTGCCCCCGCATTCCCCCCGACTCACGCGCCCCCACAGCGGGCGTATCCTGTCGGCATCACGCACCTCGTTGCACCCACACCGGTTCCGGCTCGTCGGCGGCCGACCGGTGCGCGTCATCCGGCCGACCCTGGGGATCGTCATCATGCGGATCGCACACTTCATCGTCGGCGTCGCCGCCCTCTTCGGCCTCACGGCGGCTCAGGCCGACGGCTTCGCCATCACGCGGCCCATGTCGAATGGTCGCGAACTTCACCTCCTGGAACATGCCTCGCCCTGCAACGGCGGCCCGGGCGCGTTCATCTACCGGCGGGGCCAACTGCTCGACCAGACCTGCGACGTGCGCCTGACGGCAGCAGGCGCGACCGTCGTTTTGCCGCCTTTCGAGCCGCGCATGTTCTTCCCGCGCGACACCCTGTATCCGAACTAGCCATCACACGCACGCATCGGGGGCGGATCTTCCCGCCCCCGCCGCACTCACACCGTCATCCCACGTAACACGTCGTCATGCGGCCTAATGAAAGCGGCCCTACCGACGTGCGACTTGTCATCGCGCGTAACACATGTAATCCAGATCGAAAGGCCCCTAGAAACAACGCGTCTTATAGTCGGAGCCATTCGCTGCAGCACGTCGGCGGCGCGCGTATTGCCAGCCCGCGCCCACCCGGCAGCCGGCGTTTTGCATTCCTAAAGCAAACGGGGAAATCGGGTCATGTCCATTCAAACACTGCCGGCGTCGTGCGACGCCGCGCCGCCGCACGGCCCCGAAGCCGCCGCGGCCCTGATCCGGCGAGCCCTGCAGGTCGAACCGCTCGCGCTCGTGCCGCAACTGCTCACGCAAAGCGGCAACACGATCTACCGCGCCGACCTGCCCGACGGGCGGAAGGTGGTCTTGCGCATCAGCCCCCAGCGCAGCACGTTCGCCTACACCGCGCACAATCTCGGCGCGCTGCGCGCGCTCGGCGTACCCGTCCAGCACGTGCTCGCGGTCGGCCCGCTCGCATCGGGCGGGTCCTTCGTGATCCTGAACTGGCTCGACGGCTTCGACCTGAAATTCGCACTGCCCTCGATGCGCGCAGACCAGATGATCCGCGTCGCCGGCCATGTGAGCGATTGCCAGCGTCGCGTCGCCAGCCTGCCGCGCAGCCACGGCTTCGGCTGGGCGCCGGTCGGCCAGGACGCCGCGCTCGCGCACTGGACCGATCTGTTCGGCACACCGGCAGGCGCCGCCTTCGACGATGCCCCGACACCCCTCGCCCGCCTGCGCGCGCGGCTGCGCACGGTACGCGCCACACTGGAACCCTATTTCGAGACCTGTCAGCCGGTGTGCTTTCTCGACGACCTGACGACCAAGAACGTGATCGTCGACAACGGTACGCTGAGCGGCTTCATCGACATCGATTTCGTGTGTTACGGCGATCCGCTGTTGCAGGTCGGCTCGACGCTCGCATACCTGGCCGCCGACGTCGGCGACACGGGCCGCGCCTACGGCGACGCGCTGATCGACCGTTGCGCGCTGACGGGCGACGCCCGCCGCGCGATGTACTTCTACGCGGGGCTGTGGACGACCGGCTTCCTTGCCACGGCCGAAGCCGCCGGGGACGCCTGGCGGATCGGCAAGCTCATCCCCGCGGCTTCGGCGCTGCTGGACGCCGCCGAGGCCGCCTGACATCGCGCACCCGAGAGCCCGCCTCCGCATCCAAAAATCTTTCGCAATCCTCACCACACCGGCGCAGCCTTCGACAACTGCGCCGCCTCTCTCCCGCGCCGCACCTCACGAACAGCTTGCATCAAGCTGACCGAAATATTCAGTAACCATCTGATTTTTAAAGCATTTTATTTGAATTGACGGCACATTCGCCCTCTCTTCCCCGCCTCGTTCCGCATCCAGCGCCGCTAACCTGCACGCACTGACGGACCGCTCGCCGCATGCGCGCCGCCCGTCGCCCGGCTCAACGCTATCGACCTGCTCCTGACGATGTCCAATACCCTGAATTTCTCCGGCGGCCCCGGCGCATTGCCCGACTCCGTGCTGCGCCAGACACGCGAAGCCATCCTCGCGCTGCCGGAAACCGGCATGTCGGTGCTGGGCATGAGCCATCGATCCGACTGGTTCCGCGCGATCCTCGACGAGGCGGAACGCAACCTGCGCGCGTTGCTCGGGCTGTCCGAGCGCTACGCGATCACGTTCCTGCAAGGCGGCAGCAGCCTGCTGTTCGCGACGATCCCGATGAACTTCGCGACCCGCCGCCATGCGCCGCCCGTGTACGTGAACTCCGGCTACTGGAGCAGCCGCGCGAGCGCCGAAGCCGCGCGCGTCGGCCCCGCGCGCATCGCGTGGAACGGCCAGGACTGCGGCTTTCGCCGCTTGCCCGCGCTCGATCAGCTCGCGGTCGCGCCCGATGCCGCGTACCTGCACTATGTGTCGAACGAAACCGTCGAGGGCCTGCAGTTCGAGCCGCCGGCCGACGCGCCGCACGACGCGCCGCTCATCGTCGACATGTCGTCCGACTTCCTGTCGCGGCCGCTCGACGCGAGCCGCTACGCGATGATCTACGCGCACGCGCAAAAGAATCTCGGGCCGGCCGGCGTCACGGTCGCGCTGATCGATCGCGCCTTGCTGGAACGGATCCCCGACACGCTGCCCGGCATCCTCGACTTCCGCACGCACGTCGAGCACGGCTCGAACTACAACACGCCGCCCGTGTTCGCCATCTACGTGCTGACGCTGGTCACGCGCTGGCTGCGCGACGAAATCGGCGGGCTCGCGGCGATGCAGCGCCTCAACGACATGAAGGCGCGGCGCCTCTACTTCACGCTCG
>NZ_JAAGNW010000089.1:17387-18313 GCF_010645215.1 Burkholderia multivorans | reverse complement strand
GATGCACTGAGCGATGCGATTGCCGTGCATGCGGAGCGGCCGTGGCGCTCGCGCATGAACGCCGCGTTCGCGTTCGGCGACGCGCGGCTCGACCGGGCATTCGCCGACGCGGCCGCGGAACGCGGGATCGTCGGGCTCGACGGTCACCGGTCGCTGGGCGGCCTGCGCGCGTCGCTCTACAACGCCGTCACGCCCGACGCGGTCGACACGCTGTGCGATGCGCTGACCGAATTCAGCGTCGCCCACGCATGAGCGCCGCCACCGCCCCCGCCGGCCTCGCGCAGCCGCCGCTCGATCCGGCGAGCGTCGAACCCGAAGCGTCGGCACTGTGCGCGAAGCTGGCGCGCGCGCTCGACGCGGCGCCCCTCGATGTCGTCCTGCACGCGCAGATGCGCGGTGCGCTGCATGTCGCCGGCGACGCCGTCGGCTTCGCCGCGCACCAGCTCGCTGTCGTCGCGTTCGGCATGCTGGACGGCGCGCCGGACCCGCAGCGCGCGCTCGCGCTGTACAACCTCGCGGCCGTCAAATCGATGCGCGCTGGCATCGCGGGCGTGCCGACCGCCTGCAACGCGTGTTCGTCGAACCGGCGCTCGATCACGAGGCCTGCCGCCTGCTGATCGTCGGCATCGGCAGCGGCACCGGGAATGTCCCGCTCGACGACCCGCATCAAGTACGCGCTCGACTATGCGGCCGACGCCGAGGATGCGCACCTGCCGCCTCACGATCTCGTGTTCAACGCGATCGGCGAGCCGGACACCGCCGCGCCGCTGGCCGAGCGCCTCGCGCGCTTCGCCCGTCGCAACCGCGCGCCGATCCTGAATCCACCCGACGCGATCGCGCGCACGCATCGCGACCGCACCGCCGAACGGCTCCGCTCGCTGCCGGACGTACGGGTGCCGCCCTGCGTGCGCATCGACGACACCCAT
>NZ_JAAGNW010000089.1:12506-17377 GCF_010645215.1 Burkholderia multivorans | reverse complement strand
GCATTTCCGCTGCTGCTGCGGCCAACCGGCACGCACGGCGGCGAGGGCCTGACGCTGCACACCGAACCCGCCACGCTCGCGGCGGCGCTCGCGCGGCTCGACGGCGCCGCCTATGTCACGGCCTACCGCGACACGCGCAGCGCCGACGGCCAGTTCCGCAAGTACCGGATGATCTTCGTCGATCGCGTGCCGTATCCGTATCACCTCGCGATTTCCCCGCACTGGCTCGTCCACTATTTCTCGGCCGACATGCAGTCCGCGCCCTGGAAGCTCGACGAAGAACGACGCTTCCTCGACGATCCGCTCGCGGCGCTCGGCGCGACCGCGCTGCACGCGCTCGCCGCGATCGGCCGACAGCTCGATCTCGACTACGGTGGCATCGACTTCGCGCTGACAGCCGAGGGCCAAGTCGTCGTCTTCGAGGCGAACGCGACGATGCTCGTCCATCGCGAAGCGGCCGACGGGCCGCTCGCGCACAAGAACCCGTACGTCGATCGCATCGCGCAGGCGTTTGCGCGCCTGCTCGACGAACGGCTTGCGGCCCGCTCTCCCTTGCCGGTTTCCACCCAGCCATGACTCCCGACTCGACGCTCACCCAGGCGAAGGCGCTCCACCTCGCCGGCAACCTGCCCGCGGCCCGCACGATCTACGAAGCCGCCCTCGTCGACGACCCGCGCAACGACGATCTGCGGCTGCGGCTCGGCATTCTCGAATTGCAGAGCGGCAACAGCATCCGCGCGCTCGCGCAACTGGACCAAGCGGTCGCGCTCGCGCCGCGCGACGCACGCCATCACGTGACGCGCGGCCATGTCCTGCACGCGCTCGGCCAGCATGCACAGGCGGCCGACGCGCTGCGCGCGGCGCTCACGCTCGCGCCCGACGACGCCGACACGCACGCCGCGCTCGGCAACGCGCTGCAGGCGCTCGGCGACCATGCGGGCGCGATCGGCGCCTATGGCGACGCGCTCGCGCGCGATCCGTCCAACGCCGACGCCGCCAACAATCTCGGCAACAGCCATCGCCAATGCGGCGCGCTCGACGCGGCCGAGCGGGCCTACCGCACCGCGCTCGTCGCACAGCCGACCCACGCGCTCGCGCTCACGCATCTGGGCACCCTGCTCGACGCGCAGGGCCGGCACGACGACGCGCTCGCGCTGCTGCGCGACGCGGTGCGCGCCGCCCCGGACGCGAGCGCGGGGCTGATCAATCTCGGCGTCGCGCTGTGCGAGCGGCGCGCCTTCGACGAAGCGGCCACGCACCTCGCGCGCGCAGCGGCGTGCGCGCCATTCGACGCCGATGCGGCCTACAACCTCGGCAATGCACTGCAAGGGCTCGGCCGCCATGCGGACGCGGCCGGGCAATATCTGCGCGCGGCCACGCTGCAACCCGACCACGCGGATGCGCTGAACAACCTCGGCAACGCCTGCGAAGCACTCGGCGATGCCGACGCGGCGGCCCAGGCGTTCGACGCCGCGCTGCACGCGCGGCCGGGCTGCATCGCCGCGCACAACAACGCCGCGAACCTGCTGCGACGGCTCGGCCTGCACGACGAGGCGATCGCGCATCTGCGCGCCGCGCTTGCCGACGCGCCGACGCATTCGCCGAGCCACAACAATCTCGGCAACGTCCTGAAGGACAACGGCTCGCTCGACGAGGCGATCGACAGCTACCGGCGCGCGCTCGCGTGCGATCCCGACAACGCGGTCGCGCACAGCAATCTCGTCTATACGCTGAGCTTCCAGTCGGAGCAGCCGGAGCCGGTACTCGAGGAAGCGCTGCGCTGGTCCGCGCGCCACGAACCGTCCGGCGCGGCGCATGCCGCCCCTTCCCGCACGCGCACGCCGGACGCGCGGCTGCGGATCGGCTACGTCGGCGCGGACTTTCGCGAGCATTGCCAGGCGCTGTTCCTCGCGCCGCTGCTGTCGCACCACGACCACGACGCCTTCGAGATCGTCTGCTATGCAAGCGTCGCGCGGCCGGACGCGATGACCGAACGGCTCGCCGGCTACGCGGACCGCTGGCGCGACGTGCAGGGGCTCGACGACGCGGCGCTCGCGCGCTGCATCCGCGAGGACGGGATCGATCTCCTCGTCGACCTGACCATGCACATGGACGGCGGCCGGCCCGGCCTGTATGCGCAGCGGCCCGCGCCGGTGCAGGCGACCTGGCTCGCCTATCCCGGCACGACCGGCCTCGCCTCGATGGATTTCCGGCTGACCGATCCGCACCTCGATCCGGCCGGCAACGACGCGTTCTATCGCGAGCGCTCGATCCGGCTCGCCGACACGTTCTGGTGCTACGACCCGCTCACCGACACGCCCGCCGTCGGCCCGCTGCCTGCGCTCGCGGCGGGTCACGTGACGTTCGGCTGCCTGAACAACCCGTGCAAGCTGACCGACCGCACGCTGCGCCTGTGGGCCGGCATCTTCGCGCGCCTGCCCGATGCCCGGCTCGTCGTGATGGCGCCGCACGGCGAAGGGCGCATCCGGCTGATGGAACGGCTGCACGCGCACGGCATCGCGCCGGCGCGGGTCACCTGCGTGCCGTACCGGCCGCGCGCCGACTATCTCGCGTCCTATCTCGACATCGACATCGCGCTCGACACCTTCCCCTACAACGGCCACACGACGACGCTCGACGCCCTGTGGATGGGCGTGCCGGTCATCACCCGGGTGGGGCGCACCGCGGTCGGGCGCGGCGGGCTGTGCCAGCTCGCGAACCTCGGCCTCACCATGCTCGCCGCCGAACACGATGACGCGTTCGTCGACGCCGCCGTCGCGCTCGCCGACGACCTGCCCGTGCTCGCCGCGCTGCGCGGCGCGCTGCGCCCGCGCCTCGCGCATTCGCCGCTGATGGATGGCGCGCGCTTCGCGCGCGAGGTGGAAGCCGCGTACCGGCTCATGTGGAACAGCGCGCAGCCGGACGCCGCACGATAGAGGGCGCGCCGCGGTGAGCGCAGCACGCTCTCCGCGGCGTTCGTCACCGTCGAAAGCGGCAGACGCGCAACGCGCTACCCGAGCGGAGCCGCGCGCGCCTGCGGCTCCCGGCCGCCCGCCTGCGCGAGCAGCACGAGAATCTGCTCGGATACCAGCTCGGCCCAGCGCCGATACTGGCCGGCGCCCGGATGAAACCGATCCGCCGCCATCTCGCGCGGATGCGCCGCCCACTCGAGCGAGACATAGCGCCAGGCCGGATGCTGCGCGACCCAGCTACGCAGGAGCCCGTCCAGCCGTGCCGCGTAGCGGCCCAGATACCAGCGCAGCGGATGCGGCGCGGCAGGCAGGATGCGCAGCGGCGGCAGGCCCGTCACGACCATGCCGGCGGCGCCGGTCCGGGCTGCAAGATGTTCGGCGAGCACGACATAGTCCCGCAGGAATCCGGCCGGGCGACGCTGCGAGGTCACGTCGTTGGTGCCGAGCGCGGTCACCAGATAATCGGCCGGCTCGATCGCGCTGCGCGTCAGCAGGGCCAGCGCCTCGCGGGTATCGACGCCGGACTGCGCCACGAGTTGCCACCTGACGGGGCGCCCGGTCGCGGCCGCGAGCAGGCGGGCGAGCGGCTGCGCCAGCGCCTGCGACTGTTCGTCCACGCCGACGCCCGCCGCGGACGAATCGCCGACCACCAGGATGCGCAACGGCGCGCCTGTCGCACATTGCGCGCCCTCGACGCCATGCCGGGGGCCCGCCGCCTCGGGCAAACGCAGCGCGGTTTTCCGCAGCCGGCGCGCTTGCGCCAGCAAAACCGGACCGAGGCCAAACTTGTACAGAGTCAACATGGAACAGCAGGATCGGTTGAGAGGCCACGGCCGGCGTGGATGAACACCGCGCATCGGCGCGAAGATGCGCCGCGCGGCGGGCGACAGTGTGCCTCAGATCGGGCCGAGCGCGCGTCCGAAGGATGCGATCGCGCTCGCCACGCCGCCCACGTCGCGCCGCCACCGATCGCCCGCGCATCGCGACCGACATCGCGACGCTCGCCGGCCCGATCGCGCGTGGGCGCGGACGATGGCGCGCGGCGCGCCCCTTACGACGACGCCCCGCCCGGCGGTGTCAGCGCGCTGCAATTGCCGGCCACCGGCTGACCGCCCATCACCTTGCGGATGAACGGCAGCGAATCCACGAGCGACGCGTTGACGGTGCTGTCATGCGTCTGTCCCGGGTAGTAGTGCCACTCGACCGTCGCGCCGAGCGCGCAGGCCTGCGACACGAACGCGTACGCATCGGTCGGCGGCGTGGTCGTATCGGCAAGCCCCGAGCCCGTGAACAGCGGCACCTTCAACGCGAATCCCGCGGCGGGCGTGGAGGTCGCCTTGAGAATCGCGCCGACCTTGTCGGCCGGCGGCGGCGCCTTCGCGTAGTTGGTCTGGTCGACGCCGTTCGCCTCCTGCAGCGTATCGAGCCCGTCGATGCACGAGTCGAGCGTCGCGTCGTACACCGGCAGCGCGCGATCGGAGATATACGGACGGAAATCGAACCCCGGCGTGACGAGCGCGCCGGTGCCGCGCATCGCGAGCAACAGGTAGACCGAATTGCTGGCCGCGCCGACGCCGATCGGATTCGCGGGCGCGCTGCCGCTCGTCACGAGCGGAAAGTAGACGCCCGTCGCGACGCCGCCGACCACCCGCACGTCCGGCGCATAGGTCGGCGCGTACTGGAGCGTGGCGATCGTCGCGCCGGAGCCCTGCGACTGTCCCACCGCGACCACCTTGTTGTTCAGCACGCCCGGCAGCGCGGCGAGCGCCGCGCGCACGGCGTCGAGCGCGCCGTAGGCCTCCGCGCGCTGCACGAGATACGGATGCGGTCCCGGCGTGCCGAGCCCTTCGTAATCCGTCGCGACCACCGCGTAGCCCTGCGCGAGCATCGCGCCGAGCA
>NZ_JAAGNW010000089.1:6561-12496 GCF_010645215.1 Burkholderia multivorans | reverse complement strand
ACGTCCGCGATGCCCACCGTGCCGTGGGTCCACGCGACGATCGGCCAGCCGCCCGCGGGCGGCGCGCCCTGCGGTACGTAGACCGCGCCCGACACCGTGATCGGCGTCTTGCCGTCGACGCCTTCCGTCGACGTGTACAGCAGGCGCAGGTTGCGCGCCGGATCCGAATTGGCGAGCGCGAGGGTCGCGGGCAGCGGCTCCTGCCGCAGCACCAGGCCCGGCTTGCCGCCGGGCACCGGGCTCGTCCACGTGTAGAACGCGGGCACGCCGCCGTCGCCGTAGGCCGCGTTCGCGACGGGCACCGGGCCCGGCTGCGCGCCGCCGCTGTCGATTTCATCTCCTCCGCATCCCGCCAGGGCCAAGGCAACGACACCGGCGGCCAGACTCCACTGTGCGAACTCACTGGATCGCATTTGCATTTTTTTCATGTGACACTCTCGCTTGATCGTCGGCAGTCGTCGCCCGTGGATCCGGTCGACATCCCACCGCGTGATGGTGTTTTCCAAACGAACCGCCCTTCTAGTCCCCTTCGAAAGGCACGCCGAGCATGACATGGATGCCCGGGTGTCAAAAGACGTCGTTTCGTTCACGTATTCAACCGCTGGTTGTCACCATGAAGTATCCGCAAGTACTCGCGTTCGTCAGCGTCGCGCGGCTCGGCAGCATCCGCGCGGCTGCGCGGAACCTCGGCGTATCGCAGGCCGCCGTCACCAAGACCTTGCGTCTTCTAGAGGAAGAACTCGGTGTGACGCTGTTCTCGCGCGGCGTCGGCGGCGCGGCGCCGACGGCGGCCGGCCGCTCGCTGCTGCCGCGCGCGACGCTGATCGTCGAACAGATGAAGCTGCTCGACGGCGACGTGTCGCTCGACCAGCACGGGCGCGTCGCGCTCGGGATGTCGCAGATGGCGTCCGCCAACCTGCTGCCGCTCGCGCTGCCGGCCTTCCTCGCGCAACGGCCGCGCGCGCCGCTGCGCATCGTCGACGGCGCACTCGCGACGGTGCTGCCCGGCCTGCGCGACGGCACGCTCGATTTCGGCGTGTGCACCGCGTTCGCGGAGTCGATCCCGCTGCCGTTCCGTTTCGATCCGTGGTTCCGCCGGCCCGCCGTCGCGCTCGTCCAGCGCGGCCATCCGCTCGCCGGCCGCCGCTGCACGCTCGACGACCTGTCGCGCTTTCGCTGGGTGAGCGCCGGCATGCGCATCAACGCGCAGCCGCCCGAGGTGGGCGCCGCGCAGGTGATCGAGGCGCCGCAGAACATCGAGAGCCAGAATCCGATCGCGAGCTGGGCGATCCTCAAGTGCCTGCCCGCGGTCGCCGTCACCAATGCGGAGGTCGCCTCGCACCTGCACGACCCCGACATCGTGCGGCTCGATCTCGACGCGCCGCTGCCCGATCTCGCCGAAGGCCTCGTCACGCGCTCGGACCTGTTCCTGTCGCCGAATGCGCAACTGATGGCGGACCTGCTCCGCGCGCAGGCCGATCGCGCATATGGATGAATGAATGCGCACTCGCCCGCAGGGCGAACGACGAAGCAGCGAAGCAGCGCGCGACCGGCCGCGCGCGATGAAGGCGGCGTCGACCCGCGCCGTCGAACGCCGGGCCGCCGATCGCTCGCGCCCGCCTCGGCCCGGCCCGCGCCGACAATTCGCTAGAATACGAAGCTGCTCCGCCATCGCGCGCGACGGCCGGCCATCCCGGCGGGCGCGTAAAACCGGCCTTTCCCCGGCCGCTGCCGGCCGCCGCGCGCCGCGCGACGGCAAAGATCCGGCACCATTTGAGCGCGCGCGCCGCGATCCGGCGCCACTGCGAACGCCCTGCCTTCGTGCTTGCCTCAATATCGGGCACCGACGATACTTGCAGATTGCGCGAGATTTCTTCCAGACCTTGATTGAACGGTTTTCCTCATGACGACGATTCTTGAAAGCTTACCGACCGGCCAGAAGGTCGGCATCGCCTTCTCCGGCGGCCTCGACACCAGCGCGGCGCTGCACTGGATGAAACTCAAGGGCGCACTGCCATATGCCTATACGGCGAACCTCGGCCAGCCCGACGAGGACGACTACGAAGAGATCCCGCGCCGCGCGACCGAATACGGCGCGGAAGGCGCGCGCCTGATCGACTGCCGCGCGCAGCTCGTGGCCGAGGGCCTCGCGGCGCTGCAGTGCGGCGCGTTCCACATCTCGACGGCGGGCGTCACCTACTTCAACACGACGCCGATCGGCCGTGCGGTGACGGGCACGATGCTCGTCGCGGCGATGAAGGAAGACGGCGTCAACATCTGGGGCGACGGCAGCACCTACAAGGGCAACGACATCGAGCGCTTCTACCGCTACGGCCTGCTCGTGAACCCGGACCTGAAGATCTACAAGCCGTGGCTCGACCAGACCTTCATCGACGAGCTGGGCGGCCGCGCGGAAATGTCGGAGTTCATGAAGCAGGCGGGCTTCGCGTACAAGATGTCGGCGGAGAAGGCCTACTCGACCGATTCGAACCTGCTCGGCGCGACGCACGAGGCGAAGGATCTGGAAAGCCTCGAAAGCGGGATCAAGATCGTCAACCCGATCATGGGCGTCGCGTTCTGGCGCGACGACGTCAAGATCGCGGCCGAGGAAATCACGGTGCGCTTCGAGGAAGGCCGCCCGGTCGCGCTGAACGGCGTCGAGTACACGGACGCGGTGGAGCTGATGCTGGAAGCGAACCGCATCGGCGGCCGCCACGGCCTCGGCATGAGCGACCAGATCGAGAACCGGATCATCCAGGCGAAGAGCCGCGGCATCTATGAAGCGCCGGGGCTCGCGCTGCTGTACATCGCGTACGAGCGGCTCGTCACCGGGATCCACAACGAGGACACGATCGAGCAGTACCGCGAGAACGGCCGTCGTCTCGGCCGCCTGCTGTACCAGGGCCGCTGGTTCGACCCGCAGGCGATCATGCTGCGCGAGACGGCCCAGCGCTGGGTCGCGCGCGCGATCACGGGCGAAGTGAAGATCGAACTGCGCCGCGGCAACGACTACTCGATCCTGAGCACGAAGTCGCCGAACCTCACGTACCAGCCGGAACGCCTGTCGATGGAGAAGGCCGCCTCGACCTTCTCGCCGCGCGACCGGATCGGCCAGCTCACGATGCGCAACCTCGACATCACCGATACGCGCGACAAGCTGCGCATCTACTCGCAGGTCGGCCTCCTGACGCCGGGCGAATCGTCCGCGCTGCCGCAACTGAAGGAAGACGACGCGAAGTAAGCGTCGTCGCCAGGCCGGGCGCTTTCGGGCGGCCGGTCTGGCCGCGTCAGGCCTGCGCCGGCGCGGCCCGCTCCCGCCGCCGGCGGCCCACCCTCACCAGCCGTTCACGAGATTCGTCACGTTGACCGTGCCGATCCCCGTCGCGAAATTCCAGCCGACCGCCGTACCGTACGCCTTCTGGTAGCTGCTGCTGACCGTCGACAGCACGCCGACGAAGCCGCCCGGCACATAGCAATTGCTCGACCCCGAACAGTCCACGTCCATGTCGCCCTGCGTGACGTTGTAGAACACGCAGCTGCTGCCCACGCCCTTGCCGTTGCTCGAATTGCACGCGCTGCTGCCGGACGCGCCGTATTCCGTCGCCGCGAGCGCGTAGAGCGTCGGGTTCGGATTGCCCTGCTTCGCGCCGGTCTTCTGGTTGACGAGCGCCTGGAAGCCGGCCCAGATCGGCGCCGCGAACGAGGTGCCGCCCGCGCCCGCCCAGCCGCTCGGCGCGCCGCTGCACGCCGCGCCGCCGTCGGCCGTATCGGAATCGCAGAACACGTAGTAGTGCCCCCATACGCCGTTGGCGGCAAACAGCGACACGTCGGGCAGATCGCGCACGCCGTCAGCCGGATTGCCGACGAGCGTCTGCCACGACGGCTTCGCATAGCCCTTGCAGCTACCGCCGACCACGCCCCCGCGCGACGGCGCGCCCGTCGCGCAGCCGCTCGGCCCGCCGCTGCCGCTCGCGGTGGTCTCGAAGCTGCGCTGGCCGGTCAGGCTGTTGCAAAAGCCCGAGAATCCATAGGTCACCGCATAGCCGAGCTTCTTCGCGATCAGCGTGCTCGCGCACGAATCGTTCCACGGAATCTCGTTGATATAGGACAGCGCCGAGCCGTAGGTCGAGCCGTTCGTCGCGCCCCAGTAGGTCGAGTTGGTGCCCGCGTAGGTGTCGCCGAAATCGGTGCCGCCGACCGCCACGTTGTACGGCGTCGATGCGAAGCCGCTCACGCCGATGCCGTGGGTCGCCTTCGCCGCATCGGCGTCGCAGCTCGCCGCGCCCTCGTCGCCGGCCGACACGAATACCGAGGTGCCGAGCGCGGCCGCCTGCTGGTAGGCCGCGTAATACGCGGCATTGGCGGTCGCGCCGTTCTCCGCCTCGCATTCGCCGTAGCTGATGCTGACGATCGCGGGCGGGCTGCTGCCGTTCAGCAGGTTCTGCAGCGCGATCAGGCCGCCGAAGGTGGTGCGCGTGTCCTTGCACGACGCGAGCACGATCGCCGCACCGGGCGCAGCGGCGCTCGACCATTCCGCATCGAGTTCCGCTTCGGTCTCGTTGCCCGCGACCACGCCCGGGTCCGTGCAGTTGTTCGCGCCGCTCGCGGGCGCGGGATGCGCCTGCGTGAAGGAGCCCGTCGTGTAGCCCGCGAGGCCGAAGGTCGAGCGGAAGGTGCTCCAGTCCGTCGCGCGGTAGACGTCGGTGTCCTCGATCACGACGATCGTCTGCCCCTGCCCGGCGATGCCGGCCGAGAACAGCGGATTGAGGTTGTAGATGGTCGCGAGATCGGCCGGCACCACCGCCTGATAGGTCGAGCCGCCGCTCGCGAAGGTGTAGGACGGCCGCGCGCGGAAGTTCACGTGCGGCATGAAGTCGTGCAGCGACACCACCCCGCTCACGACCGGCGCGAGCGCGGCCGGGATGCGCGGATCCGCGAGGTTCGACAGGTGCATGCGCCCGCCGACCTCGAACTGGTGCAGATCGGTGCCGAACGCACCGCGCACCTGCTCGGCGGTGCCCGAGAAGTCGATCACCATGCCGTTCGGCTGGACGTGGTTGACCGTGAAGCCGCGGCGCGTGAGCCAGTCGGTCACGGCGGCGACGTCCTGCGGCGCGGGGCCGTATTCAGCGCCGAGCTGCGCGGCCGTCAGCCACTGGTGATAAAGCGGCGATTTCGGATCGTGCTGCTGCGCGATCCGCTGCACGAGCGCCGCCTCGGTCTGCGCGGGACGCTTCAGCAGCAACTGCAGATGGTCGAGCACCAGCGTGTCGTCGACCCGGCCGCGATCGTTCGCGGCGTTCGCCTCCGGCCGGACGTTGCCCGGCAGCGCGACGGTCGCGCGCTCGTCGATCGACTGCGTGACGAGGCGCGGCGCCGACTGCGCGTACGCGCCCGCGAACGCCCCGAGCAGGACGAGCAGCCCCGCCGCCTGCGCCGGCCATCCGGCTATGCGTTTCATGAACATGATTTCCCCCGTGCGAGAACCGGCCTTGATGACGACGGCCCGTCGCCGCCTGCGGGCGCCCGGCCGGGCGCCTCGCTGCCGCCGCCGGCGAACGGGCGAGCCGACGCGCGGCTATCGGGGGCGGACCCCGGCCATGCTGCGCGCGGCATCCCAAGGTGGCGCATGGAGCGTGCCACGCCCCGTCGATACGGGATTCGTGCCGTCGCGCCGCGCGATTTCGCGGCAAATCGTTTCATGCACGAAACGCGCCGCGCGGCCCGGCGGCGACCGCAAACGCCCGGGCCGCGGGGCCGACAGCGCAGCCGCGCGGGCCCCGGCGCACGCCGGCACGCGCGGCCGGCCGCGCATTTCGCGCCATTGGGCGCACCTGCGCCTAAAACCGCCCCGGGGTGGCGTAAAATACGCGCTTTCCCTTGCCCTGAACCTTTATGACGCTCGCCTCCACGCCCGACATCATCGCCGAGCTGA
>NZ_JAAGNW010000089.1:0-6551 GCF_010645215.1 Burkholderia multivorans | reverse complement strand
CCGCGAGGCCGCCGAAGGCGTGACCACCGGCATCTCGGCCGCCGACCGCGCGCACACGATCGCCACGGCCGTCGCGCACGACGCGCGCGTCGATCACATCGTGCAGCCGGGCCACGTGTTCCCGATCATGGCGCAGCCGGGCGGCGTGCTCGTGCGCGCGGGCCACACCGAGGCAGGCTGCGATCTCACCGCGCTCGCGGGCCTCACGCCGGCCGCGGTGATCTGCGAGGTCATCAAGGACGACGGCACGATGGCGCGCCTGCCGGATCTGATGGAGTTCGCCCGCGAGCATGGCCTCAAGGTCGGCACGATCGCCGACCTGATCCACTATCGCAGCCGCACCGAATCGATCATCGAGCGCGTCGCGGAACGCACCATGCAGACCGCGCACGGCGCGTTCCGCGCGGTGCTGTACCGCGACCAGCCGAGCGGTTCGCCGCATATCGCGCTGGTGCGCGGCGAGCCGACGCCGGAACAGGAGACGCCGGTGCGCGTGCACGAGCCGCTGTCGGTGCTCGACCTGCTCGAAACCGGCGTGTCGACCCACTCCTGGACGCTCGACGCGGCGATGCGCGAGCTGGCCACGCGCGAGCTGGGCGTGATCGTGCTGCTGAACTGCGGCGATACCAAGGAGCACCTGATCGACGTCTTCAAGGCGTTCGATGAAGAGGAACGCGCGGCCGCGCTGAAGCGCCGGCCGGTCGATTTCAAGACGTTCGGCATCGGCGCGCAGATCTTGCGTGATGTCGGCGTCGGCAAGATGCAGGTGTTGTCGAACCCGCGCAAGCTCGGCAGCATGTCGGGCTACGGCCTCGAGGTGACGGGCTTCGTACCGATGCCGGGCAGCGCGGCGGCCGCCTGCCCCGCTGCCTGATCCATTTCGCTCGGGACTGCGCACCCGCGCAGTCTCCTAACCGCTCATTCAAACTACGTACGGAATAAACATGGAAATCGGACAATATCAACCGAACCTCGAAGGCGACGGCCTGCGCATCGGCATCGTGCAGTCGCGTTTCAACGAACCCGTCTGCAACGGCCTCGCGGACGCCTGCGTCGAGGAACTGGAGCGCCTCGGCGTGTCCGGCGAGGACGTGCTGCTGGTCACGGTGCCGGGCGCACTCGAGATCCCGCTCGCGCTGCAAAAGCTCGCGGAAAGCAACCAGTTCGACGCGCTGATCGCGCTCGGCGCGGTGATCCGCGGCGAGACCTACCACTTCGAGCTGGTGTCGAACGAAAGCGGCGCGGGCATCACCCGCCTCGCGCTCGACTTCAACACGCCGATCGCGAACGCGGTGCTGACCACCGACACCGACGAGCAGGCGATCGCGCGCATGACCGAGAAGGGGCGTGACGCGGCGCGCGTGGCGGTCGAGATGGCGAACCTCACGATGACGCTCGACCAGCTCAGCGACGACGAAGAGGACGAAGACGAGGAAGACGAAGAGGAACGCGCATGAAGAAGAGCGCCCGCCGACAGTCGCGTGAACTGGCGACGCAAGGCCTTTACCAGTGGTTGCTGTCGAACGCGTCCTCGGGCGAGATCGACGCGCAGCTGCGCGGTGCGCAGGGGTACGACAAAGCCGACAAGACGCTGCTCGACACGATCCTGCACGGCGTGATCCGCGACCACGCGGAGCTGACCGAAGCGCTGACGCCGAGCCTCGACCGGCCGATCGAGCAGCTCTCGCCGGTCGAACGCGCGGTGCTGCTGATCGCGACCTTCGAACTGAAGCACCAGATCGAGACGCCGTACCGCGTCATCATCAACGAAGCCGTCGAACTCGCGAAGACGTTCGGCGGCTCGGACGGCTACAAGTACGTGAACGGCGTGCTCGACAAAGTGTCCGTCACGCTGCGTCCGGCCGAAATCCAGGCTCGCCGCGGCGCGTGAGTCTCCAGCGGGCGCTTCGGCGCCCGCTTTTTTTTCGCGTTTCGACGCGTCGTCCCGTCTTCCGCCCTCACCCGCCATGAATACTGCTGCCGATCCGCTGCTCCGGCTCGCGTCGCGCGTCGCCGCGATCGAACCGTTCTATGTGATGGAAATCGTCAAGGAGGCCGCGCAGCTCGAACGCGCGGGCCGCGACCTGATCCACATGAGCATCGGCGAACCCGATTTCACCGCGCCGGAGCCCGTGATCGAGGCGGCCGCCGCCGCGCTGCGGCAAGGCGTCACGCAATATACGAGCGCGCTCGGCATCGCGCCGCTGCGCGAGGCGATCGCCGCGCACTACGCGCACGCCTACGGGCTCACGATCGCGCCGGAACGGATCGTCGTGACGGCCGGCGCGTCGGCGGCGCTGCTGCTCGCCTGCCTCGCGCTCGTCGGCCGTGACGACGAAGTGCTGATGCCCGATCCGTCCTACCCGTGCAACCGCCATTTCGTCGCGACGGCCGAAGGCCGCCCGGTGCTCGTGCCGAGCGGCCCCGAGACGCGCTTCCAGCTGAGTGCCGACGACGTGCGGCGCCACTGGGGCGCGCGCACCCGCGGCGTGCTGCTCGCGTCGCCGTCGAATCCGACCGGCACCTCGCTCGCGCCCGACGAACTGAAACGGATCGTCGAGGCCGTGCGCGCGCGCGGCGGCTTCTCGATCGTCGACGAGATCTACCAGGGGCTCAGCTACGACGACGCGCCCATCTCGGCGCTGTCGTTCGGCGACGACGTGATCACCGTCAACAGCTTCTCGAAGTACTTCAGCATGACGGGCTGGCGGCTCGGCTGGCTGGTCGTGCCGCCGTCGCTGACCGACACCTTCGAGAAGCTCGCGCAGAACCTGTTCATCTGCCCGTCCGCGCTCGCGCAGCACGCGGCGCTCGCCTGCTTCGAGCCGCGCACGCTCGACATCTACGACGCGCGCCGGCTCGAATTCAAGCGCCGGCGCGACTTCATCGTGCCCGCGCTCGAACGGCTCGGGTTCAGCGTACCGGTGATGCCGGACGGCGCCTTCTATGTTTACGCGGATTGCGACGGCGTCGCCCATCCGGCCGCGGGCGACAGCGCCGCGCTGACCCGCGCGCTGCTGCACGACGCGGGCGTCGTGCTCGTGCCCGGCATGGACTTCGGCGTGGCCGCCCCGCGCCGCTACCTGCGGCTGTCGTACGCGACCGCGTACGCGCGGCTCGAGGAGGCGGTCGAACGGATCGGCGCGCAGTTCGGGCGCTGAGCGCGCCCGCGGCCGTCCCCGCAACGAAAAAAAGCGCCCGAGGGCGCTTTTTTCATGATGCGGCTCCGGTCCGGGGCGGCTCAGGTGCCGAGTTCCGACGAACCGCTGTCGCGCTTGGCCGTGTCGACGCTCGCGTCGTCCTGCTGCGAGGTCTTCGGCGCCATCGCCTTGATCGCCATCGGATGGGCGCCGTCGAGCGTGGCCTGGATCCGCTTCTGGCCACCCGTCGACACTGCCGCCGTGGTGACCGTCGCTGTGGTCTGCGGCGCCTGCGACGCGTAGATCGACACCTTGCGGCCGCGCGCGACGTCGCGCAGGCGGTCGCGCTCGGCAACCACCTTCGCGCCGTAGCCGCCGTCGTCCGGCGAGGACGAGCCCACGTAGAGGCGCAAGCCGCCCGCGAGCGTGCCGCCGCGCGCGATGCAATCCTTCAGCACGAGCGCGCCGACCTGGATATTGACGAGCGGCTGAAGCGCCGCGTTGGTGCCGCCGAAATACTCGAACTTGTCGGAATGGACCTTCGACATCACCTGCATCAGCCCTTGCGCGCCGACGCCGCTTTCCGCATACGGATTGAAGCCCGATTCGATCGCCATCACGGCGAGCAGCAGCAGCGGATCGAGGCCGACGTCGCGGCCGGTCTGGAACGCAGCCTTCACGAGCTGGCCGACCGGCTCCTGCGCGACGCGGTAGCGGCGCGCCAGGTAGGTGGCGACGAGCGCCTGCTCGCGATTGGAGGTCAGCACGCGGTCGTCGCGCGCATCGGCGGCAACCCGCTGGGTCGGGATCAGTTTGGCAAGCGAGACGGGCGAGGTGCCGCGTGCGGCGTCCGCGCCGAACGCCGGGCCGCTGACCGCGCCGTCGTAGGCGGTGCGCGACGCTTCGACGCCGGACACGTCGTCCTGCTGGTCGGGGTTCGCGTTCGCGGGACCGAAGGCGGGCAACGGGTGGCCGGACAGCAGGCGGGCCGGGCCGGCCTGCACGGCGGCCGACACGATCGGCATGAGCCGGGCTGCGAGGGTGCCGCGCACGTTGGGCAGGAGCCACAACGCCAGCGCGATCACGACGGCGATGCCGCCGACCACGCTGAATAAATGGTGACTGACACGCGTCCCCCGGCGCAGTGCAGCGCGCAGAGCCTGCGCGTGCCGCTCGTTGGGACGCCACGATAACCAAGCGTTCATTCAGATCTCCCATGAACATGACTCGTGCGGCTCGCTCAGCTCGAAGCGAGGCAGGATGCGCTGCCGCGGAATCAAGACACCGCGCGCCTTGGCTGGGCGAAGCGGTATCGGAGAAACGGTATAAGTACCGTTCGGGGGCCACGGCGGAAAACAGGCCGGCGCCTTCCAGGCGGGCGGACGCGCGGTGGCTCCCACGCAAAAAACCAGCGTCGACTGGGCGCTGGCTAGGACAACAAACAAGGCCGTCGGGTGCCGTGCAGGTATCGGCAGACGGTGACGCGAAGCGTCTGAAGGACCGGAGATTGGTGACTTTCCACAAGGGTCCTGCAACCAATGTGAGCGGATTCTAGCAGGGTTTTATAGATCGTCAACACTATAAAATCCCAAAATCATAACAAAAAGTAATGATTTATTACCCTTCAGAACGGAGACCCGCTTGCCGCCTAGCTCAGCCGCCGGTCGCGGATTTTTGAGGTTTCGATCGGCTCGGCGCGCGCTTGGGTAAAATCGGGCCCTCTGTTTCACGCGCGCTGCCGCCGGCCGCGCCCAACCCCGCCGCGACGCGCTTGCGGCCCGGATATTCTTCATGAAATACAAAGACTTGCGCGATTTCGTCAACGGCCTCGAAAGCCTGGGCGAGTTGCGCCGCGTGACCCAGCCCGTGTCGCCCGTGCTCGAAATGACTGAACTCTGCGACCGGGTGTTGCGCGCAGGCGGCCCCGCGCTGCTGTTCGATGCACCGACCGGCCATCGCTTTCCCGTACTCGGCAACCTGTTCGGCACGCCGCGCCGGGTCGCGCTCGGGATGGGCGTCGACGCCGGCGACGACGCCGCGCTCGCCTCGCTGCGCGACGTCGGCCGGCTGCTGTCGGCGCTCAAGGAGCCCGATCCGCCGAAGAGCCTGAAGGACGCCGGCAAGCTGCTGTCGCTCGCCAAGGCCGTGTGGGACATGGCGCCGAAAACGGTCTCGTCGCCCGCGTGCCAGGAGATCGTCTGGGAAGGCAACGACGTCGATCTCGCGAAGCTGCCGATCCAGACCTGCTGGCCCGGCGACGCGGGGCCGCTCGTCACCTGGGGGCTCACGGTCACACGCGGCCCGAACAAGCCGCGCCAGAATCTCGGCATCTACCGGCAGCAGGTGATCGGCCGCAACCGGCTGATCATGCGCTGGCTCGCGCATCGCGGCGGCGCGCTCGACTTTCGCGAATTCACGCTGCGCCACCCGGGCGAGCCGTATCCGGTCGCGGTGGTGCTCGGCGCCGATCCGGCGACCATGCTCGGCGCGGTCACGCCGGTGCCCGACACGCTGTCCGAATATCAGTTCGCGGGGCTGCTGCGCGGCGGCCGCACCGAGCTTGCGCGCTGCCTGACGCCGGGCGTCGAGACGCTGCAGGTGCCCGCGCGCGCCGAGATCGTGCTCGAAGGCTTCATCCATCCGCAACAGGGCGAGCCCGACGCCGCGCCGGCCGGTGCGCCGCCGCGCCCGACGGGCGCGAGCGCGCGCTACGAGCACGCGCTCGAAGGGCCGTATGGCGACCACACCGGCTATTACAACGAGCAGGAGTGGTTCCCGGTGTTCACCGTCGAGCGCATCACGATGCGCCGCGACGCGCTCTACCACTCGACCTACACCGGCAAGCCGCCCGACGAGCCGGCCGTGCTCGGCGTCGCGCTGAACGAGGTGTTCGTGCCGCTGCTGCAGAAGCAGTTCGCCGAGATCACCGATTTCTACCTGCCGCCCGAGGGCTGCAGCTACCGCATGGCGATCGTGCAGATGAAGAAGAGCTACGCGGGCCACGCCAAGCGCGTGATGCTCGGCGTGTGGAGCTTCCTGCGGCAGTTCATGTATACGAAGTTCATCGTGGTCGTCGACGAGGATGTCGACGTGCGCGACTGGAAGGAAGTGATCTGGGCGATCACGACGCGCGTCGACCCCGTGCGCGACACCGTGATGGTCGAGAACACCCCGATCGACTACCTCGATTTCGCCTCGCCCGTCGCCGGCCTCGGCTCGAAGATGGGCATCGACGCCACCAACAAGTGGCCGGGCGAGACCCAGCGCGAATGGGGCCGGCCGATCGAGATGGACGCCGCCGTCAAGGCGCGCGTCGACCAGCTGTGGACCGAGCTCGGTCTGTCCTGAAACCCGGCGGCGAGCGCGCCGCCCCTGGCTGCACCCGCAGATGAACATGCTACCCGCGTCGAT
>NZ_JAAGNW010000088.1:19623-24924 GCF_010645215.1 Burkholderia multivorans | reverse complement strand
GAAAACGGCGACGTCGTGCACTGGCAGGTCACGCTGAAGGTCGGCCTGCGCCTCGACGACTAGCGCGGCGCGCGAGCGCGCGCCGTCCCGCCGTCACGCCCCATCCACGCCCCTGCGCCGCCGCCCGGCGCGCCCCCGCGCGACCCCGTCGAGGGTAATGCCGCCCTTGACGCTCTTTTCTGGCCATATTAAAAACGATATACCCCACCCCCTCCTCGATCAGCCCGGACATATAAACGGAGAAATCATGAGTCAGCAACGCGAGGCGATCGACACGTATCTTTTGCGCGTCTTGCACACCTTGTTGATGGAGCGCAGCGTCACGCGCGCGGCCGTCAAACTGAATCAGTCGCAGCCGGCGATCAGCGCCGCGCTGCGCCGCCTGCGCGACATCACGGGCGACCCGCTGCTGGTGCGCGGCAAGTCCGGCATGGTGCCGACCGAATACGGGCTGCGGCTCCTCGAACCGGTGCAGAACGCGCTGCGCGAGATCGAGCGCATCAAGTTCCAGCAGCACAATTTCGATCCGGCCACCTCGATCCGCTGCTATCGGATCGGGTGCCCCGACTACCTGAACGTGCTGTTCGTGCCGACCGTGGTCGAGCGCTTCCGCCAGGCCGCGCCGAACGCGACGCTCGAATTCCATTCGCTCGGCCCCGCGTTCGACTACGAGCTGGCGCTCGAGGACGGCAAGCTCGACATCGTGGTCGGCAACTGGCCGGAACCGCCCGAACAGCTGCACCTGTCGAACCTGTTCGTCGACCAGATCGTCTGCCTGATGAGCAACACGCATCCGTTCGCCAAGCGCGGCGGGCTGACCCTCGACCAGTACCTGAACGCGCCGCACCTCGCGCCGACGCCGTACTCCGTCGGCCAGCGCGGCGCGATCGACGTACACCTCGCGCGCGAGCGCCTGAAGCGTCACGTGGTCGTCACGCTGCCGTACTTCAACCTCGCGCCCTACGTGCTGGTCAAGTCCGACCTGATCTTCACGACGACGCGCCTGTTCGCCGACCACTACGCGAAATTCCTGCCGCTGTCGGTCGTGCCCGCGCCGCTCGACTTCCCGCCGATGCAGTACTACCAGCTGTGGCACGAGCGCTGCCACTACTCCGACGAAGTGCGCTGGCTGCGCAGCCTCGTGGCCGAGGCCACCCGCACGCTGATCGAGCCGTAACGGCGGCGCGTGGCTCCGTCCGGGGCCGCGCGCCACATCAGTGCATCAACGCATCAGCGCGACGCTTCGACCAGCGTGCGCGCGAGCGCGTTGTGCCGCTCGATGACGGGCGTCAGATCGAGCGTCGCGAGCCGCCCCTCGCGCACCACCACGTTCCCGTTCACCACGGTGTACGCCGTCTGCGACGGCGCACAGAACACGAGCGCCGCGACCGGATCGTGCAACGCGCCCGCGAACAGCGGCTGGCGCAGGTCGAACGCGGCGAAATCGGCCGCCATGCCCGGCTTCAGCGCGCCGATGTCGTCGCGGTTCAGCACCTTCGCGCCGCCGAGCGTCGCGATTTCGAGCGCCTCGCGCGCGGTCATCGCATCGGGACCGAAGCCGACCCGCTGCAACAGCAGCGCCTGCCGCACTTCCGCGACCATCTGCGCGCCGTCGTTCGACGCCGAGCCGTCGACGCCGAGCCCGACCGGCACGCCCGCGAGCCGCATCTTGCGCACCGGCGCGATGCCCGACGCGAGCCGCATGTTCGAGCACGGACAGTGCGCGACCCCGGTGCCCGTGCGCGCGAACAGGTCGATCCCCGCATCGTCGAGCTGCACGCAGTGCGCGTGCCAGACATCGTGACCGACCCAGCCCAGATCCTCCGCGTATTCGGCGGGCGTCATCCCGAACTTCTCGCGGCTGTACGCGATGTCGTTGACGTTCTCCGCCAGGTGGGTGTGCAGCGACACGCCGTATTCGCGCGCGAGCGTCGCCGCGTCGCGCATCAGCTCGCGGCTCACCGAGAACGGCGAGCACGGCGCAACCACTACGCGCAGCATCGCGTAGCGGCCCGCATCGTGATAGGTCTCGATCAGGCGCTGCGTGTCGCGCAGGATCTCGGGTTCGCGCTCGACCACCGAATCGGGCGGCAGGCCGCCGTCGCGCTGGCCCACGCTCATCGCGCCGCGACGCGCGTGAAAACGCATGCCGATGCGCCGCGCGGCGCCGATGCTGTCGTCGAGCCGGCTGCCGTTGGGATAGATGTACAGATGATCGCTCGAGGTAGTGCAGCCCGACTGCAGCAGCTCGGCCATCGCGGTCAGCGTCGACACCTCGATCATCTCGGGCGTCAGGTGCGCCCAGATCCGGTACAGGCTCGTGAGCCAGCCGAACAGCTCGGCGTCCTGCGCGGCCGGAACGGCGCGCGTGAGGCTCTGGTACATGTGGTGGTGCGTGTTCACGAGCCCCGGGATCACGAGATGCCCGCGCAGATCGAGCACCTCGTCGGCCGTGTCGGGCAGCTCGGCGCTCGGGCCGACCGCGACGATCCGGTTGTCCTCGATGTAGAGCCCCGCGTCGCGCAGTTCGCGGCGCGTGTCGTCCATGGTCACGAGCACGTCGGCGTGCCGGACCAGCAGGGTTTTCGGGCGGGATGGGGAAAGCTGCGGCGCGCGCTCGGAGGCGCCGGCGGGGTGGTCTGGGTTCATGCGTTCTCCGCGTCGGTCTGCCCCGGGAATCCTTCCCGGGAAGGGTCGTACAGCCGTTCGAACGCAGTGTCGCGGCACGCTCCGGCGCCCGCGTCCGTTCGAACGCCCTGGCCCGGTTACCCGGCGTGCCCGCCGTCTTCGGGATGCGCGAAGGCCCTGAGCCGACGCGCACGGCGGGAGCATCGCCCAAGCACGCGCGGCGCACAATACGCGCGCCCGAATACCGCGCTTCACGGATTCGATATGGTACGCCGCGCAGGCCGGCCGATGCGTGCCCGCTGCACGGCGCGCGGCGTGCCGGGCGCGGCGTCGACAGCCGTTCATGCGCGGCGCATTATCTTTGCTATCGCACCCGTATCGGTGCGGAGAACCTTTTTACAATGCCCGCACGGCGCTCGTTTCATCTACGCCGACGGGTATGTAGCCACGTGACGTGGAGCCTCGATCCGCCGCACAGTCATGGGATCGGGCCGCCGCCGAACCTCGCATTCACACAAGGACAATTGCGAATGGGCAAGCTCACTACCCACGTACTCGATACGGCGCACGGCCGCCCCGGCGCCGCGCTCAAGGTGGAACTCTACGCGCTGGACGGCGAGGTCCGCCGCGCGCTCAAGACCGTACTGACCAACGACGACGGCCGCTGCGACGCGCCCCTGCTCGAAGGCGACGCGTTCGCCGCCGGCGAATACGAACTCGTGTTCCACGCGGGCGACTACTTCGCGTCGCTCGGCGTGACGGTGCCCGAACCGCGCTTCGTCGACCGCGTCGTGCTGCGCTTCGGCATTGCCGATCCCGCCGCCCACTACCACGTCCCGCTGCTCGTGTCGCCGTGGGCGTACAGCACCTATCGCGGCAGCTGACATCGCATCGGCTGCCCATACCAAGACAATGATCTGAGTCCGGAGGAGTTTCATGGAAGGCTTCATCACCGACTGGCTGAACCTCGCGCTGCGATGGCTGCACGTCATCACCGCGATCGCGTGGATCGGCGAGTCCTTCTATTTCGTCGCGCTCGACAACAGCCTGAAACCGCCGACCGACCCGAACCAGCGCAAGCGCGGCGTGTTCGGCGAGCTGTGGCACGTCCACGGCGGCGGGTTCTACAACATGCAGAAGTACACGGTCGCGCCGCCCGAGATGCCCGAAGACCTGCACTGGTCGAAATGGCCGTCGTATACGACCTGGATGTCGGGCTTCTCGCTGTTCTTCGTGCTGTACCTGCTCGCGCCGAACACCTATCTGATCGACAAGAACGTGCTCGACATGGGGCCCGTGGTCGCCGTCGCGTCGGCGCTCGGCTTCCTGATGGCGGGCTGGATCGTCTACGACTCGCTGTGCCGGCTGCTCGGCACCAAGGATCGCCTGCTCGGGATCTGCGTGGGCCTCTACGTGGTCGCCGCCGCGTACCTCGCCTGCCATATCTTCGCCGGACGCGCCGCGTACCTGATCGTGGGCGCGATGCTCGCGACGATCATGTCGGCGAACGTGTTCTTCGTGATCATCCCCGGCCAGCGCAAGATGGTCGACAAGATGCTCAAGGGCGAGGAGCCGAATCCGATCTACGGCAAGCGCGGCAAGCAGCGCTCGGTGCACAACACCTACTTCACGCTGCCCGTCGTGTTCGCGATGCTGTCGAACCACTACGCGCTGACGTACACGAACCAGTACAACTGGATCGTGCTGCTGCTGATCATGCTGGCGGGCGCGCTGATCCGTCAGTTCTTCGTGATGCGCCATCGCGGCCAGCAGCTGTGGTACCTGCCGCTCGGCGGCGCCGCGCTGATGTTCGTCGCTCTCGTGTGGACGGCGCCGCGCCCGGTCGCGCCGCAGGCGCAGGCCGCGAATGCGCCGAAGCTCGCGCTCAGCGACATCATGCCGATCCTGCAGCAGCGCTGCATCGAGTGCCACTCGGCCAAGCCGACGCTGATGGGCAGCGCGCCTGCCGGCGTGATGTTCGATACGCCCGATGAGGTGTCGAAGAACGCGCAGCGCATCTACGAGCAGGCGGTGCGGCTCAAGGCGATGCCGATCGGCAACGTCACGCACATGACCGACGACGAGCGCATGAAGCTCGCCGCGTGGTTCGAGGCGGGCGCGACGAAATAAGCCGGCCTGCGTCGGCGATCGGCGCGAATGGGATCATGGGCGGGCCCGGCGACGGGCCCGCTTTTTTGCCTGTGTCGGATGCGCCGTTCCGTCAACCGCCCTGCGCGTCGCGCTGCAGCGCCGTGAGCGCCGCCATCGCGCGAGCGCCCTCTTCGAACGGCACGAAGATGTGATCGTGGTATGCGGCCGCGATCACGTTGCAACTGATGCCGGCCGCGCCGAGCGCATGCGCGAACGCTGCCGTGAGGCCGACGGCCTGCAGGTCGGAATGCACGGTCAGCGTGATCCACGCGGCGCGGAACAGCACGGGCCAGCCGCGATGCGCGGCCGCTGCTTCGTCGACGACGACCGTCAGTCCTTCCGCCTCGCGAAACGTCGCGATCACTTCGGATACCGATACTTCCGTGCCGAGCGGCAATGACACAAAGGCGTACGCCCCCGGATGCAGTTCGGGTTGCATCGTGCGCAACAGGATCGCGAGGTCGTTTTCAGGCTGGCTCATCGGAGGAGTGCGCCCGGAACCGGGCGTCGTGCAGTGGCGAT
>NZ_JAAGNW010000088.1:13958-19613 GCF_010645215.1 Burkholderia multivorans | reverse complement strand
ACTTCGTCCGCGAGCCAGCCGCGGAACGCGACGATGCGCGGATCGCCCCGCGTGCGCGCCGGATTCGCCGCCGTTCGCCGCGTTGCTGCATCGCGCGCATGAACGGGAGCCGCTCGCCGCACTGTGACGCGCGGCGCGGACGCACTGCCCGTTGCCTCACCCGTCGACGGGCTCCGGCAGCCGCGCGATCACCTTGATCTCGAACTGGAAGCCGTACAGCCAGGTCACGCCGACGGCGGTCAGCGTCGGATGCGGCGCATCCCCCCAGTATTCGGGGACGATCTCCCAGATCCGCTCGAACGTCGCTTCGGGATCGACGAGGAAGACCGTCACGTCGACGACGTCGTCGAACGAGCAGCCGGCCGCGCACAGCACCGCATTCAGATTGTCGAACGCGCGGCGGACCTGTGCGCCCAGCTCCGGCTCGGGCGAGCCGTCCTCGCGGCTGCCGACCTGCCCGGACACGAACAGGAAGCCGTTCGAGCGCGCCGCCGGCGAATAGCGATTGCGGTCATACAGCGCCCGGCGACCGGGCGGGAAAACTACGCTACGCGTTACCATCCAACACCTCCATCAGTCAGTGGGGCGAAGCCGCCCCTGCATCAACGATGAAGGCACTTTAAGGACCGTGGCCCGGCGGATAAACCGGCAACCCTGTCCAACACTGTTTGTACGCCCCAAACAATTTCCGAGCGACGCGGAGCCCCGACCCGATGGATCGATTCGATGCAATGCAGGCATTCGCCCGCGTAGTGGAAGCCGGCAGTTTCACGAAGGCGGCCGAAACGCTGCACATGAGCAGGACCACCGTCACGCAACTGGTGCAGCAGCTCGAAGCGCGGCTGCGCGTGAAGCTGTTCAACCGCACCACGCGCAAGGTCGTCGTCACGGCCGACGGCGCTGCGTACTACGCGCGCGTGGTGCGACTGCTCGCCGACCTGGACGACGCCGAGACCAGCCTGCCCGGCGCATCGGCCTCGCCGCGCGGCACGCTCCGCGTCGACGTGCCCAGCCCGTTCGCGCGCCTGATCCTGATCCCGGCGCTACCCGCGTTCCACGCGCGCTATCCGGACATCCAGCTCGACATGGGCGTCAGCGACCGCGTGGTGGACGTGATCGGCGACAACGTGGACTGCGTCGTGCGCGGCGGCGAACTGACGGACCACGCACTGATCGCGCGCCGCGTCGGCGACCTGCAGCTCGGCGTGTACGCGACGCCGGGCTATCTGGCGCGCGCCGGCACGCCGACGCATCCGCGCGAACTGGAAGACACGCAGCACCGTATCGTGGGCTTCCGGTGGGCGCGCAGCGGCCGCGCGCTACCTTACGCGCTGGAGCATGACGGCGAGCGCGTCAACGTGCGGGGGCGCTACGTGCTGTCGGTGGACGACGGCAATGCCTATCTCGAGGCCGGCCTCGCGGGCCTCGGCATCGTGTGGCTGCCGGACTACATGGCCGCCGCGCATCGCGCGCGCGGCGCGCTGGTGCCGCTCTTCGAGCCGTGGCGGTTCGAGCCGATGCCGATGTACGTGGCCTATCCGCCCAACCGGCACGTGAGCGCCAAGCTGCGCGTGTTCATCGACTGGATCGCCGAACTGATGGCGCAGCATGCGCCCGTCGCGGACCGGCGACGCAATAAAAAACCCGCGCCACGGGCGCGGGTTTCCTCCGGCTGACGCAAGCGCGCGCCGCGTCAGGCCGACAGCGCGTGCAGCGCCTCCTCGGTGAGCCACAGCGGTTCGGCCAGATCCTCTTCGTTGAGATTCAGCCCATCGCCGCCGCGATCGACGACGATGAAGTCGCTGACCTCGCCGAGCGCGATCAGCGGGTGATGCCACACGCCCTTCGCGTAGTTCACGCCCTGCCAGCCCTGCGTCACGAACGCGCGGATCCGCGCGGGATCGAGATCGCCGGCGGGCGCCACCACGACGAGATACGGCTTGTCGTTGAGCGGCACGAACGCCTGGCTGCCGAGCGGATGGCGTTCGAGCATCCTGACCTCGAACGGCAGCACGCGCGGCTGGCCGCGAAACAGGTTCACGAGCGTGCGCCCGCCGGCGTCCGCCGCATCGACCTTCGCGAGATCGTGAAAGCGGATCGTCGTGCCGAGGTTGATCGGAATCTGCTTCGCGCCCTCCGTCTGGATCACGTCGCCGAACGGCGCGAACGCCTCGGGAGTCAGGGCTTCGATCGCCAGCGTCTTCATTTGTCGAGCGTCCCCCACACGCGCACGCGCGACACGCCGCCATCGGGAACGATGTTGAAGCGGATGTGCGTGACCGGGCCGAGCGCGGCCAGTTCGGCCTCGAAATAGTGCTGCTTGTCCATCTGCAGCTTCTGCTCGGCGAGCAGCACCGGCCAGAACATCGCCTGGGTCACGAGCGAGCTGTCGGTGCCGCCCGTCACGTAGGCCGCCTGGATCGAGCAGCGATCCGGATAGTTGCCCTTGAAGTGCGCGGTGTCGACCTCGATCTTGCGGATCACGCCCGGCCGCGCGAGCGCGATGATCGTCCAGTCGTTGCCCGGCTCGCGGCGGCGGCGGGTTTCCCAGCCGTCGCCCATGTTCACGCCGCGTCCCGGCAGCAGCATCTGCGAGGCCGGGCCGAAATGCTGGTTGTTCGCGGCCACCACGTAGCCGCCGTTCTCCATCGCCGCGAGATCGAACACCTCCGTCGCGCTCGCGCCCGCCCAGTCGAGCTGCGGCTGGCCGTACACGCGCAGCCGCGCGATCCCGCCGTCCGGGTAGATGTTCACGCGCAGATGCGTGAACGGCCGCGCATCGGTCACCTCGACATAGTGGTGGCTGTTGCCCTGCAGCGTCGTCGACGGCACCACCTCGACCCATTGCGTCGACTGGTTCGGCGCGCCGTCGGCGACGTACGCGGCCTCGACCGAGGCGGCCGGCGGGAAGTTGCCGGTGAAGTGGCTCGTGTCGAGGTCGAGGCCCTTCAGCACGCCCGGGCGCGCGAGCTTGACGACGCACCAGTCGTAGCCCGTCGTGCGCTTGCGGCGGGTTTCCCAGCCGTCCATCCACTTGCCGTGGTCGTCGTACTTGCCCGGGATGAACACGGCCGGTTCCGGGTTCAGCATCCGCTCCTTCGGGGCGAAGAAGTCGTCGCTCGCCTCGAGCGCCTGCGCGCCCAGGCGCGGATCGGCGAGATTCACGTAGCGGCGCGTGAAGTCGGGAGCATTGGGATCGAGAAGCGGAACAGCCATGATGTCGTCCTTGATATGGTTATCGTGAAAAGACGCTGCCGACGGGCAGCCGGAATGAAGCGCGACACGCCGTACTACGGGCGTCGCGCGGGCCGCGCGGGCGCAAGGCCGGCGCGGCGGGCGGGCGTCATGCGTCGATCAGGTCGTCGAGCCGGAACCGGGCGATCCGGTAGATCTGGTCGAGACTCGCGCGCAATTCCTCCGCGCGGGTATGGGCGACGCGCGCCTCGAAGTTCGCGATGATGCCGTGCCGGTCGTAGCCGCGCACCGCGAGGATGAACGGGAAGCCGAACGTGTCGCGATAGGTGCGGTTGAGCCGCTGCAGGGTGTCGAACTCGTCCTGCGTGCACTGGTCGAGGCCCGCGCCGCTCTGCTCGCGGGTCGACTCGGCGGTCAGCTCGCCGCGCACCGCGGCCTTGCCGGCCAGCTCCGGGTGGGCGTTGATCAGCACGAGCTGGCGCGCCTCGCCCGCCGTCTCGACGGCCCGCGACATGGTCGCGTGCAGCGCCTCGATGTCGGCGAACGGCCGCGCCGGCGCCGCGGCTTCGGCGACCCACGGCGAATGTTCGAAAATGCCCGACAACGCCGCGACGAACGCGTCCGGCGACATCGTGTTCAGTTGGTCCAGGGTATAGCGCATCGCCTTCATGCTTGAGGTTCGCGTTGAGTGGAGAGCGGATGGGGATGATGTTCGCGCCAGTGCCGCGCGATGTCGACGCGGCGCGTCACCCACACGCGCCCGTGCCGTTCGATGTGATCGAGGAAGCGCTGCAGCGCGCGGATCCGGCCCGGGCGCCCGAGCAGCCGGCAATGCATGCCGATCGACAGCATCTTCGGCGCTTCGTCGCCCTCCTCGTACAGCACGTCGAACGCATCGCGCAGGTACTGGAAGAAATGATCCGCGGTGTTGAAACCCTGCGGCGTCGCGAAGCGCATGTCGTTCGTGTCGAGCGTGTACGGCACGATCAGCTGCGGCACCGTCGCGCCGCTCGACACCGCGACGTCGGTCCAGAACGGCAGGTCGTCGCCGTAGTAGTCGGAGTCGTACAGGAAGCCGCCGTATTCGGCCACGAGGCGGCGCGTGTTCGGGCTGTCGCGGCCCGTATACCAGCCCAGCGGCCGCACCCCGGCGACCCGTTCGATCGCTTCCATGCCGAGCCGCATGTGCTCGGCCTCGCGCTCGGGCGTCATGTCCTGGTAGTGGATCCAGCGCCAGCCGTGGCAGGCGATCTCGTGGCCCAGCTCGACGAAGGCGCGCGCCACCTCCGGCGTGCGTTCGAGCGCCATGCCGACGCCGAACACCGTGAGCGGCAGCCCGCGCTTCTCGAACTCGCGCAGGATCCGCCACACGCCGGCCCGCGAGCCGTATTCGTAGATCGACTCCATGCTCATGTGGCGCGCCGGATACGCGGCGGCCCCGACGATTTCCGACAGGAACTGTTCCGAGCCCGGATCGCCGTGCAGCACGCAGTTCTCGCCGCCTTCTTCGTAATTGAGGACGAACTGCACCGCGACGCGGGCGCGGCCCGGCCAGTTCGCCTGAACCGGATGCCGGCCGTAGCCGGCGAGATCGCGCGGGTAATGGGGATCGAGTGGCATGGTTGGATGCGGATAAAGACCCGTTGAATTGGGGTTCGCATCGACGGCCCGACCTTGGCCGGCGGGCCCGGCGCGCCGATGCGAGGGATGGCCCAGTGTAGCGAAAACACGCACCAGCGCCCATACAGCGGCGCAGATAGTGCGGGTCAGACCGGATGTATGTGCACCTGCGGCAAAAGCGCGTCGGCGGCGCGCTCGTCCGGCTCCGCTGCCGGGCTGAAGTGCGCGAATTCGCCGTCGTAGCGTTTCGCGAGCGGCCGCGCGTACTCGCCGCGCTTGGCGGTCGACAGCCGCAGCGCGACCAGTGCCTCGACCCACTTGACGGCCGTGGTCACGCCCTCCACCACCGGCGCGCCGATCGCGTGCTCGATCTCGCGCGCGAATTCGGCCATGCCGGCGCAGCCGAGCACGATCGCCTCCGCGCCGTCCTCGTCGAGCGCGCGCCGGCATTCGTCGACGATGATCCGCCGCGCGGCCGAGCCGGGCCGGTCGAGGTCGAGCACCGCGACATCGGTGGCCCGCACGTTGCGGCAGAAGCGCCGCATGCCGTAGCGCTCGGCGAGGTGCCAGGCCATCCCGCAGGTGCGCGCCAGCGTGGTCACGACCGAGAAGCCGGGCGCAAGCACGCTCGCCGCATGCAGCGCCGCCTCGGCGATGCCGACCACGGGGCCGCGCGCCAGCTCGCGCGCCGCATACAGGCCGGGGTCGCCGAAACAGGCGATCACATAGCCGTCGCAGCCGTCGCGCTCCCCCGCCGCGATCTCGGCGAGCAGGCCCGGCGTCGCGAGCGCCTCGTCGTAATAGCCTTCGATCGACGGCGGCCCCATCGAAGGGCTGGTC
>NZ_JAAGNW010000088.1:10939-13948 GCF_010645215.1 Burkholderia multivorans | reverse complement strand
CCTCGGTCATGCGCAGCGTCGTGTTCGGGTTGATCAGCTTGATCTTCATCGGGCGCTCCGTCAGGCGCGCGCGAGCGCGCGGTAGAACAACGCGCCGAGCGCCGCGCCGACGAACCACGAAAAGTTCGCGAACACGTTCAGCGCGGGCGCCATCACGCACGCGACCGCGATCGCCGCCGCGGGCAGCAACGCGAGCACCGCGCGCCGGTTCACCCCGCCGCGATACCAGTACGCGCCCTGCGGCGACATCGTGTACAGATCGTCGCGCCGCAGCGCGCCGCGCTTGATCAGGTAGTAATCGACGATCAGCACGCCGTACAGCGGCCCGATGAAGCTGCCGAGCACGTCGAGCGTGTAGTGGATCACCGCGGGGTTGTTGAACAGGTTCCACGGCGTGATGAACACCGAGGCGACGGCCGCGAGCATCCCGCCCGCGCGCCAGCTGATGAGGCGCGGCGCGACGTTCGAGAAATCGAACGCGGGCGACACGAAGTTCGCGACGATGTTGATGCCGATCGTCGCGATCGTGAAGGTCAGCGCGCCGAGGATCACGGCGGTCGGATGGTCGATGCGACCGACCGTCTCGACGGGATCGGTGATCAGTTCTCCGAACACCGGCAGCGTCGCGGCAGTGGTGATCACGGTGACCAGCGAGAACGCGAGGAAGTTGACCGGCAGGCCCCAGAAATTGCCGCGCTTCACGCTGCGAAAACTCTTGCCGTAACGGGAGAAGTCGCCGAAGTTGAGCATCGGCCCCGAGAAATACGACACCACGAGCGACACCGCCGTCACCATCACCGGAATCACCTCCGCGCCGTGGTAGCGCACCCCGCCGAGATTCAGGCCGATGTTGCGCCAGCCGGCGCGCCACACCATGTAGCCCGCCAGCACGAACATCACGACATAGACGGCGGGCCCGGCGACGCCGATGAACTTCTTGATCGTCTCCATCCCGTTCCAGAACACCAGCGCCTGCAGCACCCACAGCAGCATGAAGCCGGCCCAGCCGAGCGCCGACAGCCCGAGCCAGCCGTACTGGTGGACCTGCGCGTAAGGCATCCATTGCGGGACGAACTTGAGCACCACGATCACGAGCGCGCTCGAGGCCAGATAGGTCTGGATGCCGTACCACGCGATCGCGATCAGGCCGCGAAGCACCGCCGGCACGTTCGCGCCGAGCACCCCGAAGGTCGCGCGGCACGCGACCGGGTACGGCACGCCGAGCTGCTGGCTCGGCTTCGCGATCAGGTTGCACAGCACGTTGACGAGGCCGATCCCGATCAGCAGCGCGACCAGCACCTGCCAGCTGGTCAGCCCCAGCGCGAACAGGCTGCCGGCGAACACATAGCCGCCGACGCTGTGCACGTCGGACATCCAGAACGCGAAGATGTTGTAGGCGCCCCAGGTCTGCGGTTCGAGCGGCGCGAGATCCGCGTTGTAGAGCCGCGCGCTGTAGCCGTCCGGCAGCGCCGCGTCGGCGCCCGTTTGTTGCACGTGATACGGCGCGCTGCCCGGCGCCGCACTGAACTGAGCCATGACCTCTCCTTGCCCGCGGCTGGGCCGCGCGATCGTCGCTTCACATCGCGGCCCGGGCATGAGGTCCGGTACCGCACCGGCCGGCGGCAGCGTGCGCTGCCGCCCGACATTCGCAGTTCAGGGCGCGGTGCGGACGGGGCGCGTTATCCCACGCCGCCGAAGACGTCGCGCAAATCGACCGCGCCGGGCGCGGGACGGTCGAGCATCCTCAGCTCGACGTGCTGCAGGTGATGCGCCATCCGCCGCGCGGCGTCGGCCGCGTCGCCCGCCTCCAGCGCGGCGAGGATCTCGGCGTGCTCGTCGAACGAGCACGGGCTGCGGTGCGACTCGTAGAGCGCCGACATCAGCGTCGAGCGCGCGACGAGGCCGTCGAGACAACCGCACAGCACGGTGTTGCCGGTCAGCGCGGCGAGCGCCGTGTGGAATTCGCCCGACAGGCGGATCCACGCGGGGAAATCGCGCCGCTCGAACGCACGGCGTTCGCGCTCGATCATCGTCGCGACGCCCTTCAGGCGCTTCGCGCCCGGGCCGCCCGCAAGCCGTTCCATCACCGCCAGCTCGATGATCCGCCGCATCTCGAACACTTCATGCACGTCCTGCAAGGTCGGACTCGCGACGAACGCGCCGCGGTTCGGCTCGAGATCCACGAGCCGGTCCGTCGCGAGCAGCGCGAGCGCCTGGCGGATCGGCCCGCGCTTCACGCCGAACACCTCGCACAACTGCGCCTCGGTCAGCTTCGCGGCCGGCGCGAGGCGATGCTCGAGGATCGCGGTCCGGATGCGCTCGGCGATCGCCTCCGGACTCGTCGCACCCGCCTGTGCGGGATCGTTCTTCGTCATGATTCGCATCTCGTTATGTTCAGCATCCTAGGTTGGACATAAATATTGTCAACAATTCTTTGGATAGATTTTGCACAATCCCGATGCACGCAGACGCCCGATTGCGGTGCGCATGCGCCGATAACGCCCATCACGTGGGAAAAAGTAGTGTAATTTCGATGAATTCGGGTCACCCTGTCGCGCCATTTTGTTGACAATTTAGCGCCGATCTTGTGCATGCCTCGTGTCACGATGGCTCGCCAGCTTCACCCGTTAGTTGCAACTCAAGACGAACAAAAAGGCGGTTGCCCGCCTTCTCGTTCGCCTCATCCACCCTGCCTCATGCGAGATGCGGATAGTCGGACACCGTGAGCCGGAAGCCGTGACTGTTGGCCACCAACTGCGCATGCGCGCCGAACGGCAGCGTCAACAGGTCCGGCACGTGGCCGAACTGCAGCCCGGTGATCACCGGAATGCGGATCACGTCGCGCACCTGGTCGATCATCGTCTGCATATCGTAGCCGTTGTCGTAGTCGAACGAACGCGCGCCGGTGAACTGCCCGAGCACGAGCGCCTGCTGGCCGGCCAGCAGGCCCGCGAGATGCAGCTGGTAGATCATCCGTTCGATGCGGAACGGCTGCTCGTTGACGTCCTC
>NZ_JAAGNW010000088.1:7482-10929 GCF_010645215.1 Burkholderia multivorans | reverse complement strand
ATCCCGCCGTCGATGCGCGGCATGTACGGCGTGCCGGCCAGCGACGCGAGAATCGCCAGGTTGCCGCCCCACAGCGTGCCCGACACATTCACCGACTGGGCCTGCGGCACCTCCGCGACGAAGGTCGCGCTCGGCTGCGTCAGCGTGCCCCAGAACTGCTGCATCGTGAAATCGTTCGGCGTCTCGGCGCCGAAATCGGCGGACAGCATCGGGCCGCCGAAGGTCTTGATGCGCGCCTTCGCGTACAGCGCAAGCTGGATCGCCGTGAAGTCGCTGTGGCCGACCAGCGCGATCGGCTGATCGCGCAGCCGGCTTTCGAGACCGCGGTAGTCGAGACCGTGCAGGATCCGCGTCGCGCCGTAGCCGCCGCGCACCGCGAGGCCGATGTCGGGCAGCGGCTGCGCGGCGTCGGCTAGCCGGTTCAGGTCGCCCGCGCGCTCGCTGTCGGTGCCCGCGAAGCGCAGGTAGCGGCGCTGCGTCGCCTCCAGGTTCTCGACCCGATGCTGCGCGTCACCGAGACGCGCGAGCGCCCGCGCGATCGCATCGGGATCGTGCGGGTAGCCGGACGGACCAAGGAGACGGATGGTGCGGGGGGCGATCGGCGGGACGGACATGAACAGGGCTCGATAAAAAGGGATCGGACGTGTTAGAGGCGCCCCGCGCCGCCGGGTTCACGCCCCGGCGGGCGGCGCCGGATCGGCGCGACGCGCTTCGCGCAGCGCGCGCCGGCGGTCGGCGAAGAACGACTTCAGCGCCGCGCCGCATTCGTCCGCGAGCACGCCGCCCGTCACGCGGGTGTGGTGATTGAGGCGCGGATCGGCGAAGGCGTCGACGACGCTGCCGCAGGCGCCCGTCTTCGGATCGTGCGCGCCGAACACCACGCGCGCGATGCGCGCGTGCATGATCGCGCCCGCGCACATCAGGCAGGGCTCGAGCGTCACGTACAGCTCGCAGCCGGGCATCCGGTAGTTCTGGAGAATCCGTGCCGCCTCGCGCAAGGCGGCCATTTCGGCGTGGGCGGACGGATCATGGCCGCCGATCGGGTGATTGAAGCCGCGCGCGATCACTTCATCGCCGCGCACCAGCACCGCCCCGACCGGCACCTCGCCCGCCGCGCGGGCCTCGTCGGCCGCGGCTTGCGCGAGCTGCATGAAATAACGGTCGCGCGCGTCGCCCGGTTCGGACGGCGGCGGCGTGGCGGCGTCGTCCGGCTTCACATCGGCCCCGCTTCACCCGGGCCGTCGTCGAGCACGCGCTCGGACAGACGCTCGGCGATGCGGCGGCAGTATTCGCGCGGCACGACCAGCGGGCCGCCGCGCAAGGATTCCAGGGCCATATCGAGAGCCAGCATCTTCGCTTGCAGCCGGCAGCGGGTTGCGCGGTCGTCGACCGCGCGCAATTCGTCCCGCAGATTGCGGAGCGCCCGCAACTGCTCGACCGCGGGCGGCACGAAGCCCGCGTTCTTCAGAATCCGGTTCGCGGCGCGCACCTCCTCGGGGACGAGCAGATCGTCGTCCAGAGTCGTCGGTGCGGGGGTTCCCGGCAAAGCGTCGAACTCGCCCCGCGCGGCGGCGGCGGCAATACGTTGTTCGACCAAGGCGTCAAGCAGTCTCATCGGCAATTCAAAACAATGCGGCATGCGGATTCTAGCAGGGGATCCGCCGAACACCACCCCCTGTGGAGCAAATGCTCCAGATCCGGACTCGCGGCGGCGAAAGACGGTATGCTTGCCGGCAAACCCTCCGCTTGCTCAGGTAAACGAACCTTTTTCGCGATGAAACAGCGCCTTCGCCTTGCCGCCGCGGCCCTCGCACTGGCATTCGTCCTGTCCGGCTGCGGCATATTCTGCGGCGGCGCCGGCACCAACGGCGGCTATGCCGGCGGATGCGGCACCCGCATGAGCTTCTGACGCTCAAGCCCCGTCGAGCGGGCCATCGATATCGAGCGGCACGCCGTAGCCCGTCTTCACGCGGCTCATCGCGACGAGCGTCTTGAAGCGCTTCACGTTGTTGCTGCCGAAAAACAACGCGCGCGTCAGTTCGGTGTACTGCTCCATGCTGCGCACCGCGAGCACCAGCACGAAATCCCACTCCCCCGCGACGTAATAGCACTGCTGCACCTGCGGACACGCCGAAAACGTTTGCTTCATCGTATCCAGCAGGTCGATCCGCTCATTCTCGACTTCCACCTCCACGATCACGGTCAACGGATAACCGAGCGCGTCGGGTGCGATCACGGCCGTGTACTTCTCGATCGCGCCCTCGTCGCGCAAACGTTTCAGCCGACGATTGACGGCCGCGGCCGAGAGATTCACGCGCTCGCCCAGCTCGCCCTGCGGCAGGCGGGCATCCTGTTGCAGTTCCGCGAGCAGCTTGCGGTCGTACGCGTCGAGGTCGGTCGGCATCGGGAAAAAAGTCTCGGCAGGAACAATCGGATTGCGGATGGCCGGCCAAGATTGCAAGAACGTTGCGAATTGGCCGACCACAAAGCGAAAAAAGCGCATCGCCAGCGCAATATTATTCCTGATCAGTCCAACCGGGCAGCAGCGAGATCCCTGCTGCGCCCGCTCTTTCGGAGTCCCGCATGCTGATCGCCAACCCCGCCGCCCACCGCGCGCCCTATCCCGCCTCCCTCGCCGCCATCCTGAACATCGCCCGCGCGCCCGAAAGCCGCGCGTGGCTCGCGCACTGGGACCGCCTTCGGCCCGACGCCACCCCGCTCTACGCGCTGCCGGGCCTCGCGCATGCGCTGGGCCTCGCGGCGCTCGACCTCAAGGACGAATCCGTGCGCTCGCCGCTCGGCAGCTTCAAGGCGCTCGGCGCGCCGATCGCACTGCTGCGGCTCGTCATGCGGCGCTTTCCGCGCGCGGGCTACGCCCCATCCGAACTGATCGCCGGCCGCCACCGCGAATCGCTGGGCGGGTTCACCGTGATCAGCGCGACCGACGGCAACCACGGACGCGCACTCGCCGCCGCCGCACAGAGCGTCGGCTGTCGCTGCGTGATCGTGCTGCATGCGCATGTCGACGACGAACGCGAGCGCGCGATCGCCGCGTTCGGCGCGCGCATCGTGCGGATCGCCGGCAATTACGACGAATCCGTCGCCGAAGCCGCGCGGCTCGCCGCGCGCAACGGCTGGGAGGTGGTGTCCGACACCTCGTACGACGGCTACGAAGCCGTGCCGCGCGACGTCATGCAGGGCTACGGCACGATCGCCGCGGAGCTGGTCGAGCAGAGCGGCGCGCGCGCCGACGCGCCGTCCCACACGCACGTGATCATCCAGGGCGGCGTGGGCGGCCTCGCGGCCGGGATCGCGAGCTATCTGTGGGAATACCACGGGGCGCGACGCCCCCGCTTCATCGTGGTCGAACCGCAGCAGGCCGATTGCCTGCTGCAAAGCGCGCGGACGCGCCGCGCTGCGCACACGCTCGGCAGCATCGATTCGGTG
>NZ_JAAGNW010000088.1:0-7472 GCF_010645215.1 Burkholderia multivorans | reverse complement strand
GCGCATGCTCGCCGCCGGCAACACGCTCGACATCCCGATCGTCTCCGGCGAATCGGGCGCGGCGGGACTCGCGGGCCTGATCGCGCTGTGCGCAAACCCGGCCGCTACGGCGCAGCTGGAACTCGATGCCGCGTCGCGCGTGCTGCTCATCAACACCGAGGGCGCCACCGCGCCGACCGTATATCGCGAACTGACCGGCGAGGCCGCCGAATCGGTATTGCGCCGCCAGCGCGCGTGGCGCGTGGGCGTCGCAGCCTGACGCACCATCTCACCCAGGAAGGGAGGTCGCATGTATCACGAGGACACGAACCTGCGCACGCAACTGGTCGAATGGCGCCATCACCTGCACCGCCATCCCGAAACCGGCTTCGCGGAGCAGCGCACCGCCGCCTACGCGGCCGGCATCCTCGCCGCGCTCGGCTTGGAGGTCGAGCGCGGCATCGGCGGCACCGGCTTCGTCGCGACGCTGCGGGCCGGCGACGGCCCGCGCACGATCGGCCTGCGCGCGGAAATGGATGCGCTCGCCATCACCGAGGACGCGCCGGGCCGCGCGCACGCCTCGACGCTCCCCGGCACCATGCACGCGTGCGGCCACGACGGCCACATGGCGATGATCCTCGGCGCGGCGCGCCTGCTCGCCGAGCGCCGCGACTTCAACGGTACCGTGCACTTCATCTTCCAGCCGGCCGAGGAACACGGACGCGGCGCGAAAGCCATGATCGCGGACGGCCTGTTCGAGCGCTTCCCCGTCGACGCGCTGTATGGCGCGCACAACCTGCCCGGCCTGCCCGCCGGTCAGATCGCGACGCGCGCGGGCGGCATCATGGCGAGCGAGGACAACTTCGCGATCCGTATCCGCGGCCGTGGCGCGCATGCGGCGCGACCGCATACCGGCGTCGATCCGCTCGTGATCGGCGCGCAGATCGTGCTGGCGCTGCAGACGATCGTGGCGCGCAACCTGGATCCGGGCATGAGCGCCGTGGTGTCGTGCACCGAATTCATCACCGACGGGATTCGCAACGCGACGCCCACGCACGTCGTGATCAAGGGCGATACGCGCAGCTACGCGCCCGACGTGCAGGCGCTGCTGGAGCGGCGGATTCGCGAGATCGCGACGGGCATGTGCGCGCTGCACGGCGCGCAGTGCGACGTCGACTACACGCATGAATTCGCGCCGACCGTGAACTGGCCCGCGTGCGTGCCGATCGCGCTCGCGGCTGCGCGCGAGGTCGTCGGCGCCGAACGGGTGGACGGCGACCTCGCGCCCTTGATGATTTCCGAGGATTTCGGCGCATTCCTGCAGGTGGTGCCGGGCGCCTTCGTGCTGATCGGCAACGGCGCGCCCGAGCAGCCGGGCGGCACGCCGCTGCACAACGCCGCATACGACTTCAACGACGATGTGCTGACGACGGGCGCGCGCTACTTCGCGGCGCTCGCGCGCCTCGAGCTGCCCCGCTGAGCGGGCGCGCCGCGCCGTTCAGCGGTTGACCATCGACAGGCCGCGCGCGGTGTAGCGCGCGCCCGAGACGCCGATTTCGTCGAGCACCGCGTCGAGCCGCGCCAGTTCATCGGGCGTCAGCACGAGATCGGCGGCCGCGAGATTGGCTTCGAGGTAGGTGCGACGCTTCGTGCCCGGAATCGGCACGACATCGTCGCCTGCGTGCAGCACCCATGCGAGCGCCACCTGCGCGGCCGTCGCACCGCGCGCGGCGGCGATCTCGGCGACCCGCGCCGCGATCCGCTGGTTCGCATCGAAGTTCTCCGGCTGGAAACGCGGATCCTGGCTCGCGCGGAAATCGCGCTCGCCGTATTCGTCGGCGCGCTTCGCGAGCCCCGTCAGGAAGCCGCGCCCCAGCGGGCTGAACGGCACGAGCCCGATGCCCAGTTCGCGCAGCACCGGCAGGACGCGCGCCTCCAGGTTGCGTTCCCAGATCGAGTATTCGCTTTGCAGCGCCGACACCGGCTGCACCGCGTGCGCGCGGCGGATCACGTCCTCGCCCGCTTCCGACAGGCCGAAGTGCAGCACCTTGCCTGCCGCGATCAAGTCCTTCACCGTGCCCGCGACGTCCTCGATCGGGACGGCCGGATCGACGCGATGTTGATACAGCAGGTCGATCCGGTCCGTGCGCAAGCGCTTGAGCGACGCATCGACCAGGAACCCGAACTTGGTCGCGAGCGTCACCTCGTCGCGCCGGCCGGCCAGCGCACGGCCGAGCAGTTCCTCGTTCGCGAACGGCCCGTAGATCTCGGCCGTATCGAGAAAAGTGCAGCCGAGATCGATCGCGCGATGCAGCGTCGCGATCGACTCCGTATCGTCCGGCGTGCCGTAGGCATGACTCATGCCCATGCAGCCGAGCCCGATCATCGAGACTTCCAGGCCCTGGCGGCCCAGCTTGCGTTTGCCCAGCACAGTGCGCTCCTTGGTACGTTGGTGGATACCGACGGCCTGCGTTACAGGCCGCCCAGATAATCGCGCTTGCCGATCGCGACGCCCTGCTGACGCAGGATGTCGTAGGCCGTCGTCACGTGGAAATAGAAGTTCGGCAGCGCGAAGCCCAGCAGGAAGGACTTGCCGTCGAAAGTCAGCGTGCCCTGCTTCATCGGCAGCTCGATCGTGCGCGACTCGCTGCCTTCGAATTGCGCCGGCGTGAGCGTGTCGAGGAACGCGATCGTCTTCGTGACGCGCGCCTTCAGGTCGGCGAGGCTCGCTTCGGTGTCCTCGAACGAGGGCGGCGTGAGGCCCACGAGCCGCGCACCCGCGCCCTTCGCCGCGTCGCTCGCGATCTGCACCTGGCGCACGAACGGAAACATGTCGTCGGCAAGACACGCGTCGAGCAGCGCGGACGCTTCGATCGCGCGCTCCCGCACGTGCGCATCGGCCTTGTCGAGCAGGCCAGACAGACTGGACAACCCGCGCTTGAGCACGGGAACCGAGACTTCATACATCGAGAGCGACATGGGAACCTCTCCTGTTATTTGAATGACTGGGGGCGCGGTGGGTGCCGCGCCGCCTCGTAGGATAGTGCGGATCGGGTTGGGTTGCTCGAGATGGGCGGATGGCGGGTTCGGGGGCTTTCGGGAGCCTTGCCGTCGGGCGGGTCGTGGAGGGGTGCGCGCGACCGGCGAGCATAGGCGCGCGAGGCGAATCCCAATAGAATGGCCGGAAATCGCTGAATCCTGCCACCATGGCCGCCCGACCTCTCGACCTTTCCCGTTCGTCGTTCGATCTCACGTCCGTGCCCGGACCCGCCGTCGGCATGCATGTCGAGGCCGTCGACCACAAGCGCGAATTCCCCGTGCATCAGCATACGCACGGGCAATTGGTGCTCGCGCTCAAGGGCGGCGTGACCTGCGAGGTGCCGAACGGCATCTGGATGGTGCCGCCGACCTGCGCGGTCTGGGTGCCCGGCAACACGCCGCACAGCATCCGCGCCACCGCGAACGCGCGCATGTGCCATCTGTTCGTGCGATCCGGCGCTGCGCCGCTGCCCGAGCGCTGCTGCACGCTCGCGATCACGCCGCTCGTGCGCGAACTGGTGCTGCATATGGCCGCGCAAGCGCCCGACTATGCGGTCGAGGGGCCGACCGGGCGGCTCGTTGGGGTCTTGCTGGAGGAACTGGCTCGGATGCCCGTCGAGCATCTGCATCTGCCGACGTCGGAGGAGCCGCGGATGAAGAAGATCGCCAAGGCGCTGTCCGACGATCCGGCCGATCGGCGCACGCTCGCGGAATGGGGAAAGTTCATCGCGATGAGCGAACGGTCGCTCGCGCGCCTCGTGCGCGATGAGACGGGGCTCACGTTCGGGCGCTGGCGGCAGCAGCTGCATCTGATGGTCGCGCTGCATCAGCTTGCGGCCGGGCAAACCGTGCAGCGCGTGGCCGATACGCTCGGTTATGACTCGGTTACCGCGTTCATCACGATGTTCAGGAAGGCGCTGGGCAAACCGCCGGCGAGGTATTTCGCGTCGATTGCCCAGGGGCGTGATGAGTGAGTGGCGGGGGGCGGTCAGGCGTTGGCGGGAGTATGGCCGCGCGTGTCGCTGACGCAGAGTTCCAAGGTGACGGCGGCTGCGTCGGCCAACGTGGGGACCGCCTTGTGCGGGATGCCGAATGCCTTGACCGCCCCTTCCGCCCAGGCTTCGAGTTCGGCGCGACGCTTCGCGTCGGGTTCGACGGTGATCGTGGCCTGGCAGACCGCGCCCAGTTCGACCTTGTTCCGCTTCAGCCAGAGGCCGCGTTGCTTGCGGTCCTCGTGGGCTTCGTCGCCCAAGGCCTGGTAGACCACCGTGAAAGGCCTGCCCGCCGCGACGAGCGCCTCCATTTCGGTGACCCAGGCGGCGGCGTAGCCTTCCGTGGCTTCGGCCGAGCGGAAAAGGCACATGGGGAATTGGGAGAGATCGTGGAGGCGGAACTGGGATGGGTCGAGGGTCATGTTGGGCTCCTGGGATGATGGGCGGTGGTGGTGGCTTTGCGCCTGTGGTGTGTAGCGCATCGATGGCTGAACTCTGGATCTGTTCAGGCCTTCTGAGCTATCGCGGGCGAGTGCTGCCGTTAGTGATCATCTTATTTTGAGAATGAGAATCGTTATTATTTTCTTCGGTCAATGAATCGCTAAAAGCGGTCAACTGCTGAAAATTCTCAGACTAGCGCCCAGTTCATGAATTTCTACGCTGCCTATGCGGCAGCAAACGCGCGGTCGCCCGTGCGGGCGCGCGCATAGTATTTCTAAGCTGCCTACGCGGCAGCAAACAGTGACTGGTCGACGCAACCGGAGCCGGAAGCTTTCTAAGCTGCCTACGCGGCAGCAAACGCGAATCCGGGAGTGTGCGCGGCTCGCGGCGTTTTCTAAGCTGCCTACGCGGCAGCAAACGGACTGCGGCCGTACATGGTCGGGGTGAGCAATTTCTAAGCTGCCTACGCGGCAGCAAACCATGCCTCGGCGATCTCCTGGGTCCAGACGACTTTCTAAGCTGCCTACGCGGCAGCAAACAGCCGGCTTGCTGATCGGGCTCTCCTCATCCTTTTCTAAGCTGCCTACGCGGCAGCAAACCCCACCACGTCGCTGTCGAAGTACCTGCAAGATTTCTAAGCTGCCTACGCGGCAGCAAACACTAGCGCTGACAATGGTGGCACGATCATCGTTTTCTAAGCTGCCTACGCGGCAGCAAACCCGGGTGCGCACGTCCAACTACGAAGGCGATTTTTCTAAGCTGCCTACGCGGCAGCAAACCAGGTGCATTGGCCTGGGCGGTGAAGGGTTGATTTCTAAGCTGCCTACGCGGCAGCAAACAGTGCGGCCACGAAGTCGCACGCCTGGCGGAATTTCTAAGCTGCCTACGCGGCAGCAAACAAGATTCGGCGTGTCCGTGATCAGCCGGAACATTTCTAAGCTGCCTACGCGGCAGCAAACGGCTACGCCTATCAGTGGGCGAAGCGTCAACATTTCTAAGCTGCCTACGCGGCAGCAAACCTTTCGCCAGCCTCGAGCGTTACCTCCTTCGCTTTCTAAGCTGCCTACGCGGCAGCAAACGGCCTGCAACCTGAAGGGTGGCCCTCTGGCTATTTCTAAGCTGCCTACGCGGCAGCAAACCGCAATCGATAGGAGAAGCGGGCCTGCCATGATTTTCTAAGCTGCCTACGCGGCAGCAAACGGGTCAGCTTGTCACACATGGCGGTCTCCGTCTTTCTAAGCTGCCTACGCGGCAGCAAACGCCGCCAGTCGCAAGCGGAGGCCATGTGCCACTTTTCTAAGCTGCCTACGCGGCAGCAAACCGCACCGCGTCTTGTGCGCCGGCGGGGATTATTTTCTAAGCTGCCTACGCGGCAGCAAACGCTCCTCGCACATTGAAAACCGAGGTGTATCGTTTCTAAGCTGCCTACGCGGCAGCAAACAAGAGGCAGGATATTCCGATGTCGCGATCTCGTTTCTAAGCTGCCTACGCGGCAGCAAACCGGCCGACGACGTGCTGCCGGTCAATTTCTGATTTCTAAGCTGCCTACGCGGCAGCAAACCTTTCGCCAGCCTCGAGCGTTACCTCCTTCGCTTTCTAAGCTGCCTACGCGGCAGCAAACGGCCTGCAACCTGAAGGGTGGCCCTCTGGCTATTTCTAAGCTGCCTACGCGGCAGCAAACTCGCAAGAAAAGCACTCTTGGCTTGGTTGCCATTTCTAAGCTGCCTACGCGGCAGCAAACACGAAACGGGCAAAAACGTCTGGCATCGGATATTTCTAAGCTGCCTACGCGGCAGCAAACATTGTGTGGGTCGATACCGAGATGAGCGTCACTTTCTAAGCTGCCTACGCGGCAGCAAACGCGTCGAGGGTGACGGTCTTGGCCTTGACGGTTTTCTAAGCTGCCTACGCGGCAGCAAACGTTCATCTGGTACGTCGTGATCGCCCCTTCCATTTCTAAGCTGCCTACGCGGCAGCAAACGACTTTCGCGATTACCTGCCCTTTGCTCGGATTTTCTAAGCTGCCTACGCGGCAGCAAACCGGCGTCGGCGAAGAGATAGAGCAAGCGATCTTTTCTAAGCTGCCTACGCGGCAGCAAACTGGGGTGGTGACGGTTGCCGCTGTACTGGAATTTTCTAAGCTGCCTACGCGGCAGCAAACATGTAATAGCCAGCAACGTGGTCGAGGATCTTTTTCTAAGCTGCCTACGCGGCAGCAAACGCGATGACGGCCGCTCAACGCGCGATCTACAATTTCTAAGCTGCCTACGCGGCAGCAAACAGTCATCCCTCTGAATCGATGTAGGTATCGAGTTTCTAAGCTGCCTACGCGGCAGCAAACTAGAGCGTCCAACACCCAACACATTGATTTTTAAAGAACTCCCATCCTTAATACCCGCCTACCCCAAATCTCCACCCCATCTCTAACCCATTGATTTTTATAGAACTCCAAACACCCCCAAGAAAAGGGTTAAAACCACGGCACCGTCGCCCCTTGACCCAGACCATAACTATTGAACGCTCCCGACACCGCCCCACCAGGCTCTACACCCTGCTCAATGAACAGGCAAAACGGCTGCCCTGTACTGGCGCTGCGCAGCTGTACATAAGGCAAATCGGGCCGTCGCTCGATCCCATCGGGAATGGCAACCGCCGCCTGCTCGGCCGTCTCTCCCTTGCGCCGTACCCGACGGCGACGCAAACGCTCGACATTGGTCTTGAACTGGCGCCGTCGCACGACACCATGTGTCGCACCCGACGGCACGACCGCGACTTCTGTCAGCGTCACGTGATCCCGCATGCCGTGCAACCACGGTTGCCCCATCAAAACCTGCAAGGCTGCTTCCCCGCCATGCAAACGCAGCACCGGCCCCAACGAACGCGGACGCAGGCTATACCCCGGAAAACTGATCCCAACGTCGTCAGCCCTGAGCTGCACCAGAGCCCGATGCAGTTTGGCCACCAGCGCGCCCAGCAAGTGCGCGTGACTGAATTCCGGATCGGGCAGCAGCGTGATATCGA
>NZ_JAAGNW010000087.1:21268-25325 GCF_010645215.1 Burkholderia multivorans | reverse complement strand
GGGCAATCGATGCGACCGGCGCGACCGCATCAGGCAACCAGTGGCGACGCCGTTCGAATGGATAGCCCGGCAGCGCGCACGCGCGCCGCGCGGCCGGCGCGACGCGCCCCGCCTCGCGCCAGTCGAACGTCGCGCCGGCCGCGTACAACTCGCCGAGCGCGCCCACGAGCGTCGTCCAGTCGTCGCCGCGGCGGCGCAGGCTGCTGACCGCGCGCACCGGCCGGCCGGCGAGCGTGTCGCGCGCGAGCGCGGTCAGCGTCGCGCCGGGGCCGATCTCGATCAGGAGGTTCACGCCGTCGGCCGCGAGCCGTTCGAGCGCCGCGTGGAAATCGACGGGCGCGCCGACCTGCGCGACCCAGTACGCGGGATCGACCACCGCCTCCGCCGCCCCCGCACCCGTCACCGTCGAGACGAATTCGAGCGACGGCGAAGCCCATCGAACCCGCGCCGCCGCCTGCCCGAACGCGTCGAGCATCGGCCTCATCAGCGGCGAGTGAAACGCATGCGATACGTCGAGCGGCGTCGTCACCACCGCATGCCGCGCCGCGAGCCGCGCGCAGACCGCTTGCAGCGGCCCCTGCGCGCCCGACAGCACGAGCTGCGTGGGCGCGTTGTACGCGGCGATCGCGACCATCTCCGTCAGACCGGCCAACGCGGCCTCGACCTGCGCGCGCGACGCGCCCGCCACCGCGACCATCGCGCCGCCCGCCGGCAGCGCCTGCATCAGCCGGCCGCGCGCGGCCACGAGCCGCGCCGCGTCGTCGAGCCCGAGCACCCCGGCGCTGCACGCCGCCGCGAATTCGCCGATGCTGTGGCCCGCCACCGCGACAGGCGTCGCGCCCCATTGCAGCCACAGCCGCGCAAGCGCGTATTCGAGCGCGAACAGCGCGGGCTGCGTGTAGCGCGTCTGCGCGAGCAGCGCCGTGTCCGCGCCCCACATCACGTCGCGCAGCGGCCGGTCCAGTTCGCCCGCGAACGCGGCCTCGCAGGCGTCGAACGCGGCGCGAAACGCCGCATGGCGGCGGTACAGCCCCTCGCCCATGCCCGGGTACTGCGCGCCCTGCCCCGCGAACAGGAACGCGATGCGCGGCGTCGCGAGCGCAGCCGAGTCCGGCGCGCCGGTGCGCGCCGCCTGCGCGTCGAGCTGCGCGGCCAATCCGGCCGCGTCGGGCGCGACCACCGCGAGCCGATGGCGCAGATGCGCCCGGCCGGTCGCAGCGGCATGGCACAGCGCATCGAGTTCATCGTCGCCGCCATCCCGCACCCGGGCCGCGTAGCGCGCCGCGAGTATGCGCAGCGCCGCGTCGCTGCGCGCCGACACGCACAGCAGATGAAGCGGCGGCGCGGCGGACGGCGACGCTTCCTCGCCCGGCTCCGACGCAGGCGGCGCTTCCACGACGACATGCGCGTTGGTCCCGCTGAAACCGAAGCTGCTGACGCCGCCGATCCGGCGCGCATCCGGCCACGGCGTCGCGGCGCGTGCGATCGCGAACGGCAGCCGGTCCCACGGCACATGCGGATTCAGTTCGCCGAGGTGCGGGTAGCCGGGAATCACGCCGCGCCCGAGCGCGAGCACGAGCTTGATGAGCCCCGCGATTCCCGCCGCGACTTCGAGATGCCCGATCAGCGACTTGACCGCGCCCAGGTACAGCGGCGGCGCGCCCGCACGGTCCGCGCCGAACACCTCGCCCAGCGCGCCGAGTTCGATCGGGTCGCCGAGCGCGGTGCCCGTGCCGTGGGTCTCGACGTACGCGATCTCGCGCGGCGCGACCCCCGCGCTCGCGAGCGCCTGACGGATCAGCGCCGCCTGCGCAGGCCCGTTCGGCACGGTCAGGCCGCCGCTCGCGCCGTCCTGGTTGATCGCGCTGCCGCGGATCACCGCGTGGATCCGGTCGCCGTCCGCGCGGGCGCGCGCGAGCGGCTTCAGCACCAGCATCGCCGCGCCCTCGGCGCGCACGTAGCCGTTCGCGCGCGCGTCGAAGGTATGGCAGCGCCCGTCCGGCGACATCATGCGCGCCTTCGAGAACGCGATCGTCGCCTCGGGCGCGAGCAGCAGGTTGGCGCTGCCGACCAGCGCGAACCCGCACTCGCCGCGCCGCAGGCTCTCCACCGCCTGATGCACCGCGACGAGCGCCGACGAGCACGCGGTGTCGATCGACATGCACGGCCCCGTCAGCCCGAACGTGTACGCGAGGCGGCCCGCCGCGACGCTCGGCGCGTTGCCCGTGCCCCAGTACGCATTCGCGCCGGCCGGATCGGCGAGCGCGAGGCGGCCGTAATCGGACGCGCAGATGCCGACGAATACGCCGCCCGCGCGGCCGTCGAGCGTATCGGGTGGAATCGCCGCGTCCTCGAACGCGGCCCACGCGAGTTCGAGCAACAAGCGCTGCTGCGGATCCATGAGCGCCGCCTCGCGCGGCGTGATGCCGAAGAACGCCGCGTCGAAGCAGTCGACCCCGTCGATGAAGCCGCCGTGCCGCGTGACGAGCCGGCCCGGCGCGTCCGGATCGGCCGCGTACAGCGCGTCGGCGTCCCAGCGCTCGGGCGGCACCGTGGTGATCGCGTCGCGCCCTGCCTCCAGCAGCGACCAGAAGGCGTCCAGGCCGTCCGCGTCCGGCAGCCGGCACGCGCTGCCGACGATCGCGACCGGTTCGGACGCGCGCCGCTCATGCGCGTCCAGGTCCGCTTCGAGCCTGCGGATGAGTTTCAGCGCCTGCCTGAGGTCCTGCTGGTCCGTGCGGGTCATGGGTTCGTCCGGCGGAATGGGAACGGCGCTCACAGGTCGTACTTGCGCAGCGTGCGCGCGAGCGCCGCATCGAGATCCTCGTCATCGTTTTCGCTTTCGTCGCCCGGCGCGTCGCGCGCGGCGGCTGCGCCTGCCGGCGGCGCGGCCGCCGCCACGCCGAACAGCCGCTCCACCACGAACGCCGCCAGCCGCTCCGGCGTCGGATGATCGAAGAACAAGGTGGTCGGCAGCACGCAGCCGAGCGCGTCGTCGAGATCCTCCTTCAATTCGAGCGCGCGCCGCGAATCGCCGCCGAGCGCGGCGAAGCGCACCTGCGCGTCGAGCGATTCGTGCGGATCGAGCGCAAGCGCCTCGCGCAGCGCGCCCAGCACGTGGTCGACCACGAGCGCGCGCCGCAGCGGCACGGCCGCGGCCTCGATGCGCCGACGCAGCGCGAGCGGAGCGGCGGCGCTCATGGCGCAAGCTCCGCCGCATGCGCCGATTCGTTCTCGATCAGCTTCGCGAACAGATTGAGCCAGCCGTACACCTCGTCCGCCGCGAACAGCGCGGTGTTGAAATCCAGTTCGATCCGCAACCCGTCGGGCAACAGGAACAGGTTGAACATCAGGTCGAACTCGATCCAGCGGTTCACCGGCACGACCAACGCCGGCGTCGTCGCGCCGAACGCCGGCAGTTGCGCGAGCGGCTCGACGTTGAAGGTGATGTCGACGGGCGTGTCGCGTTCCGCCGCGCCTTCGGCCAGATACAGCGCGCGCAGCTCGTGGTGCGGGAAACGCGCATGCGACATCACCTGGCTGAAGGTTGCGCGCGCCTCGCGCAGCACCGCGTCGAAGCCCGCGCCCTCGCCGCGCGCAGGCAGCAGCAGCGGCAGGTTCACGCAGTTGCCGGCCAGCCCGCGCAGCCGGCTCGTGCGGTTCGCGAACGGCATCCCGACCACCGGCAGACGGCCCCGGTACACGCGGCCCACGAACAATTGCAGGCACGCGAGCAGCCAGGTGAAGGTGGTGGTGCCGGCCTGCTTGGCCGCGGCCGCGACGGCGACCGAGCGCGCGGCGTCGAGCGCGACGCTCGCACGGCCGCCCGGGCGCGCGGCCGCGTCGCGCGGATGATGCACCGCGCCGGGCGGATGCTGCGCCTGATACGCGGCGATCTCGCGGATCGTCGCGGTCCAGTACGCGCGGTCGGCCGCGTAGCGGTCGCTCGCGCGATAGTCGCGCTCGTGCGCGATCCATTCGGCATACGACGGTGCGGATTCGACCGGCTCGCCGTTGAAGCGCTGCGCGAAGCCGGCCAGCAGCACATCGAGCCCCC
>NZ_JAAGNW010000087.1:19397-21258 GCF_010645215.1 Burkholderia multivorans | reverse complement strand
CGGCGGCGAGGCGGGCGGCGTCGATCGGCGCGTCGAAGCGGAACGCGAAGCAGATGTGATTCGCGATGCGCCCTTCCGGCCGCGAGCGCTCCAGCGCGAGAAAACGCTGCTGCGCGTCGGTCAGCGGCGCGGCATCGGGTACGGCGATAGGCGCGGCGGCAGACGCAGTGGCAAGCGCGGCTGCGGGCGCCGCTGCGGCGGGCGCGACGGTATCCGCTTTTGCGGCCAGCGGAATCAGGCCGAGCGGCGCAAGCGCCACGCATACCGCGCGCACGGTCTCGACCAGCTGATCGAGATCCGCGTCGGTGTGCGCGGCCGACATGAAGCAGTTGCGCCCTTCCCAGATGTAGATGCCGTGCGCGAGCAGATGGTGATAGAACAGATCGAGGCTACCGCCCGACGCGAAGCGGAACAGCGAGCTGAAATGCTCGACCGCGATCGCCGCACCGGCTTCCGCGAACGCCGCGTTCAGGCGCTCGGCCAGCCCCTGCGTGCGCGCGTTCAGGCGCACGTGGAAATCCGGATCCGTCTGTTCGAGCTGCGCGAAACGTTCGAGCACCGCGAGCGCGGCCGCCATCGTCAACGGATGCTTCGAGAAGGTGCCCGCGAAGAAGATCGTCGGGCGTTCCGGATAGCTGTCGTCGCCATAGCGCCACCAGCCGCCGTCGATGCCGTCCATGCAGCGCGCGCTGCCCGCGACCACGCCGATCGGCATGCCGCCGCCGACGATCTTGCCGTACGCGCACATATCGGCGCGCACGCCGAAATATTCCTGCGCGCCGCCGCGCGCGCAGCGGAACCCGGAAATCACCTCGTCGAACACCAGCACGATGCCGCGCGCCTGCGTGAGCGCGCGCAGCCGCTTGAGGAACGCGCCCGGCCGCAGCGACGGCGCGCGGCTTTGCACCGGCTCCACCAGCACGACGCCGATCTCCGCGTGGTGCGCGTCGAGATAATCGAGCGAAGCGTCGTCGCAGTAGTCGAGCACGATCGTGTCCGCGACGAACGAATCGGGCGTGCCGAGGCTGGCCGGCCGGGTCTCGCCATGCGCGCCGCGACGCGCGAGCACGCCGTCGAAGCTGCCGTGGTACGAGTTGCGGAAGATCACGAGCTTGTCGCGGCCCGACGCGAGCCGAGCGAGCCGGATCGCGGTCATCGTCGCCTCGGTGCCCGAATTGCAGAACACCACGCGCTCGTGGCCGGTGAAGCGCGTGATCCATTCGGCCACGCGCCCCGCGAGCGGCGATTGCGGCCCGACCGGCATGCCGACGTCGAGCTGCGCGCGCAGCGCATCGGCGATGAAGGCCGGCCCGTGCCCGAACAGGTGAACGCCGAAACCCATCGTGAAATCGACGTAGCGGTTACCGTCGATGTCGACGACGTGCGCCCCCTCGGCGCGGGTCGCCGCGACCGGGTACACGAGTTCCTTCAGCAGCGGCCGGAAGCCGGCCGACACGCGGTTGTCCGAGAGCGGCGAGCGGTAGGCCTGCGCGAGCGCCTTCGAGGCGCTCAGGCGGGCGTCCTGGCAGGCGGCGAACGCATCGAGATGCGCGCGGGTGCACGCATCGTCGCCGCGCCGGTCCGCTTCGAGGCGCGGCGCGAAGGCGCTGAAGCGGTCTTCGGCAGCGGAAGCGGGTGCGGAGGGCGCATCGGCCGGCGCGCGCATCGGGCTGGATTCACGCGCAGTGGGGCTGCTCGCGGCGACTGACGTCGGGACGGGCGGCGCGATTGCAGCCGGCCTGTGCCCAGGCATCATCGGCGCACGCGCCGGCGCGCCGCCGCCCAGCAGCGTGAGCTGCTGCTCCATCAGGTCGAGCTGTCGCCGGAACAGCGCCTCGATTCCCGAGGTGTCGGCGGGGAG
>NZ_JAAGNW010000087.1:14135-19387 GCF_010645215.1 Burkholderia multivorans | reverse complement strand
GAGCGATGTTGCGGACACCTGCGCGTCCTCCGTCGCGAACGCCATGGGCTCCGCAGGCTGCAGCGCGACGACGGCCGCCGCGTCGGGCCGCGCGGCGAGCACCGCCTGCCACTGGCCATGCCGGTACAGATGCGCAGCGACCCGGGCCACCGTGTTCACGCTCTCGTAGATCTCGCCGATCGACAGCGCGACCCGGTAGCGACGATTGATGTCCTGCAGTGTTTCCGCGAGGATCAGCGAATCCGCGCCGAGATCGACGAACGGCCGTTCCGGGTCGATCCGGTCCGGTGCGAGACCGAGGCCGTGCGCAAGCTCGCCGACCACATGCGCCGTGATCCGCGCGAGGGCGGACGATGAAACGTCAGTCATTGGAGTGGACTCCAGGGAGGTAAGGAAGCGGCATGCCGCGCGCGCAGCACGGCGAGCTGGCTGCCGATCACGTCGAGCTGGCGCGCGACCAGCGCGTCGAATGCGCCCGCCGGTCGCGCGGCTGTGGCCACCGGCGCGGACGCGGGTGCGGAAGCCCGCACCGGCGCGACGGGCGGCGTGTCCCAGTACGGCTGCGCATCGAGCCCGCGCGCGGGCAGCCGCGCGGGCGTGCAGTCCGCCGACAGCGCATCGGCCCGCAGCGTCACCTGTTGCGCGTGCAACTGGCCGAGTGCGTCGAGCAGGCTCGCGAGGCCATCCGCGCCGCGCCGTTGCGTGGCGAGTGCGAGCACGCCCGCTGCACCGTGGTCGCGCGCGATCAGCCCGGACAGGATCCGGTCCGGCCCGATCTCGACGAACAGGTCGCAGCCGCGCGCCACGAGCGCCTCGATCCCGCGGCGGAATTCCACCGGTGCGACCAGTTGCCGGCTCCAGTAGTCGGAGCCGGGCGGCAGCGTATCGAGCGACGCGCCATCCAGGTTCGAGATCACCGGAATCCGCGCGGGTCCCGTCGCGAGGGTGCGCGTGTAGGCCGCGAGCTGCGCCGCCGCCGGGCCGAGCGCAGGCGAATGGAACGCATGGCGGGTCGGCAGCGCGCGGCAGGCGAGCCCTTCGGCCTCCGCGCGCGCGGCGAACGCCTCGATCGCCTCGCGCGCGCCGCTGACCGATATCGCACGCACGCCGTTGATGCCCGCCAGGTGAATCGGCAGGCCGCTGCGCGCGATCGCATCGCGCACCTGCGCGCCGGTTCCGAACACGTTGAGCATCGCGCCCATGCCGTCCGCCGCCTGCATCAGCCGGCCGCGTTCGTGGACGAGCGCCACTGCATCCTCCAGCGTCAGCATCCCGCCCACCGTCTGCGCGACCAGTTCGCCGAGGCTATGGCCGATCAGCGCCTCCGGCATCGCGCCCGCGTCGAGCAGACAGTGCGCCAGCGCGTATTCCAGGCAGAACAGCGCGAGCTGTGCGAGATGCGTGTCGTCGAGCAAGGCGCGCTCGCCGCGTTCGCCGCCCTGCATCAGGTCCGCGATCTGCCGGCCGCTGCATGCGGCGATATGGGCCGCACAGGCGTCGTAATGCGCGCGAAACGCCGCGTGATGCGCATACAGCGCCGCGCCCATGCCCGCGTACTGGCTGCCCTGCCCCGTGAACACGAACGCGAGGCGCGGCGCGCGCGCACGCGCCACGACGGGCGGTGCGGCGTCGAGCTGCCGCACCGCGTCGGCGAGATCGTGCGCGACGATCGCGCCGCGATGGCCGAGCGGTTCGCGAGGGCGCGCGAGCGTCGCCGCCGCCCGCGCGAGCGACACCTCGCCCGTGACGAGCCGCGCCGCGAGCGCACGCGCATCGCCTTCCGCGGGCGCGGCGCTGCGCGACGACAGCAACAGCAACTGCGGCCCCTGCTCATCGGCGGCCGGATGTTCCGCTCGTTCGACGTCGGCGCGCGCGACGATGACGTGCGCGTTCGAACCGCCGAAACCGAACGAACTCACGCCGACGCACGCATTCGCGCGCAACGGCGTCGCACGCGCGGCGATCGCGAGCCGCCCCTGCGCCGCGTCGAGCAGCGGGTTGTGCGGCGGCTCGATCGGATGCGGCGGCACCATGCCGTGCTCCAGCATCAGCATCGCCTTGATCAACCCGCCCATGCCCGCCGCCGCTTCCATGTGGCCGACGTTGGCCTTCGCGGAGCCGAGGTGCCAGCAGGCGTCCGCATCCGCCTCGCCCGCGCCGAGCGCGACGCGTACGGCATCGATCTCGAGCGCGTCGCCGAGCCGCGTGCCGGTGCCGTGCGTCTCGACATAACCGAGATCCGTCGGCCCGAGGCCCGCGCGCGCCAGCGCCGCGCGGATCACTTCGACCTGGCTCAGCCCATTCGGCGCGGTGATGCCGTTGCTGCGGCCGTCCTGGTTCACCGCGCTCGCGCGGATCGCGCAGCGCGCCCTCGGCGCGAACGCCGGCGTGCGCGTCAGCACCACCACGCCGACGCCTTCCGCGCGCCCGTAGCCGTCCGCATCCGCCGCGAAGGTCCGGCAGCGGCCGCTCGGCGAGAGCATGCCGGCCTGCGAGAACGCGAGCGTGAGATCCGGCGCCGCGATCAGGTTCACGCCGCCCACCAGCACGAGATCGAGCGCGTCGCGTTCGAGCGCCTGGAGCGCGACATGCAGCGCCGTCAGCGACGACGAGCACGCGGTGTCGATCGTCAGGCTCGGGCCTTTCAGGTTGTAGTAGTACGACAGGCGGTTCGCGAGCAGGCTGTGCGAATTGCCGATGCCGTGGTACGCATCGATGGCAGCCTTGTCGCCGCCGCACAGCGTCATGTAGTCGGTGCTGCCCGCGCCGATGAACACCCCGACCTTCAGTTCGCGCAGCGCCGCGCGCGTGATGCCGGCATCCTCGAACGCATCGTGGGTCACGGTCAGCAGCATGCGCTGCTGCGGATCGAGCCGCGCCGCCTCGCGCGGCGCAATGCTGAAGTAGTCGGCATCGAAGCCCGCGACGTCGCGCAGATAGCCGCCCTTGAGCGTCGTGACGCGCCCCGCGAGCGCGGGCGCACGCGCGGCCGCCCACAGGTCCGCGCGCTCCGGGCCGGGCTCGGCGGCCACCACGCGGCCGTCGAGCAGCAGACGCCAGTAGGCGTCGACGCCGTCCGCGCCCGGAAACCGGCACGCCGCGCCGATCAGCCACGCGGCAGGGGCCGCGTCGTGTGTCGGGGCATGCGTCATTGCAGGCGGCGCAGCTCGTGCAGGCGGTCGAACAGCTTCGCCCAGGTGTCGAGCAGCGCGCCCGTGAAACGCCGGATCTCGTCATAGCGCTCGGCCGTCAGCGCCTGGCGCACCACGTACCAGCTGTCCTCCGAATGATCGTCGTCGACGAAGTGGCCGGCATCGTCCTCGACGTGCACCGAGTGATAGCCGTTCGGCTCGGCGAGCGCCGGACAGACGCGAATGCTGTTCTTCGCCCACGGGCCGTAGTACGGCATGAACACCGTCTCGATGCAGGCGAGCAGCACCGCGAGCCGCAGGTGATCGTTCTGGTTCTCGTCGAGCGTCGCGCGTGTGGCGCGGGCTTCGGGCGACGGCGTGTGTGCGCGCCAGTCGGCCTCGTCGAGGCCGAGCGCGCGCACCGCGTCCGCGAGCAGCCAGTAGTGCGCGAACGACGGATGGCCGAGCGCGCGGCCGTCGCTGCCGTCGATCTTGAAGCCGATTTCGTCGAGCACGTTGAGCTGCACGAGGAAACGCGCGGCGAGCTTCGCGCGGTAACCGAGCGTCGGCTCCAGTTGCGACGCGGTCTGCATCAGCCGCAGCAGCGACTCGCTGAACGCTTCGAGAAAGGCCGCGCGCACTTCGGTGTGCACGAGCTGGATCCCGCGCAGCGTGAATTCCCCGTTCTCCCAGGCCTGCAGGATCGGATGGCGATGCAGGCGGTGCGCGAGGATGGTGTCGCTCACCAGCGCGCGCGTGAATGCTTCGTTGCGGGTCCACAGCGCGGGATCGACGGTGTCGCGGATCAGCTGGCGAGTGGCGGTGCGCGAATCAAGAGCGGTGTCGGACATGTCGGTGGTTCCGTGAGAGTCGGGGGAAATTCCGGCCTCCGGGCCGCGGCCCGGAGGAAGGGCTACGGGTGCGCGTCAGCGCGCCGGCGCGGTGCGGGCCGGGCGCGCGAACTGCTCGCCCCAGCGTTCGCCCTGCAACTCGGCGGGCATGCGGGCGGCCAGCTCGGCGTGGTACGCGGGCAGCGCGCTCCAGTGCATCGCCTGGCTCACGTGATGCGCGGCGTGATAGCCGGCGTTCCAGGTGAGCCAGTTGTAGAAGCGGCCGGTATTGGTGCGCGACGCCGTGAAGTCGTCGCCGAGCGGCAGCCCGCTGTGATGCGCGTAGGCCGAGTACTTGAGCAGGTACAGCATCATCAGCATCGGCACGACGAACACGACGAGCGCCGCGAACGGATCGTGGACGATCAGCGCCGCGAGCAGCGCGATGCTCAGTACGCCGTAGCCGATGAACTTCGCGCGCAGCGACGGCCGGTCGCGGCTGAGCGTGATGCACGACGGGTAGTGCCACAGCATCGTGCGCAGCGAGAACTCGTGGCGCCCCTGCTGCGAACCGTCCTTGCGCCGCCAGTTCAGCGTATCGAGCGCCGGATTGAAGTAGTGCGTGTGATGGCCGACGATGTGGTTCAGCGTGCTGGAGAACGGCGACGTGCCGACCTCGAGGAACATCATCAGTTCGAGCAGCCGGTTCGGCGCCTGCCGCACGAAGGTCAGGCAGTGGATGTGATTGTGGTTGTACGCGACCACCGAGACCCGCGCCGGCAGCAGCAGGACCGACAGCACGATCAGCCACACCGGATCCCTGACGAAGAAATAAAGCAGCAGCAGCACGGCGAACAGGCCGCTGATCAACAGCGCGGGCCAGACATCGATCGGTTGACGAAACAGCTTGGCGAGCATCGGCATCCCCTCAGGCTTTGGCCTGTCCGTTCGCGAGCGCGGCCTGCGGCGCGCGCGTCGCGAATCCGGACGGCAGCTTGTGATGAATGAAGGCCGCGAGCTGGCGCGGCGTCGGATAGTTCCACAGCACGGTCGGATCGAGATCGAGCGCGAAGCGGCGCGACAGCGATTCCGCGAGTTCGGTCGAATCGATCGAGCCCAGGCCGAACATCGCGAATTCCAGATCGGCGCTCGCCGCCTGCGGCACGAGCTTGCAGCGCTCCGCGATCCAGCCGACGATGAAGTCGCGGACTTCGCCGTGCGCGTCGGTGCCCGTGCCCGCGCGCAGCGCGGCCGGTTGCGGCGCGCGCGGGCGTGCGGCCGTGACGTCGAT
>NZ_JAAGNW010000087.1:12223-14125 GCF_010645215.1 Burkholderia multivorans | reverse complement strand
CAACGCCATCGATGCGGGCGCATCCGGCGCGAGCAGCGGATCGCATTCGAACGCGGGCTGCGCGGCGCGCCGCCGGTCGACGCCGATCTCGCCGTCGAGCGCCGCGCCGTAGTCGCGCAGCGCGTCCGCCGACGCCATCCGCGCAAGCCGCGCAGGTGCGCCGTCGAGCGTGCGCCGCGCGGCGTCGAGCCGGGCGTCGAACCACGCGCGTGCAGCCGCATCGTCACCCGCCTGCGCCACGCCCGCCGCATACAGCACGAGTTCGGCGAGGTAGGCGCCCGTGGCCTGATGCCGCCAATGCGCATCGCCCGCTCCCGCTTCCGCGGCGACGCGCGCCGCCGCGAGCACCGCGTCGAAGTGGCGCGCGACGGCCGCCTCGTCGCGCAACTCGGCAGACAGATGCGCGCGCAACGCTTCGGGCGCGCGCGCCGCCGTCGCCCCGAGGAAATGATGCAAGGCCTCGGTCGGCCCTTCGAAGATGCGGAAGATCCGCGCGTCGCGGAAGATCTGCGGAATCAGGTTGGTCTCGATATAACCGCGCCCGCCGGCCAGCTGCAGGGTCCGGTCGATGGTCACGCCGAGCCATTCCGTCGACAGGCACTTGCAGGCGGCCAGCAGCTCGGGCGCCACGCGCGCGCCGGCATCGACGCGCGCGGCGACGCCGCGCACCAGCCGTTCGAGCGCGAGAATCGCGCGCATCGTATCGGTCAACACGTCGCGCGCGTGCGGATTGGCGAGCAGCGGCCCGGTCGAGATCTCGCGCCGCCCGGCATAGCGCAGCATCAGCTGGTAGCTGGTCTTCATCGCGCCCACGCACAGCGCGGCGATCGCCAGCCGGCCATAACACATGGTGTCCTGCGCGACCGCCATGCCGTGGTCGGGCTCGCCCAGCACCTGATCCGCTTGAGCGATCACGCCGTCGAGACGGACCGTGTTCTGGATCATGCCGCGCATCCCCATCGTCAGCGCCTCCGGCCCCTGCACGACGCCCGGGCTCGCGGCCGGAATCGCGAAGCCCGTGACGCCCGTCACCTGGCCTTCCGCGTCGAGCGTCTTGGCGAACACGTGGATGACGCCAGCCCACGCGGCCGAGCCGCTCCAGTACTTGGTGCCGCTGATCCGGTAGCGGCCGTCGGGCAGGCGGCGCGCGGTCGCGGCGATCGCACCCGGGTTCGACCCGGCGCCCGGCTCGGTCAGCGCGAACGCGGCCAGCTCGCGGCCGGTCGCGAGCGCCGCGAGATGGCGCGCGCGCGAGGCCGCGCCGCCATGCTCGGCGAGCGGGCGGATGCCGAGCGCATTGTTCAGGCCCACGAACAACGCAAGCGTCATGTCCTTCGCGCCCAGCACTTCCACGACCCGCGTGAAATCCGCGGTGCCGAGCCCGAGGCCGCCCGCCTCGCGCGGCGCGAGCATGCCGAGCAGGCCGCGATTGCCCAGGTCGAGCACGATGTTCGGCGGAATGCAGCGGCGTTCGTCGATCTGCAGGGAATTCACGCAGCGCGGCACGTAGTCGCCGAGCCATTCGATCAGCGCGCGGGCCTGCGGCGACAGCGCCGCGGGCTCCGCATGCGACGCTGTCGCCGCGGCGCGGGCGGCCGCAACATCGGCTGTCGAAGCCCCGTTCAAGGCGGCACCGGCCGCCTCGGCACCGGCTGCGGCATCGTCGGCTGTCGCGACATCGGCTACGGCACCGGCCGCCCCATCATCCGTCGCGCGCCACTGCGCCAGCGCCGCCAGCTCGCCCGCTTCCAGCCGGCGACGAATCAGGTCGCGCTGGATCTTGCCGCTGCTCGTCTTGGCGATCTCGCCCGGCTGCACGAACACGACCCACGCCGCCGCCAGCCCATGCCCTTCCCAGATCGCGCGCCGCACGCGCTCGATCTCGGCGCGCATCGCCTCCGC
>NZ_JAAGNW010000087.1:4257-12213 GCF_010645215.1 Burkholderia multivorans | reverse complement strand
ATCGAGCTTCGCGCGATTGAGGCCCTGCACGATCGCGAGCCCGCCGTCTTCCAGCAGGAACGCCGCGCCGCTGTGCGCGCGGTACAGGTCGCCGAGCGCCTGCACCGTGTCCTCGAGATCCTGCGGGTAGTAGTTCACGCCGTTGACGATCAGCAACTCCTTGATGCGCCCCGTGATGTAGAGCCTGCCGTCCCGCACGCAACCCAGGTCGCCCGTGCGCAGGAAGGGCCCGTCGCCCGTGTCGGCCAGATACGCGCGGAACGTCTCCGCCGTCTCGACGGGCCGCTGCCAATAGCCGCCCGTCACGCCGCGCCCGTTCAGCCAGATCTCGCCGACCACGCCGTCCGGCAACGCCTTCCACGTGACGGGATCGACGATCCTCGCATCGAGATCCGCGGGCGTGGCGTACACGCTCACGAGCGAGGCACGCGCCTCGCCCGCGTCCGCCTCGTCGGCCGGCACGATCCGGTTCGCGCCGAGCGGCGCGCGCGCGACGGACAGCACCGCCTGCGCATCCGCATGCCCGCCCGACACATAGAGCGTCGCCTCGGCCAGCCCGTAGCACGGGAAATGCGCGTCCGCGCGGAATCCGGCCGGCGCGAAACGCGCGCTGAAGCGCGTCAGCGTCGACGCCTTGACCGGCTCCGAACCGTTGAACGCGACGCGCCAGCTGCTCAGGTCGAGTTCGGCCCGTTCGGCGTCGTCGATCTTGTCGACGCACAGGTCGAACGCGAAGTTCGGCCCGCCCGCGATGGTCCCCGCATAGCGCGAAATCGCGAGCAGCCAGCTCGACGGATTGCGCAGGAAGCTGAACGGCGACATCAGCACCGCGTGCGCGCCGACCGACAGCGCCTGCAGGATCATGCCGATGAGCCCCATGTCGTGATAGAACGGCAGCCAGCTGACGATCACGGCATCGCCGTCGCCGCGCATCGCCTGCGCCTGCTGGCGCGCATTGAGCAGGATGTTCCCGTGCGACACCATCACGCCCTTCGGCGTACCGGTCGAACCCGACGTGTATTGCAGGAATGCAAGCGAGGCAGGCTCCGGCGGCAGCGTATCGTCGTCGCTCGAACGCGACGGCGCCGGCGTCGGCTCGGGCGCCCCCGCCAGCACGCTGCACCCGGCATCGAGACCGAGCTGTGCGCGCAGGGCGTCGCCGTGCCGCGCGATCGTTTTCGCATCCACGATCAGCGCGGACGGTCGGCAGTTCCCGACCACCGCCGCGAGCTTGTCCCAGTCGCGCTGCGTCGACGGCGGATACATCGGCACCGCGACCGCGCCCGCCGCCAGGCAACCGAGAAAGTCGACGATGTAGTCGAGCCCCGACGGCTGCACGAGCATCACGCGCCGGCCCGCCAATCCGCGTGTGCGCAAATCGGCCGCACGTGCGTCGACCGCCGCGCCGAGTTCGCCGAAAGTCATGCCGCGCTCGAACTGCGCGCGCTCCTTGAGGAAGGTATAGGCCGGCCGGTCCGGACGCGTCGCGGCCCAATGGCGCAGGCGCTCGATGATGGTCCGATGCGGCGGCGTCACGGATTCGTCACCCATTAGTTATCCGAATTGAATTGAAAAGTCATGGAAAGCCCAATGCAGGTCTGCGCCGGTGAAGGCGCGCGCATCGATCCGCTCGGAAAGAAACCGCCCTGCCCGTGAGGCAGACTCAATGAGCCCGCTCGGACGGATTCAGATCGGTAGGTCGCTGAGAATCGAGAAAGACGCGGTGCCTGTCGCGACCAGTTCGCCGTCGGCCGATTTCAGGCTCATCTCGGCCACCGCGAGCTTGCCGCCGCCCCGCACGAGGCGGGCCGTCGCGACGAGATCCTGCTGTCTCGCCGCCTGCAGCATCCGGACGTGCAGATCCGCCGTCACGACGAGCTTGCGACACTGCGCGGCCACGGTGAACCAGCCCGCACTGTCGAGCATCGTCGCGAATACGCCGCCATGCGTATCGTTCATGCCGTGATCGAAATCCGGCCGACGCGCCATCGAAATGGTCGCATGACCTTCTTCGTCGAATGCGATACGCAATCCCATCGTCTTTGAAATGGGCGCCGCTTTGAATGAATTCTCGAGGAAAACCATGACATCCTGCGCAGACATCCCTTCCTCCATCTCTCTCTCTTTTTGGCCGAATCAGCGCTCGCGCGCCAATGGAACCGATTTAGTTATACGACTCGTCGATCTCATGATCGTTACCCGCCAGACGCGCCGCGCACTACGCGCGCGGGCGCTCGCCAAGGCACATGGCGCCGGCCGGTGCGCCGCGCAAAGCGCGGCCCGCCAGCCTGAGGGCTCGATCCGTCTCCTCGGTAATGAAACCGCCGGTCGTCGAAACAGCGTGCTTGAGACTAGGACAAATTGTTGTATTTTGCAAACCAAAACACGCCTTCCTTAACACTTCGGAGCCGTTGATCGTTCTGCAACATCGACGTCGGCCTTTTACCGCGCGGCTTTCAATTCGTGAGCCATTTACAGAGGAACCATTCAAATAGCCACTCACTTTTTCGATTTGATGCACAAGATTTTCTTTGAGAACGAATTCGTTATGTCTCGCATTATTTTCGGTCGACTGGATTACGCTCGATGATCGCTTTATCAAAGTTGGCCTGGAGTCGGACACGCTTCACTGAGATCGCACGATTACATCCTTTCCGCATCGTTTCCTTTCTCGCGGCTTCGATCGCATTACTGTGACCTCGCGCGCTGCCTCTGCCTCTGCTCGACCTCGTTCAAAGCGCGCACCAAGCGCGCATACCCGGCGCGCCGCGCAGCGGCACCCGCCGCATGCATTGCGAAACACGCGCCGATCCGCTATAAAGGTTCATCCGGCCAACAGCCGGATCCCTCGTTTTCTTCCCCCTGACCTCCGGAGGATGCTATGTCACCGTTAAACGTAACGGCGCGCTGAACAGCGCCAGCCTCATTTACCCGCTCGCCCGCTTCCTCGCGCGACACACGCTCCACTCCCGCCTGTCTTCCCTGCGTCACCACACGGATCCCGATCCGCTGTTCGTCATGTCTTTCCCGCGCTGGCGCTTCCCGCCCCCGCGCGCCGCGACGCTCGTCCACGTAAGCCGCTGAATCCACCCGCTCCGCCGCGCGCGCCCGGCCATCCCTCGCGTACGCCGCCGTTCGACCGGCCCGTTCCGCCCGCGCCCGCTGCGCGGCGAAGGCGCACGGCCGTCCATTCTTTCTAACCATGACGAATCCAGCATGACCGACCGAACCGACACCCCTCACGCCGCCCCACCGCCCCGCCTCGAAGGCATCGAGGACAAAGGGGCCCGCCGCTGGGACGCGCAGCAGACCTATGCCTTCGATCGCAGCGCGCCGCGCGACGCGATCTATGCGATCGACACTCCGCCGCCGACCGTGTCCGGCTCGCTGCATGTCGGCCACGTGTTCAGCTTCACGCACGCCGACATCATCGCGCGCTTCCAGCGCATGAACGGCCGCGCCGTGTTCTATCCGATGGGGTGGGACGACAACGGCCTGCCGACCGAACGCCGCGTCGAGCAGGTCTACGGCGTCGTGTGCGACCCGGCGCTCCCCTACGATCCCGCCTACGAGCCGCCCGCCGCGCCGGCCGCGCAGCGCAGCCGGTTCGCGCGCATCAGCCGCCGCAACTTCATCGCGCTGTGCCATCAGCTCACCGCGCGCGACGAACAGGCCTTCCGCGCGTTGTTCGTGCAGCTCGGGCTGTCGGTCGACTGGCGGCTCGCCTACACGACGATCGGCGCGCGCGCGCAGCGCGCCAGCCAGCGTGCGCTGCTGCGGAACGCCCGGCGCGGCGAACTGTACAGCCAGGAAGCGCCGTGCCTGTGGGACGTCACGTTCCGCACGGCCGTCGCGCAGGCCGAACTGGAGGAACGCGAAGTCAGCAGCGCGTATCACGACCTGCGCTTCATGGACGACACCGGCCGCGAGATCGTGATCGCGACCACCCGCCCCGAACTGCTGCCCGCCTGCGTCGCGCTCGTCGCCCATCCCGACGACGCCCGCTACCAGGCGCTGTTCGGCCGGCATGCGCGCTGCCCGCTGTTCGGCCTGCGCGTGCCGATCCTCGCGCACCCGCTCGCCGATCCCGGCAAGGGCAGCGGCATCGCGAGGGTGTGCACTTTCGGCGACCTCACCGACGTGATCTGGTGGCGCGAACTCGATCTGCCGACCCACGCGGTGCTCGATCAGGACGGTCGCCTGAAACGCGACACGCCGGCGTGGATCGACACGCCCGATGGGGCGGCCCACTACGCGCAACTCGCCGGCCACACGGCCGCCGATGCACGCCGCCGGATAGCCGACGCGCTCGCCGAGGCAGGCGCGCTCGTCGGCGCGCCGCGTCCGGTCACGCATGCCGTGAAGTTCTTCGAGAAAGGCGACCGGCCGCTGGAGATCATCGCGACGCGCCAATGGTATCTGCGCAACGGCGGCCGCGATCCCGCACTGCGCACCGCGCTGCGCGATCGCGGCGACGCGTTGCAGTGGCATCCCGGCTTCATGGGCCAGCGCTATGCGCATTGGGTCGACGGGCTCAACGGCGACTGGCTGATCAGCCGCCAGCGCGTGTTCGGCGTGCCGCTGCCGTTCTGGTATCCGCTCGACGCGACGGGCGCGCCCGACTACGACGCCCCGCTCCACGCGGACGAAGCCGCGCTGCCGGTCGATCCGCGCTCGCACGTGCCGCCCGGCTATCAGGAAGCCCAGCGCGGCCAGCCGAACGGCTTCATCGGCGAGACCGACGTGATGGACACCTGGGCCACCAGTTCGCTCACGCCGCAGATCGCGGCCGGCTGGGAAGAACCGGGCGGCTGCTTCGAGCAGGTGTTCCCGATGGACCTGCGGCCGCAGGCGCACGACATCATCCGCACCTGGCTGTTCGGCACGACCGTCCGCGCCCATCTCGAACATGGCCGGCTGCCGTGGCGGCATGCGCTGCTGTCGGGCTGGATCCTCGATCCCGATCGCAAGAAGATGTCCAAATCGAAGGGCAACGTGGTCACGCCCGCCGCGCTGCTCGAACGCTACGGCTCGGACGGCGTGCGCTACTGGGCCGCGCTCGGCCGCCCGGGCGCCGACGCCGCATTCGACGAGACGCAGATGCGCAACGGCCGGCGGCTCGCGCTGAAGCTGCTCAACGTGTCGGCGTTCGTGCTCGGCTTCGACGCGAACGAGCAGCACCCCGTGAGCGCCGTGCTCGATCGCGCGATGCTCGCGCGGATCGCCGCCTGCGCCGCGCAGGCGGGTGCGGCGCTGGCGTCGCTCGACTATGCGAAGGCGCTCGCGCAGATCGAGGCGGACTTCTGGTGGTATTGCGACGATTACGTGGAGCTGGTGAAGGCGCGCGCGCATCGCGACGATGCGGCGGGCGCATCCGCGCGTCGCGCGCTGCGCGCATCGCTGTCGATCATCCAGCGGCTGTTCGCGCCGTACCTGCCGTTCGTCGCAGAGGAAGCCTGGTCGCGCTGGCAAGCCGGCTCGATCCACCGCGCGGCGTGGCCCGACGGCGCGGACGCGCGCGCGCTCGCGGGCGCGGATGCGAGCGCCGCTGCGACGTACGCGGCAGCCGATGTGCTGCGGGCAATCCGCAAGGCCAAGTCCGATGCGAAGGCGTCGATGAAGGCCGAGGTGGCGCGCGCCCGGGTGGGTGACAGCCCGGCGCGCCTCGCGTTGATCGAGGCCGTCCGCGACGACCTCGTCGACGTGGGCCGGCTCGCACAGCTGGAGCTGGCGCAGTCGGATGGGTTCCGCGTCGACGTGACGCTCGCGCAGCGTGGATGAGCGCGGGTTCGCGGCCCGGGCGCGCCGTCGGCGTCCGGGCCGCGAAGCATCGCGTCGCAGCGGGGCTAGAAGCGGTCGAGCACGTCGAACACCTTGCCGGCGGTGCGCTTCGCGTCATCCGACAGGCCGCTGTCCTTCACGGCCTGCTTGGCCACTTCGCCGCCGATGTCCTTGATCGCGCTGATCGCCGCCGAGATCGGATTGAAGCGGCCCTTGGTGATGACGTCGAGCAGCGTCTTGCCGATGCCTTTCACGATCGCGCCGAGGTACTTGCCCACCTGCTCGAAGCCCCATTGCAGGTTGTCCTTGTTGGTCCCGTCGAGACGGACATGGGTGTCGCTCGTCTGATCGAGCTGGTGGCCCTTGCCCTGAATCTCCTGCGTATAGGACCAGCCGTTCTTGCAGACGTCCTGCAGCATGCCGGCTTCCGTGCCGTGACGCGCGTCGCCGTCCTTGGTGAAGCCGTCGATCTTGCCGTTGCCGAGCTGCGAATCGGAACGCACGCCGCCCTCGCGATTGTTCGAACTCTTCACGTAGGTGAGCAGGGCCGCCGCGCGATACGCCTGATCGGGATCGCTGTCCATGTGGCCGCCGACCAGCTGGTTGAGCTTGTCGCGAATGCCGCTCTGGTTGCCGAGCTGCTTGAGCAGCGGATTGTCCTTGATGATCTGCTCCGCGCTGCGCGTGTCGCCGGGCGGACGCTGGGTGTTCGCATCGGGCGGCGCCGACGCGAAGCGCCCCATCGACGGGTCCGGCGACGCCGCGCACCGCTGCTCGGGTGGCGGCGCAACGGGCGCCTGCGCGAAATTCCCGGTCGGCGCGAGCTTGAACACGGCTTCCCCGCCGCCATCCGGCGCATCGTCGCTCGGAGGCGCCTGGTTCGAATCGCCGTCGACCTTGAACAGCTCGATCGACTCCTTCAGGATCCGGCGCAGCGCGTCGGACGACTCCGCCTCCGCGTCTTGCGACGGCTTGAATGTGTGGGCCGGCACGATCGGCATGTCGAATACATTGCCGACGTCGCCATTGATTCTGCTCGCCATGGGGTGGTCCCTCCGTCCGTGCATGGAGCCGATCGCCCGCGGTTGGCAGGCGATCGGTTTCGCGCAGAGCATCTTGCTCCGCGGCGAGGAGGGAACGGGACGGAAGAAGCGAAGCCGTGTCGACGCAGGCGAAGCGAATGGATCGCGCACACGTGAGGCGCGTAGCTGCGCTCCATGACGATCCTCGACGAAATCATCCTGGGTCGGCTCGCCGCTGGATCGAACGTGCAACAACCTGAAGCGGCTCGGCCGGGTTCGATGTCGCGGCGGCCATTACCCGCCCCTCCATATACCGGCTCGGCGCCTCTCCGAGCACGCTGCGAAACGCCGACGCAAACGCGCTCGGGCTCGCATAACCCAGGTCGAGCGCGACCCGCGTGATCGTTTGTCCCTCGCCCAGCCGCGCCACCGCGGCAAGCAGGCAGACCTGCTGCCGCCACACCGCGAAGCTCACCCCGGTCTGCGCGCGGAAGATCCGCGTGAAGGTACGCCGGCTCATCCCCGCGTCGGCCGCCATGCTGTCGAGATCGAGCGTGATCGACGGCGCGTCGAACACGTGCCTGCACACCCTTGCGAGACGCGGATCGGCGGGCAGCGGCGCATGCAGCGACAGGCGCGGCCTCGATGCGATTTCCGCGACCAGCAGCCCCATCAGCATGCCGTCGCGCCCATCGCGCTCATACAGCGGCGGCAAGTCGATCGCATCCGCGAGCAATTGCCTGAGCAGCGCCGACACGCCATACACGCAACACTGCGCGGGCAGCCCCACCGCCTCCGCCGCCGCCTGCGCGATGAACGTGTTGAGCATCGTGACCGGCCCGCTCATCGTCATGTCGTGCGCGACGCCCGCGGGCACCCAGCAGGCGCGTTGCGGCGGCACGAGCCAGCGCCCCTGCGGCGTCGCCACGCTGATCGCGCCGCGCGCGGCGAACGCGAACTGCCCGCGCCGATGCGCATGCATGGGAAAGGTCGCGCCCGGCGCGTAGTCGTTCGCGGTCACCACCACGTCGCGCGGGAGGTCTTCGTAGGGATCGAGCAGCGTATCTCTCATGGCCCGGATTCTATAGCGATTGACCCGCCAACGGAGGCGGGCCAGCGTCGCCCGCCGCACAATCCCTCATCGATCCGGAGC
>NZ_JAAGNW010000087.1:0-4247 GCF_010645215.1 Burkholderia multivorans | reverse complement strand
GGCTGGTTTGGCGATGCGCACGCGTTCGAGCCGATCGAGCCCTGGCTCTCGACCGACACGTTCAGCTACGTCTTCATGGACAATCGCGGCTACGGCGGGATGCGCGCCGCGCCCGGCGCGTACACGATCGACGAGGTGGCCGCCGACGCGCTCACGCTCGCGGACGCGCTCGGCTTCGGGCGCTTCAGTCTCGTCGGTCATTCGATGGGAGGAATGGCGGCGGAGCGCATCGCCGCGCGCGCGCCCGAGCGGGTGCGCGCGCTGGTGCCGATCACGCCGGTGCCGTGCGGCGGGATCGCGTTCGATCCCGACCATCGCGCGTGGCTCGCTGCCGCCGCCGCTTCGCCCGCGCGACGCCGGGACATCATCGCCCGCAGCACCGGCCAACGCCTGCCGGCCGCGTGGGTCGAATGGAAGGCGGCGTACTCGCTGGAGCGCGCGTCGCCGGAAGCCTTCGCGGCCTATTTCGCGGCGTGGGCCGATACCGATTTCAGCGACGAACTCGACCGACGGCATCCGATGAAAGTGCTGGTCGGCGCGCACGATGCGATGTTCGACGCGGCGCTGATGGAGCGGACCTATTTGCAGCGTTATCCGCTCGCCACGCTGGAGGTGCTGGACAACGCCGGCCACTACCCGATGAACGAAACGCCGCTCGCGTTGGCGGCGACGCTCGAATCGTTCCTGCGAACCGCCGCGCAGCCGGCATGATGCACCGATGCACGCGCGATTAAGCGATGAATGCAAAACGGGCCGGCGCAACCCGCACGCCGGCCCGTTCGTCATCGCGCCGCGCGGCGGTACGGCCCGCGCGGCCGGCGCTCTTCCCTCAGCCGAGGTTCTCGAAAATGGCCGCGATGCCCTGCCCGCCGCCGATGCACATCGTGACGAGCGCATAGCGCCCGCCCACGCGTTGCAGCTCATGCAGCGCCTTCACCGTGATCATCGCGCCGGTCGCGCCGATCGGGTGGCCGAGCGAGATGCCCGAGCCGTTCGGGTTCACCTTCGCCGCATCGAAGCCCAGTTCCTGCGACACCGCGCAGGCCTGCGCCGCGAAGGCCTCGTTGGCCTCGATCACGTCGAGGTCCTCGACGCGCAGCCCCGCGCGCTGCAGCGCCGTGCGCGTCGCCGGCACGGGGCCGATGCCCATGTATTGCGGATCGACGCCCGCGTGCGCATACGCCACCAGCCGCGCCATCGGCTTGAGCCCGCGCTGCTCCGCCGCCTCGCGCGACATCAGCAGCACGGCCGCCGCGCCGTCGTTGATGCCCGATGCGTTGCCGGCCGTCACCGTGCCGCCGTCCTTCGCGAACACCGTCCTGAGCTTCGAGAAATCCTCGGGCGTCGCGTCGGTGCGCACGTGCTCGTCGGTATCGAACACGACTTCACGCCCCTTGACGGTGCGCGTGACCGGCACGATCTGGCCTTTGAAGCGGCCCTCGGCGATCGCCTGCGTGGCGCGCCGATGCGATTCGAGCGACAGCGCATCCTGCTGTTCGCGCGTGATCCCGAACTTGCGCGCGACGTTCTCCGCCGTCACGCCCATCGGCACCGAATGGAACGGGTCGCTGAGCGCGCCCTGCATCATGTCGACCAGGCGGATATCGCCCATCCGCGCGCCGAAACGCGCCTCCGACACGATATGCGGCGCGCGGGTCATGTTTTCCGCGCCGCCGCCGATCGCGACTTCCGCGTCGCCGAGCAGGATCGTCTGCGCAGCCGACACGATCGCCTGCAGGCCCGAGCCGCACAGACGGTTCACGTTGAACGCCGGCGTCGTCTCCGGAATGCCCGCGTCGATCGCGGCGACGCGCGACAGATAGAGATCCTTCGGTTCGGTCGCGAGCACGTTGCCGAACACCACGTGGCCGACGTCCTCGCCTTTCACGCTCGTGCGCGCGAGCACTTCGCGCACCACGAGCGCGCCCAGTTCGGTCGGCGCGAGGTCCTTCAGGCTGCCGCCGAACTTGCCGATGGCGGTCCGCACGCCGCCCACTACCACGACTTCCTTGCTCATGTCCGTTCCTTATCGAAGTGGCCGCGCCAACGCGCGCCGGTTTGACTTACATGTTCGGATAATTCGGTCCGCCGCCGCCCTCGGGCGTGACCCAGACGATGTTCTGGGTCGGATCCTTGATGTCGCAGGTCTTGCAGTGCACGCAGTTCTGCGCGTTGATCACGAGCCGTTCCGCGCCGTCATCGGCCTTCACGAACTCGTACACGGCCGCCGGGCAGAAGCGCGCCTCCGGGCCTGCGTACACGTGCAGGTTCACGTCCACCGGCACCTTCGGATCCTTGAGCGTCAGGTGCGCCGGCTGATTCTCCTCGTGATTCGTGTTCGAGATGAACACCGACGACAGCCGGTCGAACGTCAGCTTGCCGTCCGGCTTCGGATAGTCGATCGGCTCGCATTGCGACGCCGGCTTCAGCATCTCGTGATCCGCGTGCCGGTGGCGCAGCGTCCACGGCACGTTGCCGCCCAGCACCTTCTGTTCGAGCCCGACCATCGCCGTGCCCAGGTACAGCCCCTTGCTCATCCACTGCTTGAAGTTGCGCGCGCGGTGCAGCTCCGTATGCAGCCACGATTGCTTGAAGGCGTCCGGATACGCGTTCAGCTCGTCGCCCTGGCGGCCCGCCTGCACCGCAGCGAACGCCGCATCCGCCGCCAGCATCCCGGTCTTGATCGCCGCGTGGCTGCCCTTGATCCGCGCCGCGTTCAGGAAGCCCGCGTCGTCGCCCACCAGCGCGCCGCCCGGGAATACCGTCTTCGGCAGCGACAGCAGCCCGCCCGCCGTGATCGCCCGCGCGCCGTACGACACCCGCTTGCCGCCTTCGAGGAAGTGGCGGATCGCCGGATGGGTCTTGTAGCGCTGGAACTCCTCGAACGGCGACAGGTACGGGTTCGTATAACCGAGCCCGACGATGAAGCCGACCACCACCTGATTGTCGTCCAGGTGATACAGGAACGAGCCGCCGTAGGTGTCGCGCTTGAGCGGCCAGCCCGCCGTGTGCATGACCAGGCCCGGCTGGTGCTTCGCCGGATCGATCTCCCACAGTTCCTTGATGCCGATCCCGTACGACTGCGGATCGCTGTTCGCGTTGAGCTTGAAACGCTCCATCAGCTGGCGGCCCAGGTGCCCGCGCGCGCCTTCGCAGAACAGCGTGTACTTCGCGTGCAGCTCCATGCCGAGCTGGAAGTTCTCGGTCGGTTCGCCGTCCTTGCCGATGCCGAGGTTGCCGGTCGCGACGCCCTTGACCGAGCCGTCCTCGTTGTAAAGGATCTCGGCGGCCGGGAAGCCCGGGAAGATCTCCACGCCCAACGTTTCCGCCTGCTGGCCGAGCCAGCGCGTGACGTTGCCGAGGCTGATCACGTAGTTGCCTTCGTTCCTGAAGTTGTCCGGCAGCGCCCAGTGCGGCACCGACTTCGCGCCGGTTTCCGTGAGGAACAGGAAGCGGTCTTCCGTGACCGGCACGTTGAGCGGCGCGCCCTGCGCCTGCCAGTCGGGGAACAGTTCGGTCAGCGCGCGCGGATCCATCACCGCGCCCGACAGGATGTGCGCGCCGATCTCCGACCCCTTCTCCAGCACGCACACCCCGATCTCCACGCCTTTCTCGGCGGCGAGCTGCTTGAGCCGGATCGCCGCCGACAGCCCGGCGGGGCCGCCGCCGACGATCACGACGTCATATTCCATCGAGTCGCGCGGACCATATTGCGCAATCAGCTCATCCGAAGTCATCGTGCTTTTCCCTGTTTCAAACTCAAACCGTTCAGAACTGGTCCTCGCTCAGCGCGAGCACGCCGCCCGCGCTGTCGGCGGACAGCACCGCCGCCTCCAGACCGCCCGCCTGCGTGAGCAGGTGTTCCGCATAGAACTGCGCGATTGCGATCTTCGCGTCGTAGAACGCCGGATCCGATGCGCGCTCGCGATGCGCCGCCAGCAGCGCCCGCCCCATCTGCCAGCCGCCCAGCACGATCCCCGCCAGCTTCAGGTACGGCACGCTTCCCGCGAATACTGCATTCGGATCATGCTTCGCCGTCACCACCACGTATTCCACCACCGCCGCCAGCGATTTCGCGCCGCGCTCCAGTTGCGTGCGCGCCGACGCGAACGCCGCGCCTTCCTGCCCGCCCAGCGCCTCCACCGTCTTGCCCACTTCCGCCAGCAGCGCCTGCGCCACCGCCCCGCCGTCGCGCTGCGTCTTCCGCCCCACCAGATCGTTCGCCTGGATCGCCGTCGTCCCTTCGT
>NZ_JAAGNW010000086.1:20454-25525 GCF_010645215.1 Burkholderia multivorans | reverse complement strand
ATCGACGGATGGGCCGAAAAGTTCGGTGTCGCGGCGCAAGGGTTTCCGTACAGCCGATACTTCGGTCCGGATGGCTGGGACGTCGTCGGATCGGTGCTCGGCGTAGTTTCGAAGCGGCACCGCGAGCCGCCGCGCATCCCGCTGACGCTCGGCATGCTGGCCGAGGCCATGCGCCGCGGCCGCTGGGATACGATCGAGATCGAAGAGGCGGCAGGCGGCGCCCATCCCTGAGCGCGATGCTGCGCTGTCCTTCTCGGCCGGTCAGGCAAGTAGGCCCTCGCGCTGACGACACAGTAAGGTGATCGAAGCAGCGCGGCCGATGCCGCACCGGTGCATAAAGCGCTGAATTTACTCGATAACTTCGCTCGAACGCGCCTCGCCGGCCGCCACTCGCAACTTTTTGGTACAACCTTTTTCTTGGAGCCTCGCCCGAGACCTCCTATTCTGGCGGATTGACCATGCAGGCCACGCGCCGGCATCGCTAATTCATCAGGAGGTGAGACATGACGCGTTCCGTCGATTCCGGCGTCATCTTGATCGGGCGGCTGCTGCTCGCCACGCTGTTTCTCTGGGGCGGGGCGATGAAGCTGCTCGGATACGCCGAGTTCGTCGGCTATCTGCGCGGCCTGGGCGTGCCCTTCCTTCAGGTGACCGCGCCCGCCGTGGTCGCGATTGAATCGCTGGGCGCGCTGCTGCTGATCGTCGGCTACCGCGTGAAGCCGCTGGCGCTCGCGCTTGCGGCCTACACGATCGCGACCGCGATGATCGGCCACAACTTCTGGGACGCGACGGATGCCGCCGTCCAGCACGACATGGTGGTCCACTTCTGGAAGAACGTCGCGATCGCGGGCGGCTTCCTGCTGCTGTACGTGACGGGCGCGGGGGCGATCAGCATCGACGGCCTGCGCCGTCCGCAGTCCTACGGCCTGTTGCGTTGAGCGGTGCGGCCCGCGCGTGCGGGCCGCACCTGCCGACGTCGCCTCACGGCGCGCATTCGACGCGCTGCAAATACCAGTCCGCGCGAGGCTCCCTCTCGACCTGTGCCCCGCCGGTGGGTATCGACGTGCCGAGCAGCACGAATTGCCAGCAGCGATGCGCGACTTCGTCGGTCAGCAGCACGGGTCGATCCGGTTCGACGCGCAGCGGTGCGTCATGCCTCAGCAGATACACGAAGCCCTGCTTGATCCGGCCGACCTGCGTGCCCGGCAGCAGCGTGACGCCTACACCGCCGCCTGCGGTGAGCCGCAGCCACGGCGCGTCGTCGTGCGTGTCGCGCAGCGTCACGACCTGCATCGGGCCGGACGGATGCGTGATCGACCACGCGGCCGCGTATTGCGGATGATCGAGCCGTTGCGGCAGGCGTGCCGGCCACGGAGCGATCCGAACCGGCTTGGCGCCGAGGCGGAACCGCAGCGCGCCGTCCGTATCGAGCCGGAAGTCGCGCACCAGCGTCTCGGCCGTCGCGCCGGACGTGCGCGGCGTGACCCCGTCGATCACGAGCGGCGCGGCGGCGCCCGCCGCCGGCCCCGCGAGCGCGAGTACGAGTGCAAGCGCCGCCGCGCGCACGCATGCGCGCATCGTCATTGCGCGCTCGTCTGCCGCAGGCGTTCGAGCACGGCGACCGGCGGCGCTTCCTCGACCTGGATCTGGCTGCGCTTGATGAGCGGCGGCTGATATTCGCCGATGCCGAAGCTCTGCGCGATTCCGACCAGGTTGTAGTTCTTGCCCGTCACCAGCGCCAGATGCCGCCAGTCGTCGAAATCATGCAGCCGCGCATAGACCGTGCGTCCGAAATCGTCGGTCTGCCCGGTCAGCGACCTGGCGTACGGCGCGGCCTGCTGCACGCCGTCGAGGTTCCAGTCGCCGAACGCGGTGGGACTCGTGCCGGCGCCGCGCCCGACGTATGCCGCTTCGCTGAGCGCGCTCTCGTCGAGGTTCGCGCTGCTGCCGTCGGAGTAGTCGATCCGGAAGCTGTCCTGGGTCGGCCCATGCGGCACGGCCGCGACCGGATACGTGTACGCCTTGAAGGTCGCGTTGAGCGTGCGCGTGTCGGGCACGACCACGCCGTTCCAGTCGTTCTGCTGATAGTAGTAGCGTTCGATCGCATCGGTTCCGGTGGCGTCGGTGGGCACGCCCGACAGCTGGTACAGGTAGTTCATGATGCTCAGGTAGTTCGGCTTGTAGTTGACCGCCAGCTCGTCGCCGCCGTGCCGCAGGCCGAGGCTGTGGCCGAACTCGTGCATCAGGGTCGCCGCCTGGTAGTTCACGCGCATCGTTTCGCCGGCGGGGCTCAACTGGTCGGCGAGGAAGCCTTTCAGCGTCACGAGCACCTTGTTGCCGGGCAGTTCGGAGACGCCCGACGAGCCCGCGCTGCCGTCCGCGTTCTGCGACGACGCGAACAGGCCGTAGCGGAAGAACCCGCGGCGGCGCGGATCGACGTACTGGCTGTAGTACCCGTAGAGCGACGTGCAGCCCGCATCGACGGTCGGCCACCACGATGCGATGCGGCGCGAACGCGTCGACCATCTTCGCGAGCGCCGCCGCCTGCAGCTGGCGCGCCGTATCCTGGGCGGCGACGCGGGCGTCGTCGCCCATGTAGTCGACCTGGATGAACATGTCCTTCTGGCCGGGGCGCGCGCCCATCGCATAGAGGTCGAGGCCGGCATAGGAGCCGCCCGGCGTCTTCGCGGTATCGGGGATGCCGTCGTGGTCGCTGTCGGCGACGCCGGCGGCGATGTCGTTCGGGCCGCCGGGCGTCGGGAAATCGACGAGGGTCCAGTCGGTGCGGCTGCGGGTGGCGGCGAACTGGGCGCTGAGCCGGACGATCGACTGATCGTGGGTGTCGAGCGGATCGAGCGACTGGCTGCCGACGTAGCTGGCGGGCGGCGTCGCGAAGGCCGGCACGTTCGCGCCGACCCAGAAGTTCGCGGTGAGCGGAGCGGTGTTGCTCGACCCGAAGCGCACGAAGTCCACGGTGCGGGCCGGCTGCTTCGCGGTCTTGGCCGCCTGCAGCTCGACGAAGCCGCCGCTGTTGTTCCAGTACGGCAGATAGGTGCCGCTCGAATCGAGCACGTAGACGGCCTTGCTCTTGTCGATCGCGGTGGCGTTCTTCAGGTACGGGGATTTGCGGCCGGCGATCACCACGTAGCCGTTCGCCGGGATCACGAGGTCGGGCAGCGCATAGTTGACCGACGCATTGACGGACGAAGGATCCGAGAGCTTGATGCCGCCCGTGCGCAGGACGTAGTCCTTGAGGTTCACGGCGACGTTCTGCTTGTTGTACAGCTCGACCCACGCGACGCTGTTCGACGCGGTGCCTGCGTCGTAGTCCTTGTCCTGGCGGAAGTTGCCGGCGACTTCGCTGATGTAGAGGCCGGCGGGCGCGGCGGCCGTGCGGCCGGCCATCACGGAGGCCTGCGCGGCGGTGCTGGCGTTGGCGGAGGCGGACGGTGCGGGGCTGTCGTCGCCGCCGCAGGCGGTGAGTGCGAGTGCCGCGAACAGCGGAGACAGTTTCAGGAGCGTGCGTGGCAACGCCATGCGCTTGCGGATGTGGCCCATCGTATCCCTCGATTTGATTGTGATTGATCTGGGCGGCGCGAGATTGAGTGTTGTTTACCGCCCGAAACTAAAAACGTGGAACGCACAGCACATCGGTACGGCTTGTTGAACAACGGAATTACATAGTTGTTCGAAATGAATCGAACGCGCGATGACCGTCGCGAGACGGGGCGGCTTGCCTGGCAACGGGCAGCGAGGTGCGGCCTGCGGCGTGACGCCGATGACGAATATACGGCGTAATTTTTCGTAATGGAACAGCGGACAATAATAATTTTGGCGGCGGGCGCGGGGCGGCGCGGCTACTGCGGCGGATCGATTGAAGATCGCGAGGGGGGCGGGAATCGCGCGGATAAACAGGATGCAATGGCCTGCTAAACACGCGCAGGCGCAGCGGGCGCGGTGGCGCAGGAACGAGGCGCGCCGCGCATGGGATATGAGGGGGCGTCGCCCGGGCGCGCATCGCGCCTCGGGCATGGGCGGGCGGCTCGACGCCGCGCGCCCGGACGGTCTTCGTCCGGGCGCGCCGGCTCAGCCGGCGTAACCCATCACGTCGCCGTCGACCGCGAGCGCGATCCGCTCGCCCGGCGACGGGCAGCGATAGCCGGGCACGCGCATGCGCAGCCGGACCTCCGGATCGTCGACGAGTTGCGCGAACACGAGCGCATCCTGGCCGCCGAACGAGGTATCGAGCACCAGCGCCTCGCGCCATTGCGCGGCGTCGTCGCGCGGCGCATGCGCGGGCTGCACGCGGATCTGCTCGGGCCGCAGCATCGCGTCGGCGGGGCCGTCGCGCAGCGGGACGTGCAGCGGCAGGCTGCCGAGCGCGCAGTCGATCCGGCCGTGGCGCGCGCTGCCGTGCAGCAGCACCGCGTCGCCGACGAACGAGGCAAGCTCGCGCGTGGCGGGCTGCCGGTACAGCGTTTCGGGACGCGCGGTCTGCAACAGCCGCCCGCGCCACAGCACGGCCACCTCGTCGCCGAGCGACAGCGCCTCCGGCTGGTCGTGCGTGACGAGCACCGCGGTGGCGTTCGCGGCCGCGAGCGCATCGACCACGGCCGCGCGGGTCTCGACGCGCAGCGACGTATCGAGCGACGAGAACGGTTCGTCGAGGATCACGAGCGACGGGGCGGGCGCGAGCGCACGCGCCAGGGCGACGCGCTGCTGCTGGCCGCCCGACAGCTGCTGCGGCGCGCGGCGCGCGCAGTCGGCGGGCAGCCCGACCATTTCGAGCAGCTCGGCGACGCGGTGCTGCGCGCGGCGTTGCGTGCGCGGCAGCCCGAAGGTGATGTTGTCGGCGACCGACAGATGCGGGAACAGCGCGCCTTCCTGCGGCACGTAGCCGATGCGTCGCGCCTCGGGCGCCACGTGCAGGTCCGGCCCGGCGACGCGCCGGCCGTCGATGTCGACGGTGCCTTGCTCGGCGCGCTCGAAGCCGCACAGGATGCGCAGCAGCGTGGTCTTGCCGCTGCCGGACGGGCCGAGCAGCGCGAGCAGCGCGCCGCGCCGCACGGTC
>NZ_JAAGNW010000086.1:0-20444 GCF_010645215.1 Burkholderia multivorans | reverse complement strand
TCAGGTCGATGCCGTGCAGCACCGGATGACCGTCGAACGACTTGTGTACGCCGTGGATGCGAATTTCACTCATGATGTAAGCCGGAAACGGAACGTCAATCGCCGCGCGCGGCCGTGGCGCGCACCGACGAGCGGCCGAGCAGCACGAACAGCAGCGCGGAGCCGGCCAGCGACAGCGCGACGAGGAGCGCGGCATAGGGCGCGGCGGCCGCGAACGCGAGCGTCGAGGTATCGCTCCACACCTGGGTGGCGAGCGTGTGGGTGCCGATGGGGGAGAGCAGCAGGGTCGCGTTGAGTTCGGTGACGACCGAGATGAACACCATCGTCGCGGCCGCGCCGAGCCCGGGGCCGGCGAGCGGCACCAGGACGCGCCACACGGTCTGCGCCCACGACAGCCCGAGCGAGCGCGCGGTTTCTTCGAGGCGCGCCTGCGCCTGTGCGATGGCCGCGCGTACGCTGACGAGCGCGAGCGGCAGGAACAGGATGGCGTACGCGACGATCAGCATCGGCGTGCTCTGGTACAGCGGTTGCAGAAAGCGCACGGTGAGCGACACGATCGCGAGCGCGATCACGAGGCCGGGCATGCCCTGCGCGGTGAACACGATGCGTTCGAGCGCGGTCGCGATGCGGCTCGGATAGCGGATCAGCAGGAACGCGAGCGGCAGCGCGACGACGGTGGTGAGCGCGGCGGCCGTGAGTCCGAGGCCCGCCGAGGCGACGGTCGCGTCCCACAGCAGCTGCGGCGACACGTCGGCCGGCGTTACGGCGGCGGCGCCCTGCTGGGTGAGCCAGTAGCCGATCATCGCGGGCGGCACGCCGAGCGTCGCGACGGCGAGCGCCGCGTTGCCGGCGACCGCGAGCCAGCGCCAGGCGCCCAGCTCGTAGCGCACGGCGGCGCGGCGCGCGCCGCGATGCGTGAGGTCGTAGCGCGCGCGGCCGCGCACGCGGAATTCGAGCACGAGACAGACGAGGCACAGCACGATCAGCAGGCAGCCGAGCAGCGTCGAACTCGATGCGGTATTCGGCGTAGATCTCGGTCGTGAAGGTGCGAAAGCGCAGCAGCGTGAACGCGCCGAACTCGGACAGCACGCCGAGCGCGACGAGCAGCATGCCGCCGAGCAGTGCGGGGCGCAACTGCGGCAGCACCACGCGCAGGAAGATCTGGCGCGGATTGCAGCCGAGCGTGCGCGCGCTTTCTTCCAGCGCCGGATCGAGGCCGCGCAGCGCGGCGGCGACCGGCAGGTAGACGAGCGGGAAATAGGACGACGCGAGCACCAGCAGCGCGCCGAGGAAGTCCTGCAGATCGAGGCTCAGCGACACCCAGGCATAGCTCGTGATGAACGGCGGCACGGCGAGCGGCGCCGCCGCGAGCGCGGCCCACAGGGTCCGGCCGGGCAGGTGCGTGCGCTCGACGAACCAGGCGGCCGCGGTGCCGAGCACGGCGCAGACGAGCGTGGTCGCGAGCGTGATCAGCAGCGTGTTGGCGAGCAGTTCGGCGACGAGCGGCCGGAACAGCAGCTCGGCCGCGTCGTTCGCGCCGAGGCCCGCCGCGCGATAGACGACGGTGAACGCGATCGGCAGCAGTACCGCGAGCGGCCCGAGCAGGGCCGCCGCGACGAGGCCGCGCGGCGCGCGTCGGCGCGCGCCGCCCGACGGAGCGGGCGGCGTGGCGTGCAGCGCGTCGGCGGCGGTATCGCTCATCGCGCGGCTCAGAGCAGGCCGGCCTGACGCAGCAGCCTGCCGGCCTGGCTGTCGTCGCCGAGCTGCTGGAGCGTCAGCGCGGGCGGGCTCAGCTGGTCGAACGGCTTCAGCAGCGGGTCGGGTGCGACGCCGGCATGCAGCGGATACTCGAAGCTGATGTGGCCTTTCGCCATCAGGTTCTGCGCGCGCTCGCCGACCAGGTAGGCGAGGAACTTCTGCGCTTCGGCCGTATGCTTCGAGGCCTTCAGCACCGCGGCGCCGGACACGTTGACGAGGCCGCCGACATCGCCGTTCGAGAAGTGGAACAGCGCGCTGCGGGTCGACTTGTCGCCGAGTTCGGCGTGCAGGCGCGCCCAGTAGTAGTTGTTGATGATGCCGGTCACGACGCCGCCGCGATTGACGGCCGCCGTCACGCCTTCGTCGTCGTCGAAGATCTGCGCATTGGCCTTGAGGCCCTTCAGCCATTGCAGCGTCGCGGCCTCGCCCTTGAGCGCGAGCATGCCGCTCACGAGCGGCAGGAAGTCGGCGTCGCTCGGCGCGATGCCGACCTTGCCCTTCCATTCCGGCTTCGCGAAGTCGAGCAGCGACGGCGGCAGCTGCTGCGGCTGGATCTTCACGGTGTTGTAGACGATCACGTTCTCGCGCGCGAGCACGCCGACCCAGTTGCCGTCGGGCGCGTTGTAGCGGGCCGGCACGGTCTGCAGCGTCGTTGCGTCGACCTTGGCGAGCAGGCCCTTCTCGTCGAGCAGCACGAGTTCCGGCGAGTTCTCGGTGAAGTACACGTCGGCCGGCGTGCGGTCGCCCTCGGCGACGAGCTGCGCGGCGAGCGCCGGGCCTTCGCCCGTGCGGACCTTCACGCTGATCCCGCTTTGCGCCTCGAAGTCCTTGACGAGCTGGTTGACCACTTGTTCGTGCTGCGCGCTGTAGAGCGTGAGCGTCGCGGCATCCGCGAGATGATTGGTCAGTGCGCCCGTCAGCGCGAGCGAGGCGACGGCCGCCAGCGCGCGGCGGCGGAGAGAGGATCGGTTCATGGCGTGGGCAGTTCCCTGGTGGTCTGGATAGAGAGTAGGAAGCGGAGCGCGACGCCGCTCAGGCGTCGAACAGCTCCGCGCCGATATAGGAACCCGGCTTCGCGCCCGGCGGGCACGCGAAGATCGCGCTGCCGACGTGGGTCGTGAACTGGTTCATGATGTCCATCTTGGCGAGCTTCTCGTTGATCGGAATGAAGCCCTTGCGCGGGTCGCGCTGGTGCGCGACGAACATCAGCCCCGCGTCGTACTCGGTCTGCTGGCGCCACGGCGGCCAACGCTCGCTGTAGAACCCGGTGCTGTCGTTGTACGAGTACGCGCGGCGCAGGATCTGCGCGCCGTTGTTGGTCTCCGCCGCGGCGAGGCGCGCATGCGAGTTGTCCGGGATCACCGGATTGCCGTCCTTGTCCGCCGCGTCGAGGTCGAGCGGCTCGAACTCGCGCTGCTTGCCGAGCGGCGCGCCGCTGTACTTGTGGCGGCCGACCACCTGCTCCTGGAAGCCGAGTTCCGTGTTGTCCCAGTGTTCGAGCGTGATGCGGATCCGGCGCACGACCGTGTAGGTGCCGTTCTTCATCCACGCCGGGCCTTCGTCGCCCGCCCATACGTAGGCGTTCATGGCGGCCGGGTCGGACTTCGGCGGATTGTTGGTGCCGTCCTTGAAGCCCATCAGGTTGCGCGGCGTCTCGCCCGGCTTGCCCGAGATGAAGCCGGCCTGGCCCCAGCGCATCTGCGTCGCGCTCGCGCCGAGGCGCGCGAGCTGGCGCACCGCGTGGAACGCGACCTGCGCGTCGTTCGCGCAGGCCTGGATGAACAGGTCGCCGCCGGTCTTCTCGGGCAGCAACTGGTCGCCGTTGAAGCGCGGCAGGTCGACGAGCGCGGCCGGCCGGCGCTGCGCGAGACCATAGCGGTCCTTGCCCGCGGAACTGAAGAGGCCGGGGCCGAAGCCGAACGTGATCGTGAGTCCGGCCGCATCGAGGCCGAGCGATTCGCCCGAATCGACGGGCGGCTTGTCGTCGCCGGCCGCCTGCAGCGGCTGCGCGGGCTCGCCGCGCGTCAGGCGCGCGGCCGCATCGGTCCAGGTCTTCAGCAACGCGATCAGGTCGGCGCGCGTCGCGGCCGTCAGATCGAAGGCGGCGAAATACGCGTGGCTCTGCTGCGGCGTCACGATGCCGCCCTGGTGCGCGCCGTAGAACGGCTCGGCCGCGCCGCTCGCGGCGGCGGCGGCGGGCGGCGCGGCCTGCGCCGCCTGGACGACGGGCGCCGCGCCGGCCGCGAGGCCGGCCGCGACGGCCGCGCCGCCTGCCTTCAGAAAACCGCGCCGGGCGGGGCGCGGGGGGGAGTCGAGATCGTCTGCCATGATGGAACCTATTTGGCGAGCACCAGGGTGTTGACGTCGTCTTCCACGTAGTAGAAGCCGTCGCCTTCCGGAGTCATGAGGATGCCGAACAGGTCGCCGTTGCCCGGGGGCGACTGCGCCTTGTCGGTATCGATCCAGCGCGCATACAGCTGCTTGCCGGCGACCGGATCGACCTCGACCACCTGGCCGTTCAGCGCGTTGGTCACGAGCAGGTGGCCGTTCGGCGCGGTGGTCAGCGCGAGCGGGCGGCGCAGGAAGCCGTCGGCGGTCACTTGGCGGCCGACGCCCGCGCTGGTGTCACGCGTGAGCGGATCGTCGATCTCGACGATGCGGTTGCCGATCGCATCCGACACGTAGAGCTTCTTCTGGTCGCCCGACAGCGCGAGGCCGGTCGGGCCGACCAGGAACACGCCCTTGTCCGCCTGCGCGCCGAGGCCGCTCGCGACCACCGTTTCCTGACGCACGACGGGCGGCTTGCCGTCCGGGATGTCGAGTTCCATGCGCAGCACCGTGGCCTGCTTGAACACGGGCGGGTTGCCTTCCGCGCCGCCGACCCCGAAGCCCGCGTTGCTGACGAACAGCGTCGCGCGGTTGCCCTGGTCGACCACCGCCATGTTGCCCCACGGATCGTTGATGTTCGGGCTCGCGAAGGTCGACGCGACCTTGCCCTGGTTGTCGAGCACGATCATGCAGCCCGCGCCCTTGGTGTTGGTCATGCCGTCGTTGCTCGGCGTGCTGCCGACGATCACCCAGCCGGATTTCAGCACGGTGTTCGCGGTGGCGAGGCCGACGCCGCCGGGGCAGCCCTTCAGGTCGCGCGGCACGGTCGCGAACACGCTCATCTGCTTGGTCGACGGCCGGTACGTGATGATCGTGCTGCCGGTGCCCTGCAGGTTGGCCGAGTTGTTGAAGTTGTCGACCAGCACGTCGCCCTGCTGGAGCGCGCCCGAGGTGATGGGCGAGATCGCGAGCGCGTACGGATTCTGGTCGCCGTTGTCGGGCACCGTGTTGACCAGCGTGGTGTGACGATGCAGCGTTTCAAGGAAGCCCTGGGGCTCGGCGTGCGCGAGGCCGGCGGCCGCGAGCGCGAAGCCGGCGGCGATCACGCGCAGCGTGCGGCGCGGCGACGGGTGGGAGGAAAACGGGACCATCGATGTATCTCCTGACTGGCGCGTCGCCGTTGACGGGCGGCGCGCGGAACAAACTGGGCTGCGCCGATCAGAACGTGATCGTCGTGCGCATGCCGATCACGAACGTATTGCGCAGCGGTTGCGTCTGGTCGACCGGATTCTGGCCGGCGCCCGCGTTGAAGGTGTACTGCGCGTCGGCCTGCAATTGCCACCACTGGTTGACCTGATACTGATAGGTCGCCTCGATCGTGGTTTCGCTGGTGCGCACGCCGTACGGGCCGAGCGCCGCGTAGTCCTGGTCGAGCGCGGTCACGTGGTTGCCGACCTTCAGGTAGGTGACGGCGAGCCCGACGCTGTCGTTGTCGCGGCCGTCGAACGGCCCCTTCAGCACGATGCCGACATTGGCCGCGAGGCTGACGAGATTGCGGTCGCCCGGCGCGCCCATCACGCGCGCGAACACGCCGAGGTTCCGGGAGCCGGTCGGATCGGGGCGCCAGATCATCTGGTCGGCGACCGCGTAGAAGCTGTAATCGCCATGGCGCTGCTGGGCGACGCCCGTCGAGGCGGAACTCGCGAGCGACTGGCCGCTGGTGTCGATCTGCTGGTCGTTGAAGCGGCCGTTGTGATACCAGACGCCGACCTTGTAGGTGCCGGGCAGGCCCGTCGACGGGCCCAGGTCCATCTGGCCTTCGGACGGCTGGTTGAGCGCGTACTGCAGCTCGCCGATGAACAGCGTGCCGTTGTGCAGGTTGAAATTGGTGCCGCTCAGGTTGTTCGGGTTGTTGCCGAGCGGATCGCCGTCGAACACGCCGGCGAGGCCGGTGATGGACGGCGTGATCTGGCCGCGCACGCGCACGCCGAGCCCGGCGAGCGGGTAGGCGGGGCCGCCGTTGGGCAGGTCGTACGAGGGCAGCGACGGCCAGCCGAACATCGTGTTGACGAAGGTCGCCGCGTACTGGCTGACGATGAATTCCTGGTCGAGACTCTGCTGGCCGATCTTGACGTCGAGGCGCTTGTTGAAGAACGACTGCTGATACCACAGCTCCCACAGGCGGGTGGCGACCTGCGCCTCGATGCCGCTCGCGGTGTTCAGCGTGCCGAGGTTGTACTGGCTCAGGTTGCGGCCGTGGATATTCAGTGCGCTGGCGTTGAAGGTGCCGCCCGGCAGGCCGAACGCCTTTTGCGTGTCGACGGTCAGGGTGGCGGTGGTGAGGCCGTCATAGGTGCCGCCGCGATTGAGGCCGCCGCGCAGGTTCGCGAGGTACTCGCTGACCTCGGTGACGGCGAGCGTGGCGCCGTAGTGGCCGAGCCACGGCCGGATTCCGCCCATGTCGCCGAGCAGGTTCTGGCGCGCCCACACGCCGGTCCATTGACCGGCCGGTTTCGCCTGGATCGCGAGGTCGGCTTCCGGCGCCTCGGGGAGCGCATCGGGCGACACCTCGGCGTGGGCGACGGTGCTGAGCAGCCACGCGCAGGCGAGTGCCGCCTGGCAGGCCGTCATGCGCGGACGTTGGCGGACCTGGCGTCCAAATGACGACGCGAATTTCATGCAACTCCCTTTTTATTCTCAACGCGGGTTAATGCATTCACATTAACCGGCATACACGATGGAACCCCGGCGCGACACGCGTTTCGACGTGTTGCGGGGCGCATCGTATGCAGGCGGAATCGCGAAGTCAATACAAATGAGAATGATTCTCACATAGATTACTGAACGTAATGGCGGGGCTTACGGAGGGCGGGGAGGCGGTGTTTTACCGAAAGTAAAATGAAATGATCTATGTAATGTATTTGATGGATTCGAAGGGGCCGATGAAATGAATTTCTGAAGATTTCTTCAGCCGTCCATTCGTAAATCGCGAGTTGAAGATAATCGGTTTTGGATTGAATTCTTTTGAATCTGAATTCGTGGGGATGGATGGGGAAAAGGTGTTGGCGTGATGGCCGCAAAGAGAATGGCACGTGCCAAGGATGACGATCGGAGTAGGATTAAATCCTATCGACCAAGGGGCCACCATGCGTACCACTCAGCAGTTCAGTATCACGTTACCCAACGATATGGGAGATGGCGTGCGCGCTCGCGTCGCGAGCGGCGCATACGCCACTGAATCCGAGGTGATTCGAGATGCGCTGCGTATGCTCGATGCGCGGGACCGTGCAATCGAGTCGTGGCTACGCGAAAGCGTTGTGCCGGCGGCAGCGGCACTTGATGCAGATCCGTCGCAGGCTCAGACGGTTGAAAACGTACGTGCGGTGCTTGCACGTCATCGAGCAACGCGTTCGTGAGTGACGAGTGCTATCCGGTTGTCTTCGCACCAGCGGCCTTGTCGCAACTCATTGATCTTGAGACGAAGATAGCGGCTGCGGGCTCGCCCGTGGCGGGAATGGCATATGTCGACGCGATCGTGGCGTTCGATTCTCGGTGTGTACTACGGTGGTCAGAACTATGAACAGTATTGGCAGAATGCGCTTCCGGACTGAGTGGGGCGGGTAAGGCCCACACGAACACCGAGGGTCTTGCGATTGATGGCTGGGTCTATCCGCTCACAGGGCACATGCCGGGCTCAAGTCCCCGAATGAGAAATCGAGCCACGCCGTACTCGACGGCACCCCCGATCCCCAAGGGCGCGACCGGCGCGCGGCCGGCCGCCTTACTCAGCGCGCGTCCCGCGCGAACAGGCTCGCGATCCCGCCCAGCACGCAGATCGTGGCCACATACACGGCCGGCGCGAGCGGATTCGACTTCATCATCAGCGACACGATCACCGGCGTGAGCCCGCCGAACACCGCATACGCCACGTTGTACGAGAACGAGATGCCCGAGAAGCGCACGACGGGCGGAAAGCTCTTCACCATCACGAACGGCACCGCGCCGATCGTGCCGACGAGGAACCCCACGAGCGCATACAGCGGCACGAGTTTCGACGTATCGATCGCGAGCTGCGAGAACATCGTGTAATAGCAGCCGGCGAGCAGGATGCCGCCGATCAGCAGCACGGGCCGCGCGCCGATCCGGTCGGCGAGCGAGCCGGCCGTGATGCAGCCGGCCGTCAGGCCCAGCGTCGCGATGCTGTTCGCGAACAGCGCGTCGGCGGCCGCGAGGTGGAACTGCTTCTGCAGCAGGCTGGGCGTCATCAGGATCACGACCACGATCGCGGCCGACAGCATCCAGGTGAGCAGCATCGACAGCAGCACCGCGCGCCCGTGATCGCGCAGCACGGCCTTCATCGGGATCTCGGCGGCGAGCGTCTTCTTCGCCTTCATCTCGGCGAACACCGGGGTTTCGTGCAGCCAGCGGCGCAGGTACACGGAGAACAGGCCGAACAGGCCGCCCAGCAGGAACGGAATGCGCCACGCGAACGCGGCGACCTCGGCGGGCGCATAGCGGCTGTTGATCGCGGTCGCGACCAGCGAGCCGAGCAGGATGCCGGCCGTGAGGCCGGCGGTCAGCGTGCCGCACGCGTAGCCGATGCGGCGCGACGGCACGTGCTCGGACACGAACACCCAGGCGCCCGGCACTTCGCCGCCGACCGCGGCGCCCTGCAGCATGCGGAACAGCAGCAACAGCACCGGCGCGAGGATGCCGATGCTGTCGTAGGTCGGCAGCAGGCCCATCAGCAGCGTCGGCACCGACATCAGCAGCACGCTGAGCGTGAACATGCGCTTGCGCCCGACCAGGTCGCCGAAGTGGGCCATGATGATGCCGCCGAGCGGGCGTGCGAGATAGCCGGCCGCAAAGATGCCGAAGGTCTGCAGCTGGCGCAGCCAGTCGGGGATGTCGTGCGGGAAGAACAGCTGGCCGATCGCGGGCGCGAAGAACACGAAGATGATGAAGTCGTAGAACTCCAGCGCGCCGCCCAGCGCGGCGAGGCCGAGGGTCTTGTAGTCCTGGCGGGTGAGCGGGCGTTCTGCGGCGCGTGCGGCGCCGCTCAATTCGGATGCATGCATGTCAGGGCGATCAGGGTTCGCATGTTATTGTCGGACGCCGCTGGGGCGGCGACAGGTCTTCGCAACGGCAGTGCCGCGCCGGACATCGGGGCCGAGCTTGATGCAGGCCGGACGATTCTACAGGAGCGCGACGCGCGCTCCGGCACGTGTTTCCCCGGATATCGAGGGCGCGCGCGGCCCTGTCCGCGCGCGCCGGAGCCCCGGTTGCGGCGCGGCGGCTCAGTTGCCGGCGATCGTGTCGATCGGCTTGAACGCGCCGCGTTCGACCCGATAGATCGTCACGGGCGCGTCGCGCAGGTCGCCGTGCGCGTCGTACGCGATCCGGTCGGCGGACACGCCCTTGATCGCCACCTTGGCCACGTACGGCCCATACACCTTCGGATCGGTCGAGTTGGCGGTCTTCATGGCGGTCAGGAGCGCGATCGTGCCGTCGTACGCATAGGGCGAATAGGTGATCACGTCCTCGTTGAAGCGCGCCTTGTAGCGCGCCGCATAACCCGCGAAGCCCGGCATCTTCTCCTTGGGCAGGCCGCCCATGTAGACGATCGCGCCTTCCGCCGCGTCGCCGCCGACCTTGAGGAAGGTCGGCGAACGCGACATCTCGCCCGTCACGAATGCGGCCTTGATGCCGAGCTGGCGCATCTTGCGGATCATCGGCGACGATTGCGGATCGCCGCCGCCGTAGAAGATCGCATCGGGATTGAGGCCCTTGAGGTTGGTCAGGATCGCCGCGAAGTCGAGCGCCTTGTCGTTCGTGAAGTCGCGCTTGATGATCGTGCCGCCCGCCGCCTGCACCGCGCTCGCGAATTCGTCGGCGATGCCCTGGCCGTACGCGGTGCGGTCGTCGACGATCGCCACGCGCTTGTAGTGCAGCGTCTTGACCGCATAGGTGCCGACGATGCGGCCCGCCTGCGCGTCGCTCGTGAGCAGGCGGAAGGTGGTCTTGTAGCCGCGCGCGGTGTACTGCGGCGAGGTCGCCATCGAGATCTGCGGCAGCCCCGCGCGGTCGTAGAGGTCGGAGGCCGGAATGCTGGTGCCCGAGTTGAAATGGCCGATCACGCCGCGCACGTCGTCGTCGATCAGGCGCTGCGCGACCGTCGTGCCGGTGCGGGGGTCGGCCTGGTCGTCCTGCGAATCGAGCACGATGGTGACGGGGTGGCCGCCGATCACCGGATGCGTCGCATTGAAGTCGGCGATCGCGAGCTGCACGCCTTTCTGCATGTCGGCGCCGTAATTGGCCTGTGGTCCGGTGAGCGGCGCGGCGAAGCCGATCTTGACCACATCGGCGGCGTCCGCCTGGACGGCGGAGAACGCGGCGAGCGCGGCGGCCGCGGCCAGCGCGAGGTGCGATACCTTCAGCTTCACTTTCACTTCCCCTTAGCGTGATGGGCCGGCGGTCGGCCGCCGGCCGGTTGGCGATGAATCGGATGCGCGCCCGGCGCCGCGCGCTGTGCCGTAATCGGCGCGGGCGCGATGCCCGGGCGAGGGCTGCCGTGTGACCCGTCGGACGGGCGGCGGCGCCACGCAAGCGCATTCCGGAACGCAGTCTAGGTAGCGAAAATCCGGCCGTCTTGCGTGTTCCGCACGTGGCGCGCGACGATTTCGGCATATTGGCGGTTACCCTGATGTATGCCGAAATCGTCATGCGCCGCGCGTAATGCCGCCAAGACGCGAGGAGGCGCCATTTTTACGATGGCGGCATGAAAACACTCGACTACATCGATTCGCACACGGGCGGTGAACCTACCCGCCTCGTCGTGTCGGGGGGGCCGGATCTCGGCGGCGGCACGCTGGCCGAGCGGCTCGAACGCTTTCGCGCGGCGCATGACGACTGGCGCGCGGCGATCGTCACGGAGCCGCGCGGCTCCGACGTGGTGGTCGGCGCCCTGCTGTGCGAACCGGTCGATCCCGGCTGTGCCGCGGGCGTCATTTTCTTCAACAACGTCGGCTATCTCGGCATGTGCGGGCACGGCACGATCGGCCTCGTCCGCTCGCTCGCGCACCTGGGGCGCATCGGGCCGGGGGCGCACCGGATCGAGACGCCGGTGGGCGTCGTCGAGGCGACGCTGAACGCCGACGGCTCGATCGCGGTGCGCAACGTGCCCGCGTATCGCTACCGTCGGGCGGTGACGGTCGACGTGCCGGGACATGGCCCGCTCGTCGGCGACATCGCCTGGGGCGGCAACTGGTTCTTCCTGGTCGCCGAGCACGGCCGCGTGCTCGATCCCGCGCATCTCGCCGAGCTGACGGCGTTCACGGCGGCGATCCGCGACGCGCTCGTCGCGCAGGGCATCACCGGCGCGCGCGGCGCGCTGATCGATCACATCGAGCTGTTCGGCCCGCCCTCGCGCGCGGGGCTCGACAGCCGCAACTTCGTGCTGTGTCCGGGCAGCGCGTACGACCGCTCGCCGTGCGGCACGGGCACGAGCGCGAAGGCCGCGTGTCTGGCCGCCGACGGCAAGCTCGCGGCGGGCGGCGTATGGCGGCAGGAAAGCATCATCGGCAGCGTGTTCGAGGCGCGCTATGCGCCGCATCCCGAGGGCACCGAGGGCGAGCCGGCGATCGTGCCGACCCTCACCGGGCGCGCGCACATCATGGCGGAAGGGCGGCTGTGCTTCGAGGCGGACGATCCGTTCGCGCGCGGCATCCGGCTGGGCTGATGGCGCGCGCGGACGTCATCGTCGTCGGCGCGGGGATCGTCGGCGCGGCCTGCGCGGCCGAGCTGGCCGCGCGCGGATTGCGGGTCGCGGTGGTGGACTCGGGCGGGATCGGCGGCGGCGTCACGGCGGCCGGCATGGGGCATCTCGTCGTGATGAACGATACGCCGGCCGAGTTCGCGCTGTCGCGCTATTCGCTCGAGCTGTGGCATGCGCTCGCACCGCAGCTGCGCGAGCGCGGTGCGTTCGTCCGCTGCGGCACGCTGTGGGTGGCCGCCGACGACGAGGAACTGACGGCGGCGCGCACGATGCAGGCGGGCCTGGCGGCCGGGCGCATCGCGGCGACGCTGATCGACGCGCACGAACTGCGCGCGCGCGAACCGGCGCTGGCGCCCGGGCTCGCGGGCGGGCTGCTGGTCGAGCGCGACAGCATCGTCTATGCGCCGGCGGCGGCCGAGTGGCTGCTGACGCGTTCGCCGGGCGCGGCGCGCATCGCGCTGCACCTGCATGCCGACGTGATCGAGGTCGAGCGCGGCGCGGTGCGGCTCGCGGGCGGCGCGCGGCTCGGCGCCGCGCAGGTCGTGCTCGCGAACGGCATCGACGCGCGCCGTTTCGCGCCCTGGTTGCCGCTCGTGCCGAAGAAGGGCCACCTGCTGATCACCGACCGCTATCCGGGCACGCTGTCGCACCAGCTGCTGGAGCTGGGCTATATCAAGAGCGCGCATCACGCGACCGGCACCTCGGTGGCGTTCAACGCGCAGCCGCGCCCGACCGGCCAGTTGCTGATCGGCTCGTCGCGGCAGTTCGACACGACCGATCCGGCGGTCGAGCTGCCGGTGCTCGCGCGCATGCTCGCTCGCGCGGCGCGCTACTTGCCGGGCCTGCCGGCGCTGCACGCGCTGCGCGCCTGGACGGGTTTTCGCGCGACCACGCCCGACGGGCTGCCGCTGATCGGCCCGGCGGGGGACGCGCTGCCCGGCGTCTGGCTCGCGACCGGGCACGAAGGGCTCGGCGTGACCACCTCGCTCGCGACCGCGAAGCTGCTGGCCGCGCAGCTGTGCGGCGAGACGGCCGCGATTCCGGGCGCGCCCTACCTGCCGGCGCGCCTGCTGGCGGGAGTCAGCCATGCGTGACGCGAACCTGACCTTGACGATCGACGGCCGGCCTTTGACGGTCGCGGCGGGCAGTACGGTGGCGGCTGCGCTGGTGCAGGCAGGCGGCGTGCGCGGCACGCGCGCGTCGGTGACCGGCATGCCGCGCACGATGGTGTGCGGCATGGGCGTGTGCCAGGAATGCCGCGTGACGATCGACGGCCGCGCGCATGTGCTGGCCTGCCAGACGCTCTGTCTCGACGGCATGGCGGTCGAGACGACTTTCAATGGGCAAGCGGGATGAATCCACATTACGACATCGTGGTCGTGGGCGCGGGGCCGGCCGGGCTGGCCGCGGCGCAGGCGGCCGCGCAGCGGGGCGCGCGCGTGGCGGTGCTCGACGACAATCCGCTGCCGGGCGGCCAGATCTGGCGGCAGGGGCCGGCGTTCGGCGCGGCCGCGCCGCTGAGCGCGGCATTGCGCGCGCTTGCGGCGCAGCCGTCGGTCACCTGGTGGCGGCGCGCGCGCGTCGCGGCGGTGCTGCCGGGCCGCGCGCTGCTCGTCGAGGCCGCTGACGCGGGCGGGGTCCGGCTCGGCTACGCGCGCCTGATACTCGCGACCGGCGCGCGCGAGCGCCTGCTGCCGTGCCCGGGTTGGACGCTGCCCGGCGTGACGGGCGCGGGCGGGCTGCAGGCCCTGATCAAGGGCGGCATGCCGGTGCGCGGCGAGCGGATCGTGATCGCGGGCAGCGGGCCGTTGCTGGTGGCGTCGCTCGCGACCGCGCGGGCAGCCGGCGCGCAGGTGGTCGCGGTGGTCGAGCAGGCGTCGGCCGGCGCGCTGCTCCGTTTCGGGCTGTCGCTCGCGGCGACGCCGTCGAAGCTCGCGCAGGCCGCGCGCCTGACGCGCGGCTTCGCCGGCACGACCTACCTGACGGGCAGCGTCGTGCGCGAGATACGCGGCGACGGGCGCGTGCAGGCGGCGGTGGTCGAGACGCCGCGCGGCACGCGGATGATTCCGTGCGACCGGGTGGCCTGCGGCTATGGCCTGACGCCCAACACCCAGCTTGCACGCGCGCTGGGCTGCGCGCTCGACGACGATGCGATCGCCGTCGACGCCGAGCAGCGCACGTCGGTCGATGCCGTCTATGCCGCGGGCGAGTGCACGGGCGTGGGCGGCATGGAGCTGGCGCGCGTCGAGGGCGAACTGGCCGGCTGGGCCGCCGCCGGCGCGACCGCCAACGACTGGGCTGCGCCGCCGCCCGTGCGGCTGCGGCGCAGCCGCGACGTCTGGCGCGGCTTCGCGTCGCGCGTCGCGCGCGCGTTCGAATTGAGCGACGCGGCACGCGCGCTGCCGGCCGACGATACCGTGCTGTGCCGCTGCGAGGACGTCACGGTGGGCGCGGTGCGCGTCCATGCGAGCGCGCGCGAGGCGAAACTGCAGACCCGCTGCGGGATGGGGGCGTGCCAGGGGCGGGTCTGCGGCGCGGCGTTGCGCACCTATTTCGATTGGGACGAGGCGACGCCGCGTCCGCCGTTCGCGCCGATGCCGATCGCCACGCTGTGCGCGGCGGCTGACGAGGCGCTTCTATAATCGACCCGATGCCTACCGATGCGCGAGACCCGCGATGACGACCTTGCTTGCCGTACCGCCTGCGACCTTGCCTGACCCAGCGCGCGCCACGCCGGACGACGGCTTCGCGGCGATGCTCGCGCATTTCGCGCTGCTCGAACCGGTGTTCGACGCGCTGCCCGATGTCGCGTTCTTCGTGAAGGACGTGAACGCGCGCTACGCGCTCGTCAACCGCACGCTCGCGCTGCGCTGCGGCTACAAGGACAAGTGCGCGCTGTACGGCAAGGCGGCCGACGAGGTGTTTCCGCGTCGTTTCGGCCGCAGCTACGTCGAGCAGGACATCGCGATCATCAGTGCTGGCCAGCAGCTGACCGACCAGCTGGAACTGCATCTGTACCCGGGCCGCCAGCCCGGCTGGTGCCTGACCTGCAAGGAACCGCTGCGCGACGCGCGGGGGCGGGTGGTGGGGCTCGTAGGCATTTCGCGCGACCTGAAGGCGCATGAAGGGTCACACCCGGCGTACAGCCGGCTCGCCGACGTGGTGCAGTACATCCAGGAGCATTACGTCCAGCCGCTCAACCTCAAGTATCTGGCGAGCATGGCGGGGATGTCGGTCGCGCAGCTCGAGCGCTATTTCCACAAGGTGTTCCACCTGACGCCGCGTCAGGTGCTGCTCAAGACGCGCCTCGACGCGGCCACCGCGCTGCTCGTCAGCCACGACAAGGTGACGGACGTGGCGGCGCTGTGCGGCTATACGGACCACAGCGCGTTTACGCGGCAGTTCAAGGCGACGGTGGGGGTGACGCCGACCGAGTATCGGCTGATGCTGCAGGGGGAGCGCGGCGCGTAGCCGCGCGGCGCCATGCAAACGGCCGGCGCAAGGCCGGCCGGATCGGGTGGGATGCGGGCGTCGCGGCTCAGCGGTAGCCGAGCCCCTTCAGGACGGCGCTGCCGTCGGCGGTCAGGCGGAAGCTGGGTACGGCGGCGTCGGCGTTCACCATCTCGATGAGGCCGGCTTCCTGCAGCGCGGGCAGCTCCGGCTTCGCGCTGGCGCTGATCGGGGCATGCAGCAGGACCAGCAGCGTCGCGATTTCGTGATGGCTGAGCAGACGGCGCAACATCGTCTTCCTGGCCTGGGGGACGGCCTGGCGGTCCGCGGGTGTTTCAACGGCGCTCATGGCTTACCTCCTGTCTGGATATGGTTGCGGATGGTGCCGGCCAAAGCTTAAACGATTCTTAAAACCGCCGCTCGCAACCGCCGGGCGCCCGTTTGATCGATGACAGAATGTAACGGCGGCCGGCCCGGCTGGAACCGGAACCACGCCGGACGCCCTCAGCCCGCGCTCGCGCGCCGCTGCGCCTGCGCGGCGAGCCGCACCGCCGCGTTGGCCGCGCCGTAACCGTCGTAGCCGCTGCGCCGCTCGACCAGTTCGAACGAAAAGCGCTCGTCGATCCGCTCCGTATACGCATGCAGGAACTCGCCGCCGGCCTCGTCGCGGTCGTACAGCAGGTGATGGCGGCGCAGCGTGTCGAGACGCGCATCGCCCAGCGCGTAGCGCGCGGCGAGGTCGTCGTAGTAGTTCGACGGGATGCGCAGGAACGGCACGCCGTCCGCCATGAAGGCCGCGACCGCGCGCACGATGTCGTCGGTGCGGAACGCGACGTGGTTGAGGCCCGGCCCGTGGTAGCGGTCCAGCGCATGCGCGACCGCCGTGTGGCGGTCGACCGAGGCGTTGAACACCATCCGCACCGAGCCGTCGGCGCTGCGCACCGCCCGGCTGCGCATCAATCCATAAGGGTCAGGTACCAGCCAGTCGCGTTCCGCGTCGAAGCCGAACGCGGTCCGGAAGTAGAGCACCCAGGCGTCGAGCGCGTCGGCGGGCAACGAGAGACACACATGGTCGATCGCGACGAGGGGGCCGACCTCGGCGGGGCCGTCGATGTCGGTCAGCACGAAATCGGATTCATACAGGGTCGGCGCGCCGGGCGCTTCGTCGACGAAATAGTGCAGGCTGCCGTCGGGCGCCCGCACGCCGGGCAGCGCCCGTTCGTCGGGACCGATCCGCCCGTCGAACGGGGCGTAGCCGTAGCCGGCCGCGCGCTCGAACGCGACGGCCGCATCGTCGACGCGAAATGCGGACGCGCAGAGCGACAGGCCGTGCTGCTGGAAGAACGCCTCGGCGAAGGTGTCGCGCTCGGCGTTCAGCACGATCGACGCGGCGCCGTGCTGGTAGAGCAGCACGTCCTTCGAGCGGTGCCGGCCGGCGGGCCGGAAGCGCAGCCGTTCGAGCCAGCCGCCGATCTTCGCGGCGGCCGCGGCGTCGACCGCGAACTCGATGAACTGGAGGCCGACGTGGGCGGGCGCCGCGGGCGGCGCGAACAGCGGCTGGGCGGCGGCGGGCGCGTGGCCGTCGGCGGCGAGGCGCAGGCGGGCCTGCTCCTCCAGATACAGCAGGGACCGGTAGCCGTCGGCCGCGCTGGAGGCGGTCGGCGCGGCGCGCAGGCCGTCGTTGAAGATTTCCAGCGACAGCGGCCCGGTATAGCCGGCCTCGATCACGCGCGCGGCGAAGCCGGCGAGATCGAAATCGCCCTGGCCCGGGAACGAGCGGTAGTGGCGGCTCCATTCGATCACGTCCATGGCGAGCCGGGGGGCGTCGGCAAGCTGGACGAAGGCGAGGCGGGAGCCGGGGATCGACGCGATGCCGTCGGGCGCGTCGCCGATCGCCAGCGTGTGGAAGCTGTCCAGCGCAAGCCCGAGATGCGGATGGTTCACGGCGTCGACGAGCCGCCACGCATGCGCATAGGTGTTGACCACGCGCCCCCAGGCGAGCGCCTCGTACGCGGCGACGACGCCCGCTTGCGCGGCGGCGTCCGCGAGCGCGCCCAGCTGGTCGACCAGCAGCGCGTCGCCCGCCAGCGCATCGGGCGACACGTTGCTGCACACGAGAATCCGGTCGGCTCCCAGCGCGTGCATCAGCGCGAACTTGCGCTTCAGGCGTTCGAGATGGCGGGCGAGCTGCGCGGGCGGCACGCCCTCGAAATCGCGGAACGGCTGAAACAGCACGATCTCGAGGCCGAGATCGGCGGCGGCGCGCCGGACCTCGGCGGGCGATCCGTCGAAGTAGAGGAGATCGTTCTCGAAGATCTCGACGCCGTCGAACCCGGCCGCGCGGATGGCCTTGAGTTTCTCGACGAGCGTGCCGGACAGCGAGACGGTGGCGATCGAGCGCTTCATGGGGGACCTGTCGAAAGGGGAGGGCGCGCCGGAGCCGAACCGCAGTGAACCAATCGGCTACATCGGATCGACGCGTTATCCCATATTTGTTAGGGGGTTACGCATGCATTGTACAAACTAACTAGATCGTACAAATTATCGAAAACCCGGAAAGACAGCGCATGGGAGGCGGGTGCACACTGGCGCCGAATCCCATTGCGAGGCGTGCGATCGGCTGGCGATCCGCGCCCGATTTCCGGAGTGTCCGACATGAACAAGCCGACGGTGCTGGTGTTGAACGGCCCGAACCTGAACCTGCTGGGGACGCGCGAGCCTCATCTCTACGGCGCGGAGACGCTGGCGGACGTCGAGCGCCGCTGCGCGGCCGAGGCGGATGCGCTCGGCCTCGCGCTCGAATGGCGGCAGTCGAACGCCGAGCACGAACTGATCGACTGGCTGCACGATGCCCGTACGCGCGTGCAAGGCGTCGTGATCAATCCCGCCGCCTATACCCATACCTCGGTTGCGCTGGCCGACGCGCTGACGGCGCTCGGCCTGCCGGTGATCGAGGTGCATATCTCGAACATCCATCGTCGCGAGGCGTTCCGCCGCCATTCGTTCGTCTCGGCGGTAGCCGACGGCGTGATCTGCGGCTGCGGCACCGACGGCTACCTGCTGGCGCTGCGCCGGATGGCGACGCTGGTGTCGCAAGGCGGTGCGCGATGAGCGCGGGTTCGTATCTGATCGGGCTGATCGGCGCGGGCATCGGCGGCTCGCTGTCGCCGGCGATGCACGAGGAGGAAGGCCGCCGGCAGGGCTTCAACTACGTCTATCGCCGCATCGATCTCGATGCGCTGGGGCTCGCGCCCGACGCGCTGCCCGAGCTGCTCGTCGCGGCGGAGCGGATGGGATTCGACGGGCTCAACATCACGCACCCGTGCAAGCAGCGCGTGATCGCCTGCGTCGATGCGCTGTCCGACGACGCGCGCGCGCTGGGCGCGGTCAACACGGTGCGCTTCGACGGCGGCCGGCGGATCGGCCACAACACCGACTGGTCGGGCTTCGCGAAATCGTTCCAGCGCGGCTTGCCGGGCGCATCGCTCGACAGCGTGGTGCAACTCGGCGCGGGCGGCGCGGGCGCGGCCGTCGCGCACGCGGCGCTGACGCTCGGTGCGCGCGCGCTCACGCTGTTCGACGTCGATCCGGTGCGCGCGCAGACGCTGGCTGCCGACCTGCAGGCGCGCTTTCCCGCCGCGCGGATCGTCGCGGGCGGCGAGCTGGAAGCCGCGCTCGCCCGGGCGAGCGGCCTGATCCACGCGAGCCCGACCGGCATGCTCGGCCATCCGGGGCTGCCGCTGCCGGCGCGGCTTCTGCACCCGCGCCTGTGGGTCGCGGACATCGTCTATTTCCCGCTCGTCACCGAACTGATCGCCACGGCGCGCGCGCTCGGCTGCCGGACCCTGACGGGCGGCGGGATGGCGGTGTATCAGGCCGTCGACGCGTTCGAGATCTTCACCGGCCGCGCGCCGGACGCCGAGCGGATGTTCGCGCACTTCCAGGCGCTCGTCGCACGCTGAAGCCGGCTGATCCGGCCTCGCTTACAAACACGAACAGGAAGGAGACAGACACGATGCCATCGCCCACCCCCGCCGCCGATGCGGCCGCCGCGCCGCTTGCCCCTGCCGCGCGCGCCTCGAAGGCGCGCTACCGGATCCTCGCGTTGCTCGCGGCCGGCACGATGATCAACTACCTCGACCGCACCGTGCTCGGCGTCGCCGCGCCCGGGCTGACGCGCGAGCTGGGCATCAGCGCGGCGGTGATGGGCGTGATGTTCTCGGCGTTCTCGTGGACCTACGTGCTCGCGCAGGTGCCGGGCGGCCTGCTTCTCGACCGCTACGGCAGCAAGATCACCTATTACTGGTCGATGACGCTCTGGTCGCTGTGCACGCTGCTGCAGGGCTTCGTCCACGGCGTCGCGCCGCTGTTCGCGGCGCGCCTCGGGCTGGGGCTGGCCGAGGCGCCGTGTTTCCCGACCAACAGCCGGGTGGTCGCCACCTGGTTCCCTCAGCAGGAGCGCGCGCTGGCGACGGGCACCTACACGGTGGGCGAGTACGTGGGCCTGGCGTTCCTGAGCCCGGTGCTGTTCGCACTGATGGGCGCGTTCGGCTGGCGCGCGCTGTTCTTCGCGGTCGGCGGCGCGGGCATCCTGTTCGGCCTCGTGTGGTGGCGCTTCTATCACGAGCCGCACGCCCATCCGCGCGCGAACGCGGCCGAGCTGGCCTACATCGAGGCGGGCCGCGGCCGCGCGCGGCGCACGGGCCCGCGCGCCGGATTCAGCTGGGCCACCGCCGGCCGCCTCCTGCGCAAGCGCCAGCTCGCCGGCATCTGCATCGGCCAGTTCGCGGGCAACTCGACCCTGGTGTTCTTCCTCACGTGGTTCCCGACCTATCTCGCCACGGAACGCCACATGGCGTGGCTCAAGATCGGCTTCTTCGCGGTGCTGCCGTTCATCGCCGCCTCGGTCGGCGTGATGTTCGGCGGGGTCCTCTCCGACTGGCTGCTGCGGCGCGGCCGCTCGGCCAACGTCGCGCGCAAGCTGCCGATCATCGCGGGCCTGCTGCTGGCGTCGACGATCGTGCTCGCGAACTACGTCGACAGCAACGAAGCAGTGATCGCGATCCTGTCGGTCGCGTTCTTCGCGCAGGGGATGGCGGCGCTGGGCTGGACGCTGGTATCCGACATCGCGCCG
>NZ_JAAGNW010000085.1:23325-25679 GCF_010645215.1 Burkholderia multivorans | reverse complement strand
GGGCCGCTCGTCGATGCGCTCGGCGGCACCGACATCTCGTGGATTCTCGGCCTCGTCGTGCCTGCCGTGCTGTATTACGTCGGCGCGCGCGCGTCGCGGCGCAGCATTCCCGATCGTCTGATCCTTCCGCTCGAAAACAGCGAAGTCAAGCACTGACGATACACGGCGCGCATCGGGCTGAGCCTTGCGGCCTTGCCCTGCATGAGTCGATCATCCTTTCATTAAATAGTATGACTAAACAAACGAAATACCACGGGAAGACGCCCCCGGTACGGTTGCCTCGTGCCGTTCTCCGCACGACGGTCGCGGCCGCGTGCCTTTGCGGGTCGGGCGCGGCGTTCGCGGACGGCGTCACGCTGTACGGCGTGATCGACGAATTCGCGCAGTACGTGAACACGGGCAACGGATATACGGCGGCGCTCGGTTCGGGCGGCCAGTGGGGTAGCCGGTTCGGCGTGAAAGGCGGCGAGGATATCGGCGGCGGTCAGAAGATCGAGTTCGCGCTGGAAAACGGCTTCAATCCGAACGACGGCTCGCTCGCGAGCACGGGCAGCCTGTTCGACCGGCAGGCGTGGGTCGGCATCGCGGGGCAGTGGGGCAAGGTGCGCGCGGGCCGCCAGAATTCGCCGCTGTTCAACGATCAGGGCGGGCAGGACGCGTTCGGCGGCGTCACACAGGCGTCCGGCATGGACAACTTGACCGTGTTCGCGTTCCGCACGAGCAATACGCTGTCGTACCAGAGCCCGGAGATCGCAGGCTTCCAGGGCGGGCTGTACTTCGGGTTCGGCGATGCGGGCGGCGTGCGCTCGGCAGGCTCCAGCCAGCAATTCGACCTGACCTACGAACACGGGCCGTTTGCGGCGTTCGTCGCGGGCCAGTGGCTGAAGAACGCGACGGCGGTCACGACCGATCGGACGATCATGGCCGGCGCATCCTACGCAATCGGCAAAGCAACCGTCTACGGTGGTTTTTCCGCTGTGAAGTGGGCGGATCTCGGCATCGATTCTCGCGTGTACGGGTTGTCGGTCAAATATCAGTTCAACCCGGCGAACTATGTCGCGCTCGGCTACGCGTATCTGCACGACCAGTCGTCGCAGGGCGACAATGCGGACCAGCTCGGACTGATGTACGAATACGACATGTCGAAGCGCACGAGCTTCTACGGCGCATTGTCATACCTGCGCAATCGCAACCAGGCCGGCTATACGCTCGCCGGCGCGGCGAACCCCGGCTTGCCGCTCGCGTATCCGGGCGCGAATGCGCGCGGCGTGCAACTCGGCATCGTGCATCGTTTTTGACCTCGAAGGTTCTGGACACATAGCCGCCGTCGTAGCCGGTCATCACGCAGCCGATCTGCATGTCCAGGTCGGCACGGTAAGCGCGCGACGGTGCATGAAAAAAGGCGCGCGACCTCATGGTCGCGCGCCTTCGCGCGGGGGAGCGGGCGGCGCTTATTCGTCCGCTTCCTTCGCCGCCTTCGGATAGACGCGCACCAGCACGATGCGCGGCCCGATCATCTTCTTCACGACCACGTCGAAGCGTTCGAACGACACGCGCTGGCCCTCGCTCGGCAGGTCGCTGAGCGCCTGGATCACGAGGCCGCCGACCGACTCGGCGCGCCCTTCGTCGATGTCGATGCCGAGCGCCTGTTCGAGCGACACCACGGGCAGGCTGCCCTTGCCCATCAGCGTGCCGTCGTCGAGGCGGCTCCAGTCCGACGCGCCCTGGCGGAATTCGTCGTGGATCTGGCCGACCAGCGCGCCGAGCAGGTTGTCGAGCGTCAGGAAGCCGATCGGCTTCTCATGCTTGTTGCCGACCAGCGCGAAATGCGGCGCGCCCTTGCGGAAGCGCCGGAACAGATCGAGCGCGGGCGTGTCGGGCTTCACGTACTGGACCGGGCGCACGTAGTCGGACAGGTCGTCGAGCGCCGCGCCCGCGTGGCGCGCGAGCAGCAGGTCCTTCAGGTGGATCAGGCCGCCCACGTGTTCGCGCGACGCATCGCCGAACAGCGGATAGCGGCTGAAGCGGTGCCGCGCGACCACCTCCATGTTGTCGGCGAGCGAGACGTCGCGGCGCAGGCCGACCATCTCGTGCGCGGGGCGCATCAGGTCCGACACCGTCATCGACGAGAAATCGAGCGAATGCGCGAGCGTATTCCATTCGTCGGTGCTGTACGCGGCCTTCGCCGTCTTCGACGCGCCCGCCGCGTTGCGGCGGCTGCGCAGGATCAGCTTCAGCTCGTCGGTCGAGTAGTGGGCGTCGTCGCCGTGCCCGGCGGACAGCCCCACCATGCGCAGGATCGCGTTCGCGCTCGTGTTCAGCACCCAGATCGCCGGATACATCGCCCAGTAGAA
>NZ_JAAGNW010000085.1:17007-23315 GCF_010645215.1 Burkholderia multivorans | reverse complement strand
ATCGAGAACGCGAACACGAGCGAGACCAGGTGCACGACCTGCTCCGACTCGACCCCGAGCGCCGCCAGGAGCGGCGTCAGCAGTTGGGAGAACGCGGGCTCGCCGATCCAGCCGAGGCCGAGCGAGGCGAGCGTGATGCCGAGCTGACAGGCGGACAGGTAGGCGTCGAGGCGCGCATGGACGATGCGCAGGATGCGGCCGCGCAGCCCGTGCTGGCGCGCGAGCGTCTTGACGCGGGTTGCGCGCAGCTTGACGAGGCCGAATTCGGCCGCGACGAAGAAACCGTTCAGGGCCACCAGGAACAACGCGCCGATGAGCGCGAAGATCTGTATCAAGAAATCACTCCGGAAATGAAAGAAGCGTCAGTATAGGGCTGGAAAGGCAAATGTAATAAATTGCGTCGTGCACCGGGCTCAGCGGACGGCCGTGCGCGGCAGCGTCAGCGCCAGCACGGCCGGTGAGCCGTCGACGAGCGGATCCTGCGCGAAGGCGCCGCCGTGCGCCTGTGCGACGCGCAGGCACAGCCCGAGCGCCCAGGCGCCGCGTTTCGTGTCCTGCACCTGCAAGGCCTGCTCGCGGGCGAACGCTTCGAGCAGGTGGGGCAGCGCCGCATCGACGAGCGCTTCGCGCAGCACGGTGAAGCGCGCCTCGAAGCGCAGCGTGGCGGCATCCGACGAGGCGGCGAGCGTGACCGTGCGATGCGGCGCGCCGGCTTCGGCCGCGTAGGTCAGCATGGCGAACAGCGCCTGGGCGAGCCGCTCGCCGTCGGCCGAGATGGTCGCGGCCAGGTCGGGCGCCAGTTCGACCTCGAGCGGCGTGGCGCGCGCGTCGGCAAGGGCGAGGCGCGCGAGCGCCGCCGCCTGCTGCGCGAGTTCGGCGGGCGCGACGGCGGCGCAATCGAGCGCGAGCGCGCGGGTCGCGGCGCGCGGCGCGTCGACCTGCGTCTCGATCAGCTTCGTCTGCTGCTCGATGCCGGTGCGGATGCCGGCGAGCGCGCGCAGGACGTTGGCGTCCGCGTGGGCGAGCTGGCGTTCGAGCACGTAGGCCCAGCTGTGCATGGCGTTGAGCGGCCCGCGCAGGTCGTGCGAGACCGTGGACAGGACCTGGTCGCGCGCGAAGCGCGCCGTTTCGGCGGCGAAGTACGCGGCGCGCGCGCGCAGCAGCGCGGCGGCCGGATCGGCGGAGAGCGGAGTCACGGCGTGTTCTGGATCAGGGTGCGGAAATGGAACCAAGCGCCATTATAGGGATGGGTCGGGCAGGGCGGGCTCAGGCAGGTTGCGCGTCGTTGCCGGGCGCGGCGTTGCGGGCGGGCAGCAACTGGCACGCGAGCAGGCCGGCCAGCATCAGCGCGCAGCCGAGCAGCGCGCGCGCCGACAGGGTTTCGCCCAGCGCCGCCCAGCCGGCGAACGCGGCGAATACGCCTTCCATGCTGAAGATCACGGCGGCGTGCGCGGGTGCGGCGTTGCGCTGCGCGACCACCTGCAGCGTGTAGCCGACGCCGACCGACAGCAGGCCGCCGTACAGCAGCGTGGGCAGCGCATGCCGGAGCATGGTCAGGCTGAACGGTTCGAACACGGCGCCGAGCGCGCCGCACAGCAGGCCGCAGACCACGAACTGGAGGAACGACAGCACGAGCGGATCGTGGCGGCGCGCGAGATAGCCGACCGCCATCACGTGCGCGGCGATCACGAACGCGCCCGCGAGCTGGAACCAGTCGCCGTACAGGATCGAGAAGTTCTCGTCGATGCTGAGGAAGTACAGGCCGAGCGCGGCGAGCAGCGCGCCGAACCAGGTGCCGAGGCCGGTGCGGTGGCGCAGCAGCACGCCGAGCAGCGGCACGAGCACCACGTACAGCGAACTGATGAAGCCGGCATTGGCGATCTTCGTGTACTGGAGGCCGATCTGCTGCAGCGAGATCGAGACGGCGAGCAGCGCGCCGAGCGCGATGCCGGGCAGCAGCAGCGCGCGGTCGCGCGCGATTGCCGCGAGCTGGGCGCGCGCCGACGCCCTCATCCACAGCAGCGGCGTCAGCACCGCCGCGCCGAGCAGGAAGCGCAGCCCGGTGAACAGGAACGGCCCGATCACGTCGAGGCTCAAGCGTTGGGCGACGAACGCCGACCCCCAGATCGCGGCGGCGGCGAGCATCAGCAGGTTGGCGCGAAGGTGTTGGCGGGCGGATGGTGTCATGCGGCGGATCGGAATCGGGTGGACGGCGGCAGTGGCGCAACCCGCTAGTCTACGCCGGCCCGGCGAGACTGTCGGCGAAACGGCGCAGCGTGTCGACCGAGCGCGCGTCGCGCACCCGCGAATACAGCACGACCTGCGATTCGGGGAGTGGCGGCAGGCCGAGGCGCGCGCCGACCTCGACCAGCGTGCGCGGCGCGACGCGGCGCGCGAGCGGGGAGACGGCGAGGCCTGCTGCTGCGGCGGCGGCGACCGCGGCGACGCCGCCGCCCGTGAAGCGTTCGCGCCACGGCAGCCCGGCCCGCTCGAGCGCGCGCAGCGCGGCCGAGCGGACCCCGCATGGGCCGGCCAGCACCGCGAGCGGCAGCGGCTCGCCCGCGCGCGGCGTCCAGCCGGGCGCGGCGAGCCAGGCCAGCGGTTCGCTGAACAGCAGCGTGCCGTCGTCGCGGGGCGGGTCTTCCGTGGGCTCGTGACGCACGATGACCGCGTCGAGGCGGCGGTCGTCGTAGCGGGCGAGCAGGTCGGTCGAGGTGCCGAGGTGCATTTCGAGCGCGAGCCCCGGGTCGTGCCGGTGCAGGCCGCTCAGCACGGCGGGCAGGTCCGGCACCGCGACGTGCTCGCTGACGCCGAGCACGAGCCGCCGCGGCGTGGCCGCGAGCGCGCCGAGCGCCTGCTCGTGCGCGTCGAGCAGCGCGCGGGCGGCGGGCAGGAAGCGCGCGCCGTCGGGTGCGAGTTTCACGACGCGCGGCGTGCGCGCGAGCAGCGGCTTGCCGAGATGGGTTTCGAGCCGCTTGAGCTTCAGGCTGACGGCCGATTGCGTGGTGCCGAGCGCGTCGGCGGCGCGCGTGAAGCTCGCGAGATCGGCCACCAGCACGAACGCGCGCACGGCATCGAGATCGAGTGGTTTCATTTCAGATTGAAATGGATGAAATATTCAGCGATATCTGTTCATTATAGATGGAGGTGCCTAAGCTGAAGGTGGATTTGACGACCGTCCCGTCCCCCTCAACCAGGAGAACCGCCATGCCGTTCACCCGTATCGCGTTGCGCGAAGGCAAGCCGGCCGCGTATCGCCGTGCCTTGTCAGCTGGCATTCAGCAGGCCTTGACGCGCGTGTTCAACGTGCCCGACGACGACCTTTTCATGGCCATCACCGAGCATCGCGACGACAACTTCCTCTACGACCGCCAGTACCTGGGGATCGCGCGCAGCGACGATCTCGTGATGATCCAGATCACGGTCACCGATTCGCGCGGGCCGGAGCAGAAGCGGACGCTGTACCGGCAGATCGTCGAGGCGCTCGCGGCGTCGCCCGGGGTGCGTCCCGAGGACGTGTTCATCAATCTCGTCGAGGTCCGCAAGGAGAACTGGTCGTTCGGCAACGGCATCGCGCAGTACGCGCCGGAATAGTCGGTCGCGCGGCGGCGGTTTTGAAAACGTCGCTGACCATGGCCGCCGCTGCCGCTATCATCCTGCCATTGATGACCACGATCCTCAGGACCCATGTCTCGACGTCTAGCATCCTGCAGTTGCGGCCAGCTCACCGCCCAGGTCGTCGGCGAGCCGATACGCGTCTCCATCTGCCACTGCCTGGCCTGCCAGCGCAGGACGGGCAGCGCCTTCAGCGAGCAGGCCCGATTCCGTCGCGAGCACGTATCGTTGTCGGGGACTTCATCCGAGTACGTGCGGGTCGGCGACGAAGGATCTCGCATCACTTTCCACTTCTGCCCTCACTGCGGCTCGACGGTGTACTACGAACCCGAAGGGCTGGAGGAGTACCTTGCGATTCCCGTCGGGGCATTCGCCGATCCGAGCTTCCCCGCGCCGAGCGTCTCGGTCTACGAGGAACGCATGCACACGTGGATCGTTCCCCCGACGGACGCCGAACACATCTTCTGAGCGGGGCCGCCCTTGCGCGCCGCGGGCTCCGGACCCGGGCAGCATGGGGCAGGGGATGCATGCCAAGCGGACCGCTATTGCCGCCATGGTTTCCATGCTGCGGGGTATCCGTCGAAGCACCGTTGGCGGCGCGTTTGTATCGGAAAGCCGCCACGGCGATAACGCGCCGAGACATCGTTGACCGATGCAGGCGGTCGAGCCGTCGGCGCGCCGCGCGGCGTCCGGCCGCTGTCCTGGCGGCCGGGAGGCCGTGTACCATGGCACCGGATGCGCCCGCCCGGGCGCGCCGATCGCGGAGGGACCATGTCGCGCGTGCTGGAGATCGTGTTGGGGTTTCCATTGCAACATTGGCCGGCGAACGCCGGCGTCCGCGGGCGTACGGCTCGTGATTTCGGCGCGGAGCTGGTGCGCGCGTGGCGGATCTGTCCGCAGGTGAAAATGCGGCGCGGCGTCGAGCGCATCTCGATCACGCCTTGCCGGATGCCCGAAGCGGAGCCCGGCGCGCCGGGCCACTGGTGGACCTGGATCGAAACCACCGACCAGGGCCGATCTGTGCTCGCCGCGCGTGCGCGCGCATTCGCGCCCGGCGTTGCGATCCGCGAACGCTTCGATGAACGGCACGCCGACCTGCCGGTTGCGCCGCCTCCAGCCGATTCCTCCGACCACGTCGGCGATCCGCCGGCCACGCTCGTCAGCATGCGCCGACGCGGCCGCTGGCAGGACGAAGACGGCGTCGTGATCGAGTTGACGCTCGACGATCTCACTCAGCCCGATCTCGGCGGCCCCTTGCGTTTTTGCGAGTTGCGCGCGGCCGTCGCGGATACCGACGACGCCACCCAGCGCGCGGCGGCCCTGCGCGCGCTGTTCAGTGCGGTGCGGGAGCTGAGCGGTGCGTGGCCCGCCTTCCCGCTGCTGACGGGTGCACTCGATCGCGTATGCCAGGGGACGGCGCTGGATGTGCGCGCCGAGCCCGTGAAAACCTCGCGCGTCGATCTGGCCGGGCTGCGCACGCAGCGCGCGGCATTGTTTGCACTGGGCGGCAACGTGACCGCGCAGTGGTTCGCGAACGAAGCCGGCGCGCGCGACACCGATGATCCGGAGTACGTACACCAGATGCGGGTGGCGTTACGCCGCCTGCGCACGCTGATGCGCTTGTTTCCGCATTTCGCCGATGGCGCGTGGAAGCATGCGTTCGCGGGTGAACTGGGCTGGCTGGGCGGCCTGCTCGGCGCGGTGCGCGACTGGGACGTATGCGGCGCGTCGACGCTGCCGGCGCTGGCCGCGGCGGACAGCGATCCCGACGCGTGGAGCGCGACGCTCGCCGCCGCGCACGCGCACGGCGCGGCGGCGCGTACCGAGTTGCGTCAGGCGCTCGGCTCGGCGCGTTATGCGGGGCTCGCGCTGTCCTGGCTCGAATGGCTGTGCGGGCTTGGGGCGCCGGAGGCGAGTGCGGAGGAGGCGTCGCCCACGCGCAGCGCGGACCGCGCGCTGCCTTCGCTCAAGCGCCATGCGGCGAAGCGCGTGAGCCGGCTGTTCGGGCATCTGTACGGCGCGCCGACGATCACGACGCTCGATGCGGCCGCGCGGCACCAGGTGCGGATCGATGCGAAGCGGCTGCGTTACGCGCTGGAGTTCTTCGCCTCGCTGGCGTCGCGCCGCACGCGCGGCGAGACGACGCGCGTGCTTGCGCGCGTCCAGAGCGTGCTGGGTGAAGCGAACGACGCGGCCGTCGCGCTGCGCTGCCTCGAGCAGCTGGCGGCGCCTGCGTATCAGCTGGGGTTCGCGCGCGGCTATGGCGCGGCGGCGCAGCGGCATGCGGCGCGCGAGGCCGAGGGCTTGCTGCGCGAGTTGCGCACACCGAAGATCGGCGGGCGCACGGCTTGACTATAATGAGTTTCCCCGCTGCCGCCTCGCTTTCATGACCGATCCCACCGCCTTGCCGTCATCGGCTTCCGTCCGCGAACCGCTCGCGCTGCGCGGCGAACTGTGGCTGCACGCGGGCGCGCACACGCTCGGCGGCGCGGCGCGCATCGCGCTGCTCGCCGCGATCGGCGAGACCGGCTCGATCACGCGTGCGGCGAAGGCGGTCGGTCTCAGCTACAAGGGGGCCTGGGATGCGATCGACACGATGAACAATCTGGCCGGCGAGCCGCTGGTGCTGCGCTCGACGGGCGGCAAGGGCGGCGGCGGCACGGTGCTGACGCCGCGCGCGGTCGAGCTGATCG
>NZ_JAAGNW010000085.1:13894-16997 GCF_010645215.1 Burkholderia multivorans | reverse complement strand
ATCGCCGGTTTGTCGAGGCCGCGAGCGCGGCGGTGGAAGGTTTTGCGGTCAACTGGGAACTCATCGGGAGAATCGGTATGAAGACAAGCGCACGCAACCAGCTGTTCGGTGAGGTCGCGTCGATCAAGCACGGCGCGGTAAACGATGAAGTCACGCTGGCGTTGCCGGGCGGCCAGACGATCGTCGCGGTCGTGACGCACGAGAGTACGGAGGCGCTGGGTCTCGCAGTCGGCGGGCAGGCCTGTGCGCTCGTCAAGGCGTCGTGGGTGATTCTGGCGACGGAGGACGACGGCGCGCCGTTGCGGCTGTCGACCCGCAATCAGCTGCGCGGCGTGGTGAGCGACGTGAAGCGGGGCGCGGTCAACAGCGAGGTGCTGCTGGCGCTCGACGGCGGCGTGACGCTCGCGGCGATCGTGACGAACGAAAGCATCGATGCGCTCGCGCTCGTGAAGGGCGTGAAAGCGCTCGCGGCGTTCAAGGCGTCGAGCGTGATCCTGGCGGTGAACGGCTGACGTGCGAGCGCGGCCCGCTTCAGGCGGGTTGATGAATTGATGAACCCCGTACCTTTCGGCGCGGGGTTTTGTTTTTCTGCGGGCGGCCGGCGGGTGGAGATCGATCGACGCGCTCGACGCTGTTCTTCGATGCGCCGCCTCAGCGCACGCTCGCCGCCCATTCCGCCAGCGGCGCCCCGGGCTGCACGCGGCCGTCGTGCAGGCGCACGACCTCGTCGCCGAACGCGGCGACGTCGTCGGGATCGTGCGTGATCAGCACCATCGGAATATCGAGGCGCGCCTGCAGGTCGGCGAGTTCGCGGCGCATGCGCTGGCGCATCGCGACGTCGAGCGCGGAGAACGGCTCGTCGAGCAGCAGGATGCGCGGTTGCGCGATCAGCGCGCGCGCGAGCGCGACGCGCTGCTTCTGCCCGCCCGACAACTGTGCCGGGAAATGGCCCGCGAGCGCCTCCAGCTCGAAGGCGCGCAACCAGTACGCGACCTCGGGCGGCAACGCATTCGCACGCGGATTGCGCCAGCCGCGCCGCAGGCCGAATGCGAGGTTCTGACGCACGTTCAGGTGCGGAAACAGCGCGTAGTCCTGGAACAGGTAGGCGACGCGCCGCGCCTGCGTCGGCACGTCGAAGCCGCGCGCCGAATCGAACAGCGCCTCGCCGTTCAGCGAGATGCTGCCCTGCTCCGGCGTGAGCAGCCCGGCGATCGCCTGCAGCGTCAGGCTCTTGCCCGCGCCCGACGGCCCGAACAGCACGATGCGCTGGGCGTTCGACGCGAACGCGACGTCGAGCGCGAATTGGCGCTCGGGCGTCGCATAGGTCTTGCGGATGTCGACGACGAGGCTCACGTCAGCGGGCCCCGAGCAGCGCGCGTTGCGGCACGAGGCGGCCGGCGACGAGCAGGATCAGCACGCAGGTGACCGAGGTGACGAGCACGAGGAAGTTCGCGGTGTTGTCGTCGCCGGCCTGCACGGCCGCGTAGACCGCGACCGACAGCGTCTGGGTGCGTCCGGGCAGGTTGCCCGCGATCATCAGCGTCGCGCCGAATTCGCCGAGCGCCCGCGCGAACGCGAGCAGCGCGCCCGCGAGGATGCCGCGCGCGGCGAGCGGCAGCGTGACCCGGAAGAAGATGCCGGCTTCGCTGACGCCGAGCGTGCGCGCCGCGCGTTCGAGCTGCGGATCGACCGATTCGAAGGCGGCGCGCGCCGACTTCAGGATCAGCGGGAACGCGACCACCATCGACGCGATCACTGCGCCCTGCCAGGTGAACACCAGCTGGATGCCGAGCTGGTCGAGCCACGCGCCGACTACGCCGCGCCGGCCGAGCAGCACCAGCAGGTAGTAGCCGAGCACGGTCGGCGGCAGCACGAGCGGCAGTGTCAGCAGGGAGTCGACCACGTCGCGCGCAGGGGAGCGCCAGCGCGCGAGCGCATAGCCGGCGGCGACGCCGAGCACGATGTCGAGCGCCGTCGCCCAGCCCGCGACCTTCAGCGACAGCAGCAGCGGGATCCACGCGTCATGCATGACGAACCGCCTAGTTCGCCGCTGCGGCCGGCTTGAAGCCGTACTTCGCCAGCACCGCCTGGCCCGCCGGCGACAGCACGAAATCGACGAAACCCTTCGCGTCGGCCGCGCGCCGGCTGTCCTTCACGACCGCGATCGGGTAGGTGATCGGGGTCTGGGTGGGGACGGTCAGCGCGACCTTCACGCGCTCGGGCATCACGGCCGCATCGGTGCCGAACACGAAGCCCGCATCGACCTCGCCGCGCGCGACATAGTCGAGGCTCTGGCGCACGTTGGCGGCAAGCACGCCCTTCGGGCTCACGTCGTTCCACACGCCGGCCGCCTTCAGCGCGCCTTCCGTATAGCGGCCGACCGGCACGGACGCCGGATCGCCGTAGGCGACGTGCTTCACGCTGGCCGCCGTCAGGTCGCGCAGCGAGGCGAAGCGCGCCGGGCTGTCGGCGGGCACGATCAGCACCAGCGAGTTCGCGGCGAAGTCGCGCCGCGTGCCGGTCGCGATCACGTTCTCGCCGACCGCGCGATCCATCGCCTTCTGGTCGGCGGACGCGAATACATCCGCGGGCGCGCCCTTCGCGATCTGCTGCATCAGCACGTCGGACGCGCCGAAGTTGAACAGCACGTGGGTGCCGGGATGCTGCTTCTCGTAGGCGTCGCCGACTGCCTTGAACGCATTGGTCAGGCTGGCCGCGGCAGACACGACCAGTTCGTCGGCGGCGTGGGCCGCCGGCTGGACGGCGAACCCGGCCGCGAGCGCGGCGAGCGAGAGCGTGCGGACGAACAGACGGCGGGTGAAACGGGCTGCGGACATGGCGAGGGCGCTCGTGTGGAAGGAAAAACGTAATCGTAATATAGGGCGGGTAATAACGCTCGACATACCGGACATCCGGCGGCGCGCATGGCGGGCCCGGCGCGCCGCCGGGCGGGGCTCAGGCGTGGCGGGGGGCGGGTGTGTCGAGGGTTTGCTGCTGGGCCGCGGGCCGCGCGGCAGGGCGATAGTTCGGGTTCGCCTTCCAGCGCGCGCGGACGTACGGGCGCTCGTGCCCGGACAGTTGCAGCGCGACCTGGGTGACCCAG
>NZ_JAAGNW010000085.1:5059-13884 GCF_010645215.1 Burkholderia multivorans | reverse complement strand
GCCGACCAGCGATGCGGCTGTGCGCGCCAGGAGCCGATAATGAAGGTCAGGGCGGCGAGCGCGCCGATGATGCAGCCGGTGACCGCCTCGGAGGGCGAATGCGCATCGAGCACGACGCGCGACAGCCCGACCGCGACGCCCGCCGCGAGGCCGAGCGCGACGCCCGCGATGCGCACCGGCGTGCGGGTGTGGACGAGCATCAGGAACAGCGCGACCGGATAGACCGAGGTGGACAGCATCGCATGGCCGCGGAAGCCGGTGAAATCCCAGGCGCGCACGCCGATGCCCCAGCCGAGGAAGGCGATCTTGGTCAGCGCGACCACGCCGATCGCGGCGCCCAGCACGGCGAGCCAGGCCGCCGCGCGGCGCAGCGAGTAGCCGAGCGCGAGCCAAAGGGCGATCGTGACGGCGAGCGGCAGCGTGAGGCCCGCGCCACCGAGCGCGGTGATCGAGATCCACAGACGAGGCGGCAGGTCGTACATCAGGGGTGATGGAAGCAGGAGGGGGACATGCTTGATCAACGCGCGAGCCGGGCACAGCGACGACAACGAATCCAAGCAACCAGCCTCCAGTATACCAAGGGGGCGCGTTCAGGATCCCGGTAGTTCGCCTGAAGAACTTTCGGGCCGTCGGAAAATTTCCGCAAAGCATGCTATTGTGCGTTGCACAAATCCACCTTGGCGCGTCACGGGCGCGTCCCTTTCGACTGTGAGCCTCGATCGATGACCAAAAGTCTGACGAAACTCTGGCTGGGCGGGATGAAACGCATGCTCCACCTGCCGACCCCGCCCGGCCCGCAAGCGGGCGCCGCCGCATCCGTCGCGCCGCGCGAATCGCGCGTGCGCCCACGCGCCGCGGCGTGGGCGGGCGGCGAATGGCTGCGCGCCGAACATCCGCTGCCGCCCACGCTCGGCCGCTTCGTCCAGCACCTGTCCTACGGCCTGTACGTGCCGCCGGGCGAGGTCGACGGCGCGCGTCCGCTGGTGGTGATGCTGCATGGCTGCAAGCACGACGTCGACCAGTTCGCCCAGGGCACCCGCATGAACCTGCTGGCCGACCGCCACGGTTTCGCGGTGCTCTATCCGGAGCAGGATCCGCGCGCGCATCCGCACCGCTGCTGGCACTGGTACGACGACAGCGAGCGCGGCGGCCGGGGCGAGGCGCGTGCCGTCGCCGATCTGGTCGACGGGCTGGTCGCGGAACACGGTTTCGATCCGGCGCGGGTCTATGTCGCGGGGCTGTCGGCGGGCGCGGGGCTCGCGACGCTGCTGGCGCTCTACTATCCGCACCGCTTCGCCGCGGTGGCGCTGCACTCCGGCCCGGCGTTCGGCGAGGCGCAGTCGGGCATCACGGCGATGGACGTGATGCGGCGCGGGCTGCATCAGAACCCGGCTGCGGTCGTCGATGCGCTGGTCGAGCCGGGCGCGTATCCGGGCATGCCGGCGCTGATCGTCCACGGCGACGACGACCGCGTGGTGGTGCCGCAGAACGCCGATCAGCTCGCGGTCGAATTCCTGCGCCTGAACGGGCTCGCCGACGCGCAGGGCAGCTTGCGCGGCGCGTCGCGGGTCGAGACCCGCGACGACCGGATGGATACGCTCGATTTCCGCAAGGGCGCGCGCACGGTGGTCCGGCTGTGCCGCGTCAAGGGCCTCGGCCACGACTGGGCGGGCGGCGACGATACCGTTCCGTTCCACGCGGCGATCGGGCCGGACGCGAGCGCGCTGATCTGGTCGTTCTTCGCGGCGTGCGCGCGCGACGTTGTCGTGTCGTAGCGACACGCACGCACAGGGTGCTGGCATCTAATCAGGGTTTTCCCTATAATACGGGTAAATACCTAAGAGAAATCCCTTGGATTGGAGAAACCGATCATGTACCTGCTGAGCCGCCTGTTTCTATTCCTGACGAAGTCGTCCGAGCAGATCGCCAAAGAGCGTGTCGATGCCTACCTGGCCGACGCCACCGATCTGTACGACCTTGAATTCCGCATGCGCAAGCTGGACCGCGAGACCGCGATGAGCCAGCCGTCGTGGATGACCGCACGCTAAGCGTTTAGTAAATTTATACGCATAAAGTTAAAAAGGCCTGCCGGCGCTAAAGCCGGCAGGCCTTTTTTGCGCGTCCGGCCCGTGGGCCGGACCGGCGCGCCGAGGCTCAGGCGACGACGAGGCGCACCGCGACGTTGTTGCGGGTGGCGTTCGAGTACGGGCAGACCTGATGCGCCTTGTCGACGAGCACCTGGGCGGCGGCCGAGTCGAAGCCCGGCAGCGCGATGCGCAGTTCCACGTCGAGCGCGAAGCCGCCGTGGTCGTTGGGACCGATGCCGACCTGGGCGGTGACCGTCGTGTCGGCCGGCAGCGCCTGCTTGTTCTGGCCGGCGACGAACTTCATTGCGCTCAGGAAGCACGCGGAATAGCCGGCGGCGAACAGTTGCTCGGGATTGGTGCCTTCCGCGCCCGTGCCGCCCAGTTCGCGCGGCGCCGCGAGCTTCACATCCAGCTTGTTGTCGACGGAAACGGCGCGGCCATCGCGGCCGCCGGTGCTGGTAGCGCTCGTCTTGTAAAGGATGTTCATGGTGCGGCTCCTGACTAGAATGGATTGGGAAGGCGGCTCGGCGGAGAAGGATGCGTCGGCCACGGAGTGAAATATAGTTCGATAATGATTAGTGTGCAAATTAAATTTTCGCTATCGAGGCGATAGCGGGGGAGGCGGGGCTCAGTCCGGCAGGTTGTCGGCGAGCGCGCTGCGCAGCTGCGTCAGGTCGGCGCGCAGCCGGACCAGGAACTCGGGTGTCTGGCGCATCGCGCAGAACAGGTCGGCGGGCACCGAGCGGGCCTTGTCGCGCAGCGCCGCACCTTCGGCGGTGAGGCGCGCATGGACCACCCGCTCGTCGAGCGTGCCGCGCACCCGCTCGATATAACCCAGCGCCTCGAGGCGCTTGAGCAGCGGCGTGACGGTGGCGGGATCCAGGCCGAGCCGCGCCGCGATGTCCTTGACCGCTATATCGTCGGTCTCCCACAGCACCAGCATGGTCAGGTATTGCGGATAGGTGAGCGCGAGCTTGTCGAGGAGCGGCTTGTACGCCTTCGCGATCGCGAGCGAGGTCGAGTACAGCGCGAAGCAGAGCTGCTCGTCGAGCGTTTGCGGCAGGGTGGGCAGGGCGTCCATGATGGCTGCGGGTGCAAAAGATTAGTGTGCAAATGATTTTGCGCCGAAACGCGACGAATGGCGAGCGGCGGAAAAATCGAGGGAAGGGTCGAGCGGCCGCGCGACGGGCGCGCGGCCGCGGGGGATCAGCGGGAGGTGGGCAGGGACGGCGCGTCGGGTTCCTGGACGCCGAAGCAGCCGCGATACGTCGCGTAGAACGAGCAGTAGAGCATCGAGGTGATGATGATGGTGGCGGGCATCATCACCGTCAGCGCGTAGGCGCCGGCGCCGATCGCCTGCATCAGCGCGGCGATGCCGAACGATACGCCGAGCGCGACCGCGAACCACAGCAGCCCGTAGAGCGTGAACGCGCCGCGGTTGCGCCAGCAGCTGACGACGCTGAAGAACAGCGCCTTGACGGGCGGGATGTCGTGCCACGCGGTCAGCACCGGCGCGAACCAGAACATCATCGCGACGGGCATGTACAGCGTCGCGGCGACGAGCAGCGCGACCAGCAGGCCCGGCGATGCGAGCGTTTCCGGATCCGGGTTGGCGCCGCCGAGGCCGAACATGACCTTGAGCAGGGTGCCGCCGTCGCCGAGCGCCGACGCGGCGAACACGATCGCCATCGACACGATGTACAGGCCGCCCAGCGTGAAGAGCCGCTGCATGACGACGGGCCCGTACGAGCGGAAGCCGTCGATCAGGATGGTCGGCATCACCGGCTTGCCGGCGATCGTGTCGCGGCACGCGGCCATGAAGCCGACCGCGATGCCGGGGATGAACAGCAGCGGCAGCGCCGCGCCGATCATCGGCACGAGCGACACCAGCATCATCGCGAGCAGGTAGGTGAAGAACAGCGTGATGAACGCGAGCGGGTTGCGGCGGAACAGCCAGATACCCTGGCGGAACCATACGTAGCCGGTCTTGGCGGGAACTTCGATCAGTTGCATTGAGGAATCTCGGGGAGCGCGCTGGCGTGCGCGATGCGCTCAAGCAGGATGCGCTCGAAATGGCCCGGGTCGTGCGGTTTCAGCATTTCCGCGGCGCGGGGAAGGTGGAAATCATACAGGCGCGACACCCAGAAGCGGTAGGCGCCGGCTCGCAGCATGTCGTTCCAGTGGCGGCGCTCCTCGGCCGTGAACGGCCGCACCGTCTGGTACGCGCGCAGCAGTGCGTCGGCGCGCGCGTGATCGAGCACGCCCGTGGCGAGGTCGACGCACCAGTCGTTGACCGTCACCGCGACGTCGAACAGCCACTTGTCGCAGCCGGCGAAATAGAAATCGAAGAAGCCGCCGAGCCGCACCGTATGGCCGGTGCCGGGCGCCGCGGGCGCGAACAGCACGTTGTCGCGGAACAGGTCGCAGTGGCACGGGCCTTCCGGCAGCGCGGCGAAATCAGCCGACGCGAAGAACGCGGCCTGGTGCGCCAGCTCGCCCTCGAGCAGCGTGCGCTGCGCGTCGCTCACGAAGGGCGCGACGGTAGGCACGGTGTCGCGCCACCAGGGCAGGCTGCGCAGGTTCGGTTGACGGCGCGGATAATCGCGGCCCGCGAGGTGCATGCGCGCGAGCATCTGGCCGACCTCGACGCAGTGCTCGACGCGCGGCGCCAGGTCGGCCGCGCCCTCGAGCTTCGTGACGATCGCGGCCGGCTTGCCGTGCAGTGTGCCGAACAGCGTGCCGTCATCGCGCGCGACGGCCGCGGGCACCGGGACGCCATGTCCGGCCAGGTGGCTCATCAGGTCGATGTAGAACGGCAGCTGGGCGGCCGTCAGGTTCTCGAAGATCGTCAGCACGTATTCGCCGCGCGACGTCGTGAGGAAGAAATTGCTGTTCTCGATGCCGGACGGAATGCCGCGAAACGCGACGACATCGCCGAGATCGTAATGGCGCATCCAGTGCGCGAGATCGGAGTCGGAAACAGCGGTGAAAACGGCCATGCAGGAAAGCGTCGGTTCGGGTTGCGCTGGCCGGCGGATGCGCCGGCGCAGCAAAAGGACGGCTGAGGCGCGCGGTCGGCCGCGCGCCGCGGCCGCCGGCGGGCGGCGGCGCTCAGTAGCGCAGGTTGACGGACGGCAGGCGCGTGATCGGCACGCCGGCGTCATGCGGGCGCGGCGAGGTGTCCGGCGACGCGGTCATCTGGTAGCGCGTGCCGAAGTTCGATTTCACGTTGATCTCGACGGGCTTGCCGCGGTCGCGATACTCGGTGATCTCGGTGCCGCTCTTGCTCTTCTCGTGGAAGCTCGGCGTGCGCTGGATGTCGTTGAAGTCGACCTTCGACGTGACCTCCGCGCCGGGGCGGTTGATCTTCGTGAGGTCGGGCAGGCCGGCGGCCTCGTTGGCGGCGGCCTGGGCCTGCGCGTCGGCGCTCGGCTGCGCGGCGTCGGCCGCGTGCGCGGCGCCGCCGAGGGCTAGAGCCGCGAGTGCGGCGGCGAAAAGGAGCGGCTTCATCGTGATTCTCCTAGGGAACCCTGCAATTCTAACAAATCCCGGCCGCCCGCCGGGGCTCGCGGGGCTTCCCGTGCGGCCTTGCGGGCGCCGGGGGCATCGGCCGCGCGCCCGGATTTCCGTGGTAAGGTCGGTTGGATCTGAAGAGGATTGGAGCGAACCATGAAGAACGACCTGAACCGCCGCTCCCGGACGCTGTCCCCCGAGAGCCCGCCCGTCGAGTCCTTCGACGATCCGAACGCCGCCGTCGCACGCCTGGCGGCGATCTACGAGGCGAATACCGCGTTCCTGCGCGACGCGTTCGCGCGCTATCGCCGCAACGAGGTGTTCAACGAGCACGTGCGCGCGTGCTATCCGTTCCTGCGGATCCGCACCGACGTCAACACGAACATCGATTCGCGCCGCTCGTACGGCTTCGTCGCCGGCCCGGGCGTGTTCGAGACGACCGTCACGCGCCCCGACCTGTTCTCGAGCTATTACCGCGAGCAGTTGCGCCTGCTGGCGAAGAATCATCATGGGCAGATCGAGGTCGGCGTGTCGCAGCAGCCGATCCCGATTCACTTCGCGTTCTCCGAGGGGATCCACCTCGAGGGCGACCTCGACCGCGACCGGCTGCTCGCGATGCGCGACGTGTTCGACACGCCGGATCTCGCCTACCTCGACGACCGGATCGTCAACGGCACGTACGAGCCGGCGCCGGGCGAGCCGCATCCGCTCGCACTGTTTACGGGCGCGCGCGTCGATTTCTCGCTGCACCGGCTGCGCCACTACACGGCGACCTTGCCCACGCATTTCCAGAACTACGTGCTGTACACGAACTACCAGTTCTATATCGACGAGTTCGTGAAGCTCGGCCGCACGCTGATGTCGGCGAGCGACGATCCGGAGGTGCGCGCGTACCGCAGCGAATACACGTCGTTCGTCGAACCGGGCGACGTGATCACGCACAATGCGAACCTCGGCGACGAAGCGATCGAGGGCACGCCGCCGCCGCGGCTGCCGCAGATGCCGGCGTATCACCTGAAGCGCGCGGACGGCAGCGGCATCACGATGGTCAACATCGGCGTGGGGCCGTCGAACGCGAAGACGATCACCGACCACATCGCGGTGCTGCGCCCGCATGCGTGGGTGATGCTCGGCCACTGCGCGGGCCTGCGCAACACCCAGCGGCTCGGCGACTACGTGCTCGCGCATGGTTACGTGCGCGAGGACCACGTGCTCGACGACGACCTGCCGCTGTGGGTGCCGATCCCGGCGCTGGCGGAAGTGCAGGTGGCGCTCGAGCGCGCAGTGGCGCAGGTCACGCAGCTGGAGGGCGTGGAGCTGAAGCGGGTGATGCGCACGGGTACGGTTGCGAGCGTCGACAACCGCAACTGGGAGCTGCGCGATCATCGCGAGCCGCGGCAGCGCCTGTCGCAGAGCCGCGCGATCGCGCTCGACATGGAAAGCGCGACGATCGCCGCGAACGGGTTCCGGTTCCGCGTGCCGTACGGCACGCTGCTGTGCGTGTCGGACAAGCCGCTGCACGGGGAGCTGAAGCTGCCGGGGATGGCGGATCAGTTCTATCGCGCGCAGGTCGACCAGCATCTGCAGATCGGGGTTCGGGCGATGGAGATCCTGCGCACCAATGGGCTGGAGCGGTTGCATAGCCGCAAGCTGCGGAGCTTCGCGGAAGTGGCGTTCCAGTAACAAACCCTTGTTGTATAAGGCTCCCCGGCCGGTTCGGGGAGCCTTCGTGTCTAACATGAGCGTCAGTGTCTAGCTTGCACGCTTCAATGGCACTGGTCGGACGCGTTCCACTTCGCGTGATGTCGTGTAGTGTGCCGTCATGCTTTCGGTCGTGTGGCGGGCAAGCGATTGCGCTGCCGCCGCACCCCGCTGCCGCTTTAGATCGGTCAGAGCCTTCGCCCGCAAATCGTGGAAATGCATGCCGATCAGGTATAGCGGGTTCGGTGTGATCCCCCTTTCTTCGCAGCCTTTCTCATAGGCCGATCGCGCGCGCTGGCAAGCGCGTTTCCACCCTGAGTACGCGCCGATACTCGGATTGGTTGATCAGCCACTGTGTACGCGCAAGCAAACTGCTCGTTCGGCGCGCTGCTACCGTACTGAAAGGGCGGTGAGCGAGTCGTGGGTGGAGTTCCTCGACGTTCAGTAGCGGCTCTACTCCGCGCGCGTTGGTTGTCCAGTAATAGAAGATTTTGCCGCGGAACGTCAGCGTACATTCCGTTCGCATGTAGTAGGGCGCGCAAAAGAGCTTTCGCGCGATTGTTTTGGCAGCTTCGAGGTTCGGAGCCGCGCGGTGTATCCGACGGTCCTGCGCGAATATCAGACAGGGGCTTATGGATTCTCGACAAAACTTATAATTTTTTTGTCCGTGAACGCTATCAACCGGACCCCAAGGGCAGCCAGGCAGCTCCGTAAATTGGACCGTCGGCATCAGGTGTTGATCCGCGATAGCGTGAACACATTGGCGGCCATGCCGAACTGCTCGAACGTGAAGTCACTGACGAATCATTCGTAGGGGTATCGGCTCCGGGCCGGCAGTTATCGGATCCTGTTCAACTGGGACGGTGAAATCCGAGTCGTAGCCATCGAGGAAGTGAGAAAACGCGATGAACGCACGTATTAACGTTCAAGTGATCAACGGGCCGGACGGGACACCCGCTTTCGTCGTGATTCCCTATGCCGACTATCTGGCGCAGCAGCGCGAGGTACGCGACCTGATTCCGAACGATGTCGTGAGCCGCACGGTGGACGGGGCGACGCCCTTGCGTGCGTGGCGTGAACACCTCGGCTTGACGCAGGCCGAGGTGGCTCGACGGCTCGGCATCAGTCAGTCTGCCTATGCGCAGCAGGAAAGCAGCGACAAATTACGAGCGTCGTCGCGCGAGAAGATCGCGGCAGTGCTGGGCATCGGTGCGACTCAACTCGACTTCTGACCTGACGCGCGGGCATTCGGCGCGGACCAAGGTTTCGGAGGGAGCACCGTCCGACGGCCGCACGGCAGCACGGCGTTAAGCCGGGCACGTCGTAACCATCCGGGCACGCAAGGGCCGAGCGCCGCCCAGACTCCCTCCCTCCAGCCTGCCGATCGCGAACTTATTTATTTTTCTTAAGGGTTTTCCCTTAATATGACGCCAGCCCGGCCACCCGGTCCCCGCTGCGCCTCTCCGGCCGACCGGCGGCCGATGGCGCCTGCCGCCCCTCCAGCCCTATCATCGAACGCGTCAT
>NZ_JAAGNW010000085.1:2023-5049 GCF_010645215.1 Burkholderia multivorans | reverse complement strand
CGGCGATGCTCGTCCTCGGCAACCTGCTGCACGAGCCCGAATTCGCATGGGCCGCGATCGGCGCGTTCTGGACCTGCCTGGCCGACGCCGCCGGCTCGAATCGTTCGCGCTTCGCGTCGATGACGAGCTTCGCGCTGCTGTCCACGCTGTGCGGCACGCTGACCGCCTTCGCATCGGGCGCGGGCACCGTCGCGGCGGCGTGCGCCGTGCTGCTGTTCACGACGGCGGGCGCCTTCGGCCGCATCTGGGGCGCGGCTGCCGCCCAGGTCGCAATCCTGGCCGCTACCGCTTGCGTCGTGCTGGTCGATCGGCCCATGCACGACTGGCGCGCAAGCCTGAGCTTCGTTGCGATCTATCTGGGCGGCTGCCTGTTCGCGATCGCGCTCAGTCTCACGGTCTGGCGCATCCACCCGTTCGCGCCGAGCCGCGCCGCCCTGCGCGCCGCCTACGCGCGGCTTGCCGACATCGCGGCGGCCAGCGCGCGGCTCGTTCGCGAGCCGGCTTCGGGCGCGCGACACTGGGAACTGCATGCCGCGAAATTCCGTGCCGATGCGCGCACGGCGCTCGAGCGTGCGCGCAAGGTGCTGGCTGGCGTGCCGGCGGCGCGCGCCGATCAGCGCGACACCTACACGAATCTGCTGATCGCGCTGGCCGACGGCGAGCGCTGGTTCGCGTATCTGATTGCGGTGACGGGCGCCTGTCAGCATGGGCTCGCCGATCCGCGCGCCATGCGGCGCGCCGCGCGCGCGCTCGACGGCTTTGCGGAGCGCCTGCGCCGTACCGGCGGCGCGCTCGACGATGCGCCCTGGGCGCGCCCGGCCGAGGCGCAGCGCCGCCTGCGCCTCCTCGCCCGGCAACTCGACGCGGCGCTGGGCGGCGCGCTGTCCGGAGCGGCCACGGTGGATCCGACGCCGCCTGCACCGGTCCCGTCGCCGGAACCGGCCGCCGCGAGCTGGCGCGCCGGACTGCGCGACGCACTCGCGCGCGCCGTGGCGACGCTGCACGCGAACCTGTCGTGGCAATCGGTGGGCTTGCGGCATGCGCTGCGGGTCGGCGTCGCGACCACGACGGCGTTCCTGATCGTGCGGCTGCTCGGCGTGCCGTTCGGCTACTGGGCGACGATGGCGATCCTGTTGATCCTGCAACCGTCGATCGCGCTGACGTGGCCGCGCAGCGTCGAGCGCGCGGCGGGCAGCATCGTCGGCGGGCTGCTGGCCGCGCTGATCGGATTGGCGATCCATTCGCCGCTCGGCATCTCGCTCGTCGTGTTCCCGCTGGTGTGCGCGACGATGGCGCTGCGGCCGGTCAGCTACAGCTTGTTCGTGCTGTTCCTGACGCCGACCTTCGTGCTGGTCGCCGATTTCGCCGTGCCCGGCGCACGCGAATTCACCTACGCGCTGACCCGGCTCGGCAACAACGTGCTCGGTTGCGCGCTCGCGCTGCTCGCGACCTTCCTGCTGTGGCCGACGCGCGAGCGGATCGATCTGCGCGCCCGGCTTGCCGACGCGGTGCGCGCGAACCTGCGCTATCTGGCCGATGCGCTGGCGCGATCGGGCGCGGTCGACGTGCAGGCGGAACAGGTGCGGCGCGCGGCCGGTCTCGCGAGCAACAACGCGGAAGAGGCGTTCAACCGGCTGCGGCTGGAGCGGCTCGACGATACGCGCTTCGACACCACCGCCTCGACGATCCTCGGCCTGCTGCGTCGGATGGCGGGCACGGCCGCGCATCTGCGTCTGAGCGAATACGGACAGCCGCGCGACGCGGCCCTGCTGGCCTGGCTCGCGGTGATGGAGCGAGAGATGGACCTGCTGCTGCAACCGGATGGCGTATCGGCGCGTCACGCGCTGCCGCCGCGCGAACGGCTGTCGCGACTGGAAGTGGACGCGGTCGGGCAGATCGCGTTGCTGCAGCGCCTGCTCGTCGATCTGCGCGGCGATGCCGGCTCGCCCGACCCGGCGCAACCGCGCGCGCGACAGGCGGAGTAGGCGCGCCCGCGCGGCGTCCCGCGCACCAAGAAAAAACGGGCGGCGCCGCGAGGCGTCCGCCCGTTCGATCGCGCGATGCGCGATCACGTCATCACGATTTCACAGATAGAACATCCGGTCTTCCTCGGGGCGCGGCGGCTGCGAATCGTCGCCTTCATCGCCGCTGTCTTCGTAGAACGCCATCACGGCTTCGAGCACCTGGTCCGGATCGTCGATCACCTGCATCAGGTTCATGTCGTCCGCATTGATGAGGCCCATCGGGATCAACTGGTCGCGGAACCATTGCAGCAGCCCCTGCCAGAAATCACTGCCGACGAGGATGATCGGCACGAGGCGCGACTTCTTGGTCTGGATCAGGGTGAGGACTTCGGACAGCTCATCGAGCGTGCCGAAGCCGCCCGGCATCACGATCACTGCGTCCGAGTTCTTGACGAACGTGACCTTGCGCGTGAAGAAATGGCGGAAGCGCAGCGAGATGTCCTGGAAGTGGTTGCCGGCCTGCTCGTGCGGCAGCTCGATGTTGAGGCCCACCGACGGCGCCTTGCCGGCATGCGCGCCTTTGTTGGCGGCTTCCATGATGCCGGGGCCGCCGCCGGAGATCACGGCGAAGCCTGCGTCGGACAGCTTGCGGGCGATCTGCACGGCGAGCTTGTAGTGCGGCGTATCGGGCTTCAGGCGCGCGGAACCGTAGATGCTGACAGCCGGGCGGATCTCCGACAGGTACTCGGTCGCCTCGATAAACTCTGCCATAATCGTGAACATCTGCCACGAAGCGCGGGCCTTCTTCGCCGTCGCGCGTTCTTGATCTGCGAGCGAACGCAGACTCGGAATCACTTTTCTCTTGTCCATAAATGCCTGAAGAACTGAACCTGGAAGGTAAGACCCTGCTATTGGTGGATGGTTCGAGCTACCTGTACCGGGCCTACCATGCGATGCCGGATTTGCGGGGCCCCGGCGGAGAGCCGACCGGCGCGCTCTACGGCATCATCAACATGTTGCGCCGGATGCGTAAGGAAGTCACGGCAGAGTATAGCGCGTGCG
>NZ_JAAGNW010000085.1:0-2013 GCF_010645215.1 Burkholderia multivorans | reverse complement strand
CAACCGGCCGTCGATGCCCACCGATCTCGCGCAACAGATCGAGCCGATCCACGTCGCGGTGCGCGCGCTGGGCTGGCCGCTGCTGATGGTCGAAGGCGTCGAGGCCGACGACGTGATCGGCACGCTCGCCAAGGCGGCCGAGCAGCGCGGCATGAAGGTGATCGTGTCGACGGGCGACAAGGATCTCGCCCAGCTCGTCACCGATCGCGTCACGCTGATCAACACCATGACGAACGAAACGCTCGATCGTGACGGCGTGATCGCGAAGTTCGGCGTGCCGCCGGAGCGGATCGTCGATTACCTGACGCTGATCGGCGACACGGTCGACAATGTGCCGGGCGTCGACAAGTGCGGGCCGAAGACCGCCGTGAAATGGCTCACGCAATACGCGACGCTCGACGGCGTGGTCGAGCATGCGGCCGAGATCAAGGGCGTGGTCGGCGACAACCTGCGGCGCGCGCTCGACTTCCTGCCGCTCGCACGCACGCTGGTGACGGTCGAGACGGCCTGCGACCTCGGCGCGCAGCACGAGTCGATCGAGGCGTCGCTCGCGACGGGCGGCGAGCAGCGCGAGCCGTTGCGCGAGATCTTCTCGACCTACGGGTTCAAGACCTGGCTGCGCGAGATCGACAGCGCGCCGGCGGCGGCTGCGACCGATGCCGATGCAGACGCCGGCACGGGCACGCCCGCGTCGGGCGAGCTGGCCTTCGCGGCGGAACGGAACTACGAAACCGTGCAGACCTGGGCGCAGTTCGACGCCTGGCTCGCGAAGATCGAGGCCGCCGAGCTGACCGCCTTCGATACCGAGACGACCTCGCTCGATCCGATGCTCGCGCAGGTGGTCGGCGTGTCGCTGTCGGTCGAGCCGGGGCATGCGGCCTATATTCCGCTCGCGCATCGCGGGCCGGATCTGCCGGAACAGCTGCCGCGCGACGAAGTGCTCGCGAAGCTCAAGCCGTGGCTCGAGAATCCGGCGCGCAAGAAGGTCGGCCAGCACATGAAGTACGACGCGCAGGTGCTCGCCAACTACGGGATCGCGCTGAACGGCATCGAGCACGACACGCTGCTCGAATCGTACGTGCTGGAATCGCACCGCACGCACGACATGGACAGCCTCGCGCTGCGTCACCTGGGCGTGAAGACGATCAAGTACGAGGAGGTGGCGGGCAAGGGCGCGCAGCAGATCGGCTTCGACGAGGTGCCGCTCGAACAGGCCGCCGAATACGCGGCGGAGGACGCGGACATCACGCTGCAGCTGCATCAGGTGCTGTATCCGCAGGTTCGGCGCGAGCCGGGCCTCGAACACGTGTACCGCGACATCGAGATGCCGGTGTCGCCGGTGCTGCGCAAGATGGAGCGCACCGGCGTGCTGATCGACAGCGCCCGTCTGCAGGCGCAGAGCCAGGAAATCGCGACGCGCCTCATCGAGCTGGAGCGGGGCGCGTACGAGCTGGCGGGCGGTGAGTTCAACCTCGGCTCGCCGAAGCAGATCGGCCAGATCTTCTTCGAGAAGCTGGAGCTGCCGGTCGTGAAGAAGACGCCGAGCGGCGCGCCGTCGACCGATGAAGAGGTGCTGCAGAAGCTGGCGGAGGACTACCCGCTGCCGAAGCTGCTGCTCGAGCATCGCGGGCTGTCGAAGCTGAAGTCGACCTACACCGACAAGCTGCCGCGCATGGTCAATCCCGACACGGGCCGCGTGCACACCAACTACGCGCAGGCGGTGGCGGTGACCGGGCGGCTGGCGTCGAACGATCCCAATCTGCAGAACATTCCGGTGCGCACGGCCGAAGGGCGGCGCATCCGCGAGGCGTTCATCGCGTCGCCGGGTTGCAAGCTCGTATCCGCCGACTATTCGCAGATCGAGCTGCGGATCATGGCGCATATTTCGGGCGACGAATCGTTGCTGCGCGCCTTCGCGCACGGCGAGGACATCCACCGCGCGACGGCCGCCGAGGTGTTCGGCGTGACGCCGCTCGAGGTCAGTTCGGACCAGCGGCGCATCGCGAAGGTGAT
>NZ_JAAGNW010000084.1:21481-25680 GCF_010645215.1 Burkholderia multivorans | reverse complement strand
ATCGCGTCGTTCATCGCGCCGGGGAAGATGCTCTGCCAGTCCGCGAGCCCGGACCAGGGCGACTATTATCGCGTGATGCAGGAAAACCGCCGCGCACTGGAATGTGCGACCGATGCGGCCGGCCGCCGCTTCGAGCTGCTCGACCTGCCGTCGCCGATCGTCACCGAGCGCTACGGTTCGGAACGCTACTGCGATTGCTACGCGAACTACCTCCTCGTCAACGGCGCGGTGATTTCGACCGCGTTCGGCGTCGAGCAGGATGCCGAGGCGCGCGCGGTGTTCGAGCGGGCGTTCCCGACGCGGCGCGTCGAGCTGTTGCCGATCACCGTGCTGTCGATCGGCGGCGGCAGCGTGCACTGCTCGACCCAGCAGCAGCCGTGCGTCGCGTCCGCGCGCATCTGACCGGAGGTCGCCTTCATGTCATCCAGGATCATCACGGTCGCCGCGGTGCAGATGGCCTCCGGCAGCTGGCACGTCGAGGACAACATCGCGACGGCCGAACGACTCGTCCGCGCGGCGGCGCGGCAGGGCGCGAACCTGATCGTCTGCCCCGAGCTGTTCATGCTGCCGTACTTCTGCCTCGACCAGAACGTCGCGCACCTGCGGCTCGCGGAACCGTTCGAGGGCAACGCGCGGCTCGCGCATTTCGCGCGGCTCGCGGGCGAACTGGGCGTGGTGCTGCCGATCGGCTTCTTCGAGCGCGCGGGCAACGCCGCCTACAACTCGGTCGCGGTGGCCGACGCCGACGGCCGCGTGCTCGGGGTCTACCGCAAGACCCATATTCCCGACGGGCCCGGCTACACGGAGAAGTTCTATTTCACGCCCGGCGACACCGGCTTCCGGGTGTGGGATACCCGCTTCGGGCGGATCGGCATCGGCATCTGCTGGGACCAGTGGTATCCGGAAACCGCGCGCAGCCTCGCGCTGATGGGCGCGGAGCTGCTGTGCTTTCCGAGCATCATCGGCTCCGAGCCGTTCAGCGGCGAATTCGATTCGGCCGGCCATTGGCAGCGCACCATGCAGGGCCACGCGGCGGCGAACCTGGTGCCGCTCGTGGCGGCCAACCGGATCGGCCGCGAAACCGGCATCGGCAACGAGAACGACCGGCAGCAGGGCTTGACCGGCATGTTCTACGGGTCGAGCTTCATCGCCGATCACACGGGTGCGAAGGTCGCGGAAGCGAACCGGGTCGACGAATCGATCCTGCTGCACGCGTTCGACCTCGATGCGATCCGCGACGCGCGGCAGTCGTGGGGCTGTTTCCGCGACCGGCGCCCGGAGATGTACCGTAGCTTGCTGACGAGCGACGGCCGGTCGTCGTGCTATCGCTGAGGAGCCGCCATGAGGCTTGCCGTGAGACGGATGCTGGCCGGCGCGGTCGCCGGGTTGCTGCTGGCCGCGCGGGGCGCGCCGGCGGCGGAGGAGAAGGTGCTGAACCTGTACAGCTGGAGCGATTACTTCGCGCCGGACACGCTCGGCGCGTTCCAGAAGGAAACCGGCATCCAGGTCCGCTACGACGCTTACGACAGCGACGAGACGCTGCAGGCCAAGCTGATGACGGGCGACAGCGGCTACGACCTGGTCTGGCCGTCGAACGATTTCATGGCGCGCCAGATCCAGGCCGGCGCGTTTCGCGAACTGGACCGGCGTCGGCTGCCGAACCTGCGGCACCTCGATCCTGCGCTGCTGCGGCTCGCCGCCCAGGCCGATCCGGGCAACCGGTACGGCGTGCCGTACATGTGGGGCACCGTCGGCGTGGGCTACGATCGCGCGAAGCTCGGCGCGATCCTCGGCAAGGACCTGCCGGCCGACAGCCTGGCGCTCGTCTTCGATCCGGCCATCGCCGCGCGGATCGCCGCGCATTGCCGGATCGGCTGGCCGGATGCGGCGAGCCTCGTGCTGCCGCTCGCGCTGCGCTATCTCGGCCGCGATCCCGTGCATCCGGGCCCGGCCGACTATGCGGCGGCGGAGGCGATGCTGATGAAGGTCCGGCCGTCGATCGCGGTGTTCGTCAATTCGTCCGACGCCCACGAGCTGATCGACGGCGAGCTGTGCGTGACGATCGGCTACTCGGGCGCGATCACGCTGGGTGCGGAGAAAGCGCGGCGGCTCGATGCCGCGCGCGATCTCGTCTACGACCTGCCCAGGGTCGGCACGCTGATGTGGTTCGACAGCATGGCGATTCCGAAGACGGCGCGGCATCCGGACAACGCGCACCGCTTCATCGACTACATCCTGCGGCCCGACGTCGTCGCGAAGATCTCCAACGCGAGACGCTACGCGAACGCGAACCGCGACGCGCTGCCGTACCTGGATCCGGCGCTCGTGCGCAATCCGCTGATCTATCCGGACGAGGCGGTGCGCCGGACGCTGTTCACGCCGGAGGCCGAGGCGCCCGCGCTGAGCCGCCTGCAAGGGCGGCTGTGGACGCGCGTGAAGGCCGCGCTGCCGTGACGCGGGCGCGCGCTTACAGCGGCTTGGCGGCGATGGCGGCCGACGCGCGCACGAAGTTGCCCGCGCCCAGGTGGTGGATGGTGTGCAGCGCGGCGTTCGTCTCGTCGAAGCGCCAGCGGCCCTGGCTGAACACGCGCGCGTCGGCGGCCGCCGACACGATCTCGCCGAAGCAGGTGTCGTAGGCGTCCTCGGTGTGCGCTTCCGGGATCAGCCGGCATTCGAACCACGCGGCGCAAGCGGTCTCGATCACCGGCACGCCGAGCACGGGGCCGGGCGCCGCGGCGATGCCGTAGCGCGCGAACTTGTCGAACTCGCGCCCGCTCGCGCCGCCGACCGCGTAGGTCAAATCGATCGCCGCCGCGCCGGGCAGGCACACGCCGAACCGGCCGCTCGCGGCGATCAGCTCGCGCGTGAAGGTGCGCTTGTCGATCACGATCGCGACGCCCGGCGGCGTGAACTCGACCGGCATCGACCAGGCGGCAGCCATCACGTTGCGGCGCGCGCCGTCGGCGCTGGTGACGAGCACCGTCGGGCCGTGGTTGATCAGGCGGCTCGCGTGTTCGAGGGCAACGGGCTGGAAGTGGGTCATGGCGCGGCGTAGCGGTGGAGGGTTGAACGGAGCGGGTCGATTGTATGCCGAACCGCGCAGGCGAGCCGGCCCGCGCGTGGGGCAGGCGCGCATTGCAGTTCGATGAAAAAAAGTTGTCGGAAGCCTAAAGCTTCCTTTCGATCGGCCGATAACACTCGACAGACCACGGGCGATCGCCCGAAAAACACACACCAATAAACCAAGAACCGAGGGCCCGCTTCGCTGGAAGCGGCGCACGCCGAACATGCTACGCCGAGAATCGTCGGGACGCGCAGACCGCGGGGGCTGTCGCGCGCGTCTCTTGCTGTGCCTGCTTGCCGCAGGCGCGCCGTTTGCCGTCGCCGCGGCCGGCATCGTGCCGGACGGCGCGACGTCGACCAGCGTGTCGGTCGGCGCGGGCGGCCGGGAGATCGTCAATCTCGCACCCGCCGTCGGGGGCGTGTCCCACAACAGCTACACGTCGTTCAACGTCTCCGCCGCCGGTGCGTCGCTGAACAACGTCGGCATCAATGCGCGCACCATCGTCAACCAGGTCACGGGCACGGCCCGCAGCCTGATCGAAGGCAATATCGAGGTGCTCGGCAGCACGCGCGCCAACCTGATCCTCGCCAACCCGAACGGCATCACGGTCAACGGCGGCTCGTTCACGAACACCGGGCACGTGGTGCTGTCGACGGGGCGCGTCGGTTTCATCGACGAACAGCTCGCGCCCGGCGTGATCCGGCGCGACGTCGTGCTCGACACCGACAGCGGCACGATCGTGGTCGGCCCGAATGGGCTGTCGAGTGCGCTGATCTCGCTCGACCTGATCGCCAGGAACCTGCTCGTCGAAGGGCCGGTCGACAACACCTTCACGTCGAGCACGGCGAGCCTGCGGCTGCTCGCGGGGCGCAGCCAGGTCCGCTTGAACACCGGGGTCTCGCCGACCGACAACGCGAACGAGTGGCTCACGCGCTACGCGCCCGGCGGGATCGAGACCGCGCAGCGCTTTGCGATCGACATCACCGCGGCGGGCAGCCTCACGAGCGGCCGGATGCAGCTGATCGTCACCGACCGCGGCCCGGGCGTGCGCAGTGCGGGGCCGCTCAACGCCTCGCTCGGCGATTTCACGCTCGCGTCGAACGGCAGCGTCGAATTCAACCGCACGCGCATCGAT
>NZ_JAAGNW010000084.1:19804-21471 GCF_010645215.1 Burkholderia multivorans | reverse complement strand
ATCGATGCGGCGCGCCACGCGGAATTGCAGGTGGACGATGCGATCACGCTGACCGGCGTGCAGTTCAAGGTCGGCAACGGCCATGCGACCGTGAACGCGAGCGGCCCGCTCGAACTGCGCGGCAGCAGCCTGCTCGTCAACGAGGGTATCAAGCTCACGGCCGCAAGCATGCGCTTCGGGCCCGACGACGCCGGCGAGCGATCGAACGTCGCCTCCTCGACGAGCGGCGTCGTGCTGACGAGCGCGGGCGACATCGTCAACCTCGGATCGATCGTGCAAGGCCAGAAGGCGATCGACGACGATCCGGCCTCGCGCGGCGCGGTGACGCTGACGGCGCAGGGCAGCATCCACAACCAGTCGCTGCCCGATACCGGGCTCGGCATCCTGTTCGGCGTCGCGGGCGACGTGTCGCTGACGGCGGCCGGCGACGTGATCAACCAGAACGCGCGGATCCTGTCGAACCGCACCGTGACGATCGACGCGGGCGGCGCGGTCCGCAACGTGGTCGACCATACGGACGGCGCCGGCAGCGGTGCGCCCGTCAGTTATGCCGACCGCGGCGGCCGCTTCCTGTTCTTCACCCATCGCAACAGCGGCTTCAGCGTCGACTACGGCGCGCTCGTCGATCCCACGAAGCTCGCCTACATCACGGCGGACGGCGGCGACGTGCGGATCCGCGCGAACGCGGTCGCCAACCTGGGCGGCTCGATCCTGTCGAACGACGGCGCGATCGACATCGCGGCGCGCGACACGCTCGTCACGCAGGCGATCTTCACCGGCCAGGCGCGCTTCGCGCGCAGCTGCTTCATCTTCTGCCGCTCGAGCGCGTCGAGCACGGTGCGAGGGTTCGGCGGCGTGATCGAGGCGGGCACCGACATCACGCTGAAGGCGGGCACTCAGATCACCAACACCGGCGGCACCGTGCTGGCGGTGCGCACGCTCAAGCTCGACGCGCCGCGCACGCTCGCGCAGGCGGTGCTCGGCTACAGCGCGGTGAACCGGGTCCACGACCTGAAGAACTGGTTCGGCAACCGCTGGGCGGCGATCTACGCGGCCGACACGGGCGGCCTGTTCTCGGGCGGCTCGGGGCAGGTGGTGCTGACGGGCGAGGGCATCGTCGACGGCGGCGTGTTCGGCGCGCCGCGCGGCGTGAGCGCCGCGGGCGGCATCGTCACGTTGCGCACGCCTCGCCGCGAGCCGGTCACGATCGGCAACGGCAACCATCTGGGCCTCGTGTCCTGGTTCGGGCTATGAAGCGCTGGGTCATGGTGTCGCTGGCCGCGCTGGCCGGCAGCGCACAGGCGCAGGCGCTCGGCAGCCTGCCCGCAGGGCTGCCCGCGCCGCGCATCGAGCAGGATCCCGCGCAGCGCCTGCTGCAGGAGCAGCGCGACCGGCAGCGGCGCGACGAGATCGAGCAGGCGCCCGCGCAGATCGACACGCCCGCGCCGCCGCCGCTGCCGAACCTGCCCCTCGACGCCGACGTGGAGACGCTGCCCGACGTCGCGCCGATGTTCACGATCCGGCAGGTCGAGTTCCTCGGCGAGACGGTGCTGCCGCCCGCCGTGCTGCAACGGATCGCGCGGCCGTTCGTCGGCAAGCCGCTCGGCCGCAATCGCATCAACCTGCTGTTGCGGCGCGTGACCGAGGCGTTCATCGCGCCGCGCTTC
>NZ_JAAGNW010000084.1:12137-19794 GCF_010645215.1 Burkholderia multivorans | reverse complement strand
CAGGGCTACATCACGACGCGCGCCTACCTGGGCGCGCAGAACCTGGCGTCGGGCACGCTGAAGATCAACGTGGTCGCGGGCCGGATCGCCGCCTTCACGCTGAACGGCAAGCCGTTGCGGCCGCGCGATCCCGAGCGGCCCTGGTGGCGTCCCGACGGCGGCGGCGGGCTGACCGACGCGGGCACCGCCTGGGCGTTCGGCGCGCGCGCGGGCGACGAACTGCGGCTGCCGGACCTCGAACAGGGCGTCGAGCAGATCAACCGGCTGCGCCGCAACCAGGCCGAGATCCAGATCATGCCGGGCGAGGCGCCCGGCGATTCGATCGTCGCGCTCGCGAACCGGCCGGGCGACCGGCTCTACTACAACGTCGGCGTCGACAACTACGGCAGCACGCAGACCGGCAAGACGCGCTATCGCGCGGGCATCGAGGCCGACAACCTGATCGGCCTGCAGGAGTCGCTGTCGGCCAGTTTCGTCGGCACGCGCGAGAGCAACGCGATCGTGCTGTCCGCGGCGGTGCCGTATGGCTATCAGACCTTCAGCTACACGACCTCGCTGTCCGAATACCAGCAGATGATCGGCGACGTCGCGCTGCTGACCGGGCGCTCGTTCAGCCAGATCCTCGGCTGGAACAGCGTGCTGAGCCGCTCGCGCAGCGGCCGCACGAGCCTCGACGTCACGTTCGCGAAGACCCGCACCGAGCGCAGCGTCAACGGCATGGACCTCGATCCGCAGAACCTGAGCGTGCTGCGGGTCGCGCTGAACGGCTTGCGGCGCTTCGTCGCGCAGGACCAGGGCGCGGCGGCGACCTGGGACGTGGGCGTGTCGCAGGGGCTGCCGTGGCTCGGCGCGAGCCACGACGCGCCCGACAGCGGCGTGACGGACGCGCACAGCCAGTTCACCAGGCTCGACGCGACGGCGACGGTGCAGGTCGCGCTCGGCGCGCTCGGCGGCATGCGGTGGGGCTATCGCGGCACCGTGCGCGGCCAGTACAGCCGCGTCGCGCTGTTCGGCAATCAGCAGATTTTCCTCGGCGGCATGGATTCGGTGCGCGGCTTTACAGAGGGCGGTCTCAGCGGTGACAGCGGGATCTACATGCGCAACGAGGCTGCATGGCAGAACGTGCCCGCGTGGCACGACGCGCGCATCGAGCCGTATGTGTTCGTCGACGCGGGCAAGACCCACCTCGTCGCGCAAGGCGGCTGGCCGACGCTCGCGGGCGCGGGCATCGGCGCGCGGGCCGCGTGGAGTTTCAGGAAGCAGGTCGTGACGGGCGAGGTGCTGCTCGGGCAGGCGCTGCTGCAGCCGGCCGCGCTCGGCCGGCGCGCGACGGTGCTGCTCGCGACGCTCAACTGGTCGGAATGAGGGGGAGAAGGACATGGAACACGAGGCAATCGGCATGACGGACGGGCGCGCGCTGCGCGGTTGGCGAGGGATGGCCGGTGCGCTGTGTCTTGCGCTGGGGCTCACGGCGACGCAGCCCGCGCTGGCGATCCGCAAGCCGGCGGTCGCGCCCGAGGTGAAGACGGCTGGCGCGCCGGCGGGCGTCGTGGCGCGCGTCAACGACGTGGCGATCACGCAGGCGCAGCTCGATGCCGCGCTGGCGGCCGTGAACCTGCCGGATACGCCGGCGTCGCGACAGGCCGTGAAGAACCAGCTGATCGCGCGCGAACTGTTTCGCCAGGCGGCCGAACAGCAGCGCTACGACGCGCGGCCGCAGGTGGCGGCGGCGGTCGAGCAGGCGAAGTCGGCCGAGATGATCGCGGCGTGGCTGCACGATCGGGTCAAGCCCGCGCCCGTCACCGATGCGGACGTGAAGGCGAGGTACGACGCCGTGGTCGGCACGCTCGGCGATACCGAATACAAGGCAAGCGTCATCGTGCTCGCGGATCAGGCCGCGGCCGACGCGGTGCTTAAGCAGTTGCGCCGCGGCGGCGATTTCGCGCAGCTCGCGCAGCAGTCGAGCCAGGGGCCGGGCGCGGCGCAAGGCGGCGCGCTCGATTGGGTGTCGTTCAAGACGCCGATCGAGCCGGGCCGCACGCAGAACTGGCCGCAGCCGCTCGCCGAGGCGCTCGTCGCGTTGCCGCCGGGCGCGCTGAGCGCCGTGCCGGTGGCGCTCGACGGGCGCTACTGGATCCTGCGCGTCGATGCGAAGCGGCCGACGCAGGTGCCGGCGTTCGACGCCGTGAAGGGCGTGCTGCGCCAGCAGCTGGAACAGGCCGCGCTGGAGAAGGCGACCGCGCAGATCGTGGTCGATCTGCTGAAGAACGCGCGCATCCAGCAGTGAAGCGCGGCGGATCCGCGCGGTAGGACGTGACGGAGCGCGGAAGCAGGACAAGCAGGACCAAAAACAAGCAAGGCGGGCCCGGGGAAAGGCCACCGCGCGCAACCGGCAGGCCGGCCGGTTGTCGCGCGCCGCCGTTCAAGCTGGAAGCAGAGAACTGGATCAACATGAACGCGTCGACAAGAAACGCATTGCGTCACCTCGAACAGCAGCACGCCGCGCAACCGCGCGACGGTGCGGCGTTGCCGCGCGGGATCCGCGCGATGGCGCCCGTGCGGGCGCGTCCGCTGTGGCAGCGTGCGGTCGCGGCCGTGGTCGCGCTGACGATGTTCATGGGGCCGCTCAGCGTGACGGTCGAGCAAAGCCGCGAGGCCGCGGGCCTGCTGGCGGCGCAGCGCGCGCCGCTCGGCGACGACGCCTGGCAGGTGCTCACGGATCTCGCCGGCCTGCGGATCCGTTTCGCGATGCAGATCGCGCAGGCCGCGCCGATCGTCGATCCCACCGCCCCGATCTCGTTCCAGCCGACGGTCACGCAAAGCACCGGGCTCGGCGGCGGCGTGCCGGTCGTCAACATCACCGCGCCGAATGGGGCCGGCATCTCGCTCAATCAGTACCAGTCGTTCAACATCGATCCCGTCGGGCTGATCCTCAACAACAGCCTGATGTCGGGCACCTCGCTGACGGGCGGCGACGTGCGCGCGAATCCGAATCTCGGCGGCCGCACGGCGAGCGTGATCGTCAATCAGGTGACCGCGACGGGCAGCGGCTACGCGAGCTTGCTCAACGGTCCGCTCGAAGTGTTCGGTGCGCCCGCGGCCGTCGTGATCGCGAACCCGAACGGCATCACCACGCGCGGCGCGGGCTTCACGAACACGATCGGCGTCACGCTGTCGACGGGCGCACCGCAGTTTCTGAGCGACCTGAACGGCACGCGCAGCGATTTCGCGCAGGCGCGCGCGATCGGCTACAACGTCGCGGGCGGCCGCGTGCAGATCGAAGGCAACGCGGGGGTGAACGGCCCCGGCGCGGGCATCGAAGGCACCGTCGGCACGATCGACCTGATCGGCGAAACGATCGGCGTGAACGCGCCGCTGTACGCCGGCAACCGGATCAATGCGATCGCCGGGCGGCAGTTCGTGCTGCCGTCCGCGTCCGACGTGACGGGCACCACTTACGCGACGCGCGCGAACGGCGCGCGCAACGCTGCCGATGCGATCGCCGCGGCGAACGGCCGCGCGATCGACGCGACCGCGTTCGGCGCGATGACGGCCGGCCAGATCCAGGTGATCAGCACGGCGGCCGGGATGGGCGTGCGCGCGGATGCGCAACTGGCGGCGAACGCGGGCGATCTGGTGCTGTCGTCGAACGGCGACGTATCGATCGCGGGCTCCGCTGCGCAGCGGCAGGCGACGATCCGCGCGAACGGCCAGGTCGAGCTGCGCGGCGCGCAGCTCGGCGTCGCGGGCTTCACGGTGCAGGCGAACGGCGACGTGACTTCGACGGGCGCGCTCCAGTCGGGCGGCAAGCTCGACGTGACGGCCGGCGGCCGGGTCGCGCTCGCGAACGCGCAGGCCGAGGACGACATGACGATCGCGGGCGGTCCGGGCGTGACGCTCGGCGACGTGCAGACCAACAAACGTCTGGATGTGAGCGCGCGTACCGACGACGGGCGCGGCGACATCCGCATCGACGGCACGGTGCTGAGCCGCGACGACACGACGCTGCGCGCGGCCCGCGATCTCGCGGTGGCCGGGCAGCTCGGCGCGCGCGCGCTGCGGGCCGAGGCCGGGAACGACCTGGGCGTGAGCGGGCGCATGCAGACGACGGGCGATCTCGCACTGCGTGCGACGGCCGGCGACATCGTCACGCAGGGGCCGGTCGCGAGCGGCGGGCAACTGACGCTCGACGCCGGCCGCGACGTCGCGGCAGGGGGCTTGCTGCAGGCCGGGCGCGACCTGCGGGTGCGGGCCGGCAACAGCGCGAGCGTGGCCGACACCCGTTCGGGCGGCGCGCTGGACCTGTCGGCGCAGGGCCGGGCGGACGGCGGCGACCTGACGTTCAACGGCGTCACGCAGACGACGGGCGCGACACGCGTGCAGTCGGCCCGCGATCTGGTCGTGAACGGCACGCTGGCGGGCGGCGCGGCGCTGGCGGTCGACGCGGGGCGCGACGTGACGGTGGGTGAGCAGGGGACGGTCCAGGCAAGCGGCGATCTCGCGCTGACGGCGCAGGCGGGCAGCGTGACCTCGCGCGGCACGTTGACCGGTGCGCGCGACCTGACGGTGAGCGGCGGCCGGGACGTGGCGCTGCTCGGCGCGACGGGCGCGATCGGCGCTGCGCGCGTGAGCGCGGGCCGCGACCTGACGGTGGACGGCTCGTTCGCGGGGCGCGCCGGCGCGCGGCTGACGGCCGGACGCGATGCGACGCTGGGCGGGACGAGCGCGGTGTCGAAGGATCTCGCGGTCGAGGCGGCGCGCGATCTCGCGGTGACCGGCACGGCGCTGGGCGCGGGCGTCATGCTGACGGGCGGCCGGGCGGTCGCGCTCAACGACGTGCAGTCGGGCGGCGCGCTGCAGGTCACTGCCCGCGCGGGCGGGCTCGCGATCGACGGAACGGTCACGTCGCAGTCGAGCGCAACGCTGATCTCGGGCGGCGACCTCGCGGTGCGCGGCGCGTTGCAGAGCACGGAACGGCTGTCGCTGACGAGCGGCGGCGGTCTGTCGATCGAGGGCAAGGCGCATTCGCTCGCGACGGGCAAGGTGTCGGCGGCGCGCGCGCTCGACGTGGGCGGCGTGCTTCAGACCACGGGCGCGCTCGACCTCGACAGCGGCGGCGCCACGACGATCGGCGGGACCGTCAATGCGCTGTCGTCCGCCACGCTGAAGTCGACGGGCGACGTGACGGTGGGCGGCCTGCTGCAAGGCGCAGGGCCCTTGTCGGTGACGGGCGGCGCGGCGACCTCGGTCGGCGGCACGGTATTGTCGACCGGCGATCTCACGCTGACGAACGCGGCAGGCTCGCTGACGAGCACGGGCACGATCGCAGCCGGCAACGACTTGCGGATCGACGCCGCGCACACGATCGATCTCGGCAAGCAGGCCACGACCGCGCAGCGCGACCTGTCGATCAAGGCGGGCGGCGACCTGCGCGCGGACGGCACGGTGACCGCGCAACGCGACGGCACGCTCGACGCGGGCGGCCGGCTCGACGGCGGCGGCGCGCTCGGGATCGGCCGGGCGGCGGAACTGCATTCGGGCGGCGACACACAACTGACGGGCACGCTGCGCGGCGACACGGTCCATGCGCGCGCGGACGGCTCGGCGTCGCTGCACGACGTGCAGGCCGCGTCGACGCTGACGCTCGATGCCGCGCACGACCTGCGGACGACGGGCAGCGTGGTCGGCAATGCCGACGTGACATTGCAGGCGGGCAACAATCTCGATACGAACGGCTCCATCCAGGCGACCCGTGACCTGACGCTGACGGCAGGGCGCGACCTGAGCGCGACGGGCGCATTGCGCACGCACCAGGATCTGCGCGTGCAGGCCGGCAACCATGCCGGCGTAGCGGATGCGCTGGTCGACGGCAAGCTCGACGCGCGCGCCCGGGGCGGCGACCTGAGCTTCAACGGCGTGACGCAGATCGTGGGTGCGACGGATCTCAAGGCCGCGCGCGACGTCAACGTGAACGGTGCGCTGACGAGCGGCGGCGCGCTGAACGCGGACGCGGGCCGTGACGTGACGGTGGGCAAGCAGGCGGCGCTCCAGGCGGGCGGCGATCTCGCGTTGACGGCGCGCGCGGGCGACGTGACCTCGCACGGCGTGCTGATCGGCGCGCGCGGCGTGACGGTGACGGGCGCGCAGGACGTGACGCTGGACGGCGCGACGCGCGTGTTCGGCGAAGGCCGCGTGAACGCGGGCCGCGACCTGACGGTGGGCGGCAGCCTGGCCGGACAGGGTGGGGCGCAACTGACGGCGGGGCGCGATGCGGTGCTCGGCGGGACGACCGGCGCATTGCACGATCTGACGGTCGACGCGGGCCGCGATCTGGCGGTGACGGGCGCGGCGGTCGGCGCGGGCGTCACGCTGACGGGCGGCGGCGCGGTCACGCTCAACGATGTGCAATCGAACGCGGCGCTGCAGGTCAAGGCGCGCGAGCGCGGGCTGACGATCGACGGAACGGTCACCTCGCTGTCGAGCGCGGAGCTCGCCTCGGGCGGCGACCTCGCGGTGCACGGCGCGCTGCGCAGCGCGGGCCGCGCGAATCTGACGAGCGGCGGCGCGCTTGCGATCGACGGCGTGGTGAGCGCGCTGTCGTCGGCGACGCTGAAGGCGACGGGCGACGCCACGTTGAACGGGGTGCTGCAGAGCGCGGGGCCTTTGTCGGTGACGGGCGGCGCGGCGACCCGGATCGGCGGGATCGTTCACTCGGGCAGCGATCTCGCGCTGACGAACGCGGCGGGCTCGCTGACGAGCACGGGCACGATCGAGGCCGGCAACGACTTGCGGATCGACGCCGCACAGACGGTCGATCTCGGCAGGCAGGCCACGACCGCGCAGCGCGACCTGACGATCCACGCAGGCGGCGACCTGCGCGCGGACGGCACGGTGATCGCGCAACGCGACGGCACGCTCGACGCCGGCGGCCAACTCGGCGGCGCCAGTACGCTGGCCTTCGGCCGGGCGGCGGAGCTGCATTCGGGCGGCGATACGCGACTGACGGGCACGCTGCGCGGCGATACGGTCCACGCGCGCGCCGACGGCGCGGCGGCGGTGCATGACGTGCTGGCCGTATCGAGCGCGGCGCTCGAAGCGCAGCGCGATCTTGATCTCACGGGCGCGTTGCGCAGCGGCGGAGGCGCGGCCTTGCAGGCAGGCGTGAACCTCGGCGTGACGGGCGCGCTCCAGGCGGCGGGCGACGCGAGCCTCACCGCGACCCAGGGCCGGATTGCGACGAGCGGACCGCTCGCGAGCAACGGCGCGCTCGACCTGCGCGCGGGCACCGACATCACGCTGGCCGGCGCGACGGGCGCGGCGCGCGGCATGACGATCGAAGCGGGGCGCGAGGTTGCCGCGACGGGCGGGCTGACGATCCTGTCGGGCGATCTGCGGATCGGCGCGGGCAACGGCGCGAGCGTGGCCGACGTGCAGGCGGGCGGCGGGTTCCATCTCGACGCGCGCGGCGGCGATGCGCAATTCAACGGCACCACGGCAGCGGTCGGCCTGACCGAGGTCAAGGCGGCGCGCGACGTGCTCGTCACGGGTGCGCTCGCGGGCGGCGGCGACGGCGCGTCGGCGAGCCATGCGGCGACCACCGTGCGGGCCGGGCGCGACGTGCGCGTGACCGGCATGCTGGCGGGCGGCGCGCAACTGG
>NZ_JAAGNW010000084.1:9772-12127 GCF_010645215.1 Burkholderia multivorans | reverse complement strand
ATGTGAGCGTCGATGCCGCCGGCCATCTGCAGGCGGCGGGCGACCTGACGCTCGCGGCGCGTGCGGGCGGCGTGACGGCAACCGGCACGCTCGCGGGCGAGCGCGACGTCGCGATCGACGCGGCGCGCGACCTCGCGCTCACCGGCAAGACCAGCATCGGCGGCGACGCAACGCTGCACGCGGGCCACGACCTCACGCTCGGCGGCACCGTGGCGGGCAAGGGCGGGGCGAAGCTCGACGCCGGCCGGGACCTGACGCTGGGCGGCGCGGTGCGCATCGCGCGCGATGTCGATGCGCAGGCCGGCCGCGATCTCGCGGTCACGGGCGCGTTGCAGGGCAACGCGGTGACGCTGACGGCCGCGCGCGCGATTGCGCTGAACGACGTGCAGTCGGCCGCCGCATTGAAGGTCGATGCGCGCGGCGGCGCGTTGCAGCTCGACGGCACCGTGAACACGCTCGACACCGGCTCGCTGAAGAGCGCCGGCGACCTGAACCTGAACGGACAATTGCAGTCGGCGGGCAACCTCGATACGACGAGCGGCGGCAAGACCACGCTGGCCGGCGCGCTCAATGCGGGGGCCAAGGCCTCGCTCGATGCGGCGGGCGACCTGGAGATCGGCGGCGCGCTGCGCGCGACGGGGCCGTTGCTGGCGAAGAGCGGTGGTGCACTGAAGGTCGGCGGCAAGGTCGAGAGCGCGTCGAGCGGCGTCCTGTCGGCCGCGCGCGACCTGACGATCGACGGCACGCTCGCCACGACGGGCGCGCTCGATCTGACGAGCGGCGGCCGCACCACGCTGGCGGGCTCGGTCAGCTCGCTCGCGGGCGGCGCGTTGCACGCGGCGGGCGACGTCACGGTGAACGGCCGGCTCGATACGCGTGCGCCGCTATCGATCACGAGCGGCGGCGACACGACGGTCGGCGGCGCGCTGATCTCGGGAGGCGATCTCACGCTGCGCAATGCGGCCGGCGCGTTCACGAGCAGCGGCACGCTGCAGGCGGACGGCGCGCTGTCGATCGAGGCGGCGCGCGCGGTCGACCTCGGCGCGGGACGCATCACGGCGCTCGGCGATCTCGACGTCAGCACCCGCGGCAACCTCACGGCCAACGGCACCGTGCTCGCGCGAGGCGCGGGCACGCTGACGGCGGGCGGCGCGCTGGGCGGGGCGGCGAACCTGGGGTTCGGCAAGGACGCGACGCTGCGTGCAGGCGGCGACCTGAACCTCACGGGCGCGCTGAGCGGCCGTGCGGTGGATGCGCGCGCGGAAGGCGCGGCGACGCTGCACGACGTCAGCGCGGCCGGTGCGATGACGCTGGCCGCGGCGGGCACGCTGACGACGACCGGCATGCTCGACGGCAAGACCACGGTCGCGTTGACGGCCGGCCGGGATCTCGCGCAGCGCGGCGCGTTGCAGGCGCAGGGCGAGGCGTCGCTGACGGCGCGGCAGGGCCGTGTCGAATCGACCGGACCGGTGACGAGCGGCGGCGCATTGGCGCTGAAGGCAGGCACCGATATCGCACTGGCCGGCACGGCGACCGCCGGCGCGGATACCACGCTCGACGCCGGCCAGGCGCTGACGGTGACGGGCGCGCTGACGAGCCGCGGCGGGCTCGATGCGAAGGCGGGCACGGATCTCGGCATGGCGGGCACGGTGGTGGTCGACCATGACGCGACGCTGAGCGCGGCGCGCGACCTCGGCGTCTCGGGCGGGCTGAGCGGCCACGGCAATGGTCGGGTCGGCGCGGGGCGCGACCTGAACGGCGCGGGCACGATCGCGTTCGCGCAGGCGGCCGTGCTGGAGGCGGGCCGCGACGTGGATCAGCGCGGGCTGATCCAGGGGCGGCGCGTACAGGTGACGGCGGCGGGCGGCGCGGCGGTGAAGGACGTCCAGGCCGACGAAACGCTCGCGCTGAGCGCGACCGGCGCGCAGCCGGGCGAGCATGCGGGCGATCTGCGGATCGATGGCACGGCGACGGCGGGCGGTGCGGTCCGCGCCGACGCGCAGCGCGACATGCAGGTGGCGGGCAAGCTGAAAGGCGGCGCGACGGTCGAGGCGAGCGCGCAGCGCAATCTGAAGGTGGAGGGCGCGGTGCAGTCGTCGGCGGACATGACGCTGAGCGCGCGCGGCGGCGACCTGACGGCGACGGGCGGGATCAACAGCGGCGGCGCGCTGGGCGCGACCGCCGGCCAGGACCTGCGGCTCGGCGCGACGACGAGCGCCGTCGGCGATACGACGCTCGCCGCGGGGCGCGACCTCGATCTCGGCGCGGGGCTGCTGATCGGCGACGCGAACGGCAGCTTGCGCGCCGGCCGCGACCTGCGCGGGACGGGGACGCAATCCTTCACGCAAGGCGCGT
>NZ_JAAGNW010000084.1:7965-9762 GCF_010645215.1 Burkholderia multivorans | reverse complement strand
AGGGCGGACGCGATGCGACGCTGCACGATGTCGCGTCCGCGACGACGCTCGATCTGATCGCGCAGGGCAAGCACGGCGGCGGCGATTCGACGATTACCGGCGAGGCATCGGCGAAGGGCGCGGTGACGCTCGACGCGGCGCGTGATGCACGCGTGAGCGGTGCGTTGGAGAACGGCGCGGCGCAGACCTTGAGCGCGCAGCGCGACGTGATCGTGAGCGGCACGACGCAGGCCAGGGGCGACCTGAAGGCGCATGCGGTGACGGGCGACGTCGTGCTGGCGGGGGCGACCACGGCGGGCGGCGCGCTTGCGCTGACTTCGGGCCAGGATACGCGGCTCGCCGGCCCGGTGAACGCGACCGGGGCGACCACGATCCAGGCGGGCCGCGACCTGCTGCTCGACGGCACGCTCGCGGGACAGGCGGCCGGACAACTCAAGGCGGCGCGCGACATCACGGGAGCCGGGGCGATCGGATTCGCGCGCGACGCGACCCTCGACGCCGCGCACGACGTGGCGCTGAGCGGCTCGCTGCAAGGCGCGTCGGTTGCGGTGACGGCGGGCAATCAGGCGGGACTGGGTTCGGTGCAGGCATTGAACGGCGATCTCGCGGTGCGCGCGCGCGGCAGCGATGCGACGCTGGCGGGCCCGGCCACCGCGATCGGCGCATTGTCGATCCAGGCGGCGTGCGACGTGCGCGTCGACGGCGCGCTCAATGCGGGGGCCGCGGCGACGCTGAACGCCGCGCGCAACGTGACGTTGGCCGATGTGAACGCAGCGGGCGACTTGACGCTCACCGCGACGAACGGCGCATTGCAGGCCGGCAACCTGACGACCCAACACAGCCTCGCCGCGACGGCGGGCGCGGCGCTGACCGTGGCGGGCAAGACCGTCGCGGGCGGCGATGCGCGCCTGGGCGCGGGCGGCGACCTGACCTTGAAGGGCGACATCGGCGCGCAGCAAAGCGGCACGCTGAAAAGCGGCGGGACGTTGACGGCGGCGGCCGTCGCGTTCGGCAAGGAGGCCACGCTCGACGCGGCGGGCAGCCTGAACGCAAGCGGCGCGGTGACGACCAACGGCAAGCTCACGGCCAATGCCGGCGGCGATCTCGCGCTGGGCTCGGTGAATGCGGGCGGCGCGACCGAATTGCACGCGCGCGGCGCGAACGGCGCGGGTGACGTGAACGTGAGCGGGTCGTTCGTCTCGGGCGGGACGACGCAGATCACGGCGGCGCGCGACGCGCTGTTCGCGGGGACGGTGGCGAGCGACGGCGCGCTGGGCGTGACCGCGGCGCGCGACCTCACGCTGCGCGACAAGGTCGGATCCGGCGGCGACCTGACGTTGAGCGCGACGCAAGGCGCGTTGCGCGTCGCGCGCGCGCTGGCCGCGGTGGGCGCGCTGAAGGGCAGCGCAGGCACGGCGCTCACGCTCGGTGCGGGTACGCTCGTCAATGGAGATACGAACCTGTCGGCGGGCGGAGACATGCGTTTCGGCGGCCCGATGTTCGGGCTGGGCGGCGCAGATCTGAAGGCCGGCGGCGCGATGACGGGCGGTGCGCTGACCTTCGCGAAGGCGATCGACGTCGCTGCGGGCGGCGCATTGACACTCGGTGCGATCGACGGCGCAGGGACGCTCAACGCGACGTCCGGCGGCGACATGAAGCTCGCGTCGGCGAGCGCGGTCGGGCAGGCGACGCTGACCTCGCGTGCGGGCGGCGTGAGCGTGGACGGTCCGTTGCGCTCCGGCGGCGACGCACGCGTGCAGGCGGCGCGCGACGTGACGTTGGCAGGCGGCGTGTCGG
>NZ_JAAGNW010000084.1:7532-7955 GCF_010645215.1 Burkholderia multivorans | reverse complement strand
CAGCGCACGCTCGATGCAGGGGGCGCGTCGCTCGCGGCGTCGAAGCACGTGAAGGCGACCGGCCGCGACGTGACGCTGGGCAGCGTGATCGCGGGTGCGCTCGATGCGCACGCGGACAACCAGCTGACGCTCGTGGGCGAGACCGTCGGCGTGGTGGGCGCGGCAAACCTGAGCTCGGGCAACGGCCTGCACAACGCGAGCAAGGTGCTCGCGGGCGGCGGGCTCACGGTGTCCGCGCAGAACCTCGTCAATGCTGACAAGGCGTCGCTCGCGTCGACCGGTGCGGCGACGATCAACGCGACGCAATTCACGAACGCGGGGCTCGTGAATGGCGCGAGCACTCAGGTGAACGTGGCGGGCACGTTGAACAATGCAGGCGGCGCGCTGATGGGCGTCGCGCACGGCCATTCGCTGGTCCAGGGC
>NZ_JAAGNW010000084.1:0-7522 GCF_010645215.1 Burkholderia multivorans | reverse complement strand
GATGGGCGTCGATGCGCTGAAGGTGGAGACGGGCGCGCTCGACAATCGCAACGGCGTGCTGTTCGCGGGGAATGCGAACGATCCGAACGGAGCGATGAAGGGCGATCTATCGCTGACGATTCGTGGCGGCGACGGCGCGCTCGACAATGCGGGCGGCAAGCTGCTCGCGCAGCGCGACATCGGCATCAACGCGGCGAACCTCACCTTCGATCCGACCCAGGGCGTGATCAATCAGCGCGGCCAGCTGTCGGTGACGGCGGGCTTCGTGAACATCGGCGGGAACTGGAATTACGGCGGCCAGGGCGTGACGCTCACCGGGCAGCGCGGCATCAACAACGGCGGCTTGATGACGGGCACCGCCGCGCTGACGTTGAACGCGGGCGGCGGCGCGTTCAACAACTACGGGCAGGTGTCGGGTTGGGACGTGACGCTCAACGGCACGCTGAACAACGGCGGCGGCGCGGTGATGCACGCGGACAACGTGCTCGCGCTGAACGGGAACGTGACGAACCGCGGAACGGTGGAAGCGGGCAACGTGCTGAACGTGTCGGGATGGGATTACGACAATCAGGGCGCGACGACGCAGTCGAAGGGGGATGTCAATTTCAAGCTGGGCGGGACGCTGCAGAACACCGGCGGGTCGGTGTTCGCGGGACGGAACGTGAGTATCTCGGCGGCGGCGGTGGTCAATGATCAGACTGCGCCGGGGGCGGCGGTGACGACGACGCGGGACATCGTGGATCCAAATCTGCTGTGGTCGGGGCGGGTCGGGACGATCACGCGATGGGTCGTCGACAGGACGGCCGGCGGGGATCATGGCTACACCTATTCGGCGCAGCGCACGCTGGATGCGTCCATGGGCGACCTGCTGTCGCCAACCGGGTCGACCAGCACGCGGTACCTGAATGCATGGGGGTGCACGGAAGCGACTTGCTATATCAAGGGAACCGCACCGGTCGCGGGTTCGGGGACGGTGACGTTCGGCAAGTACGGGGGCGTCTACATGGGAACCAGCAACGGTAACGACGTCAGCCAGGCCAAATGGGCGATCGGCGTCGCGCCGGGCGCGAGCGACTCCCGGACCTTCGTGCTGCCGACCGTCCATGAAACGACGACGAGCCAGCAACCGGGTATCTCGGGCGTGATTTCCGCCGGGAGTGCGATTGCGTTGACGGCCGGCTCGCTGTCGAACCGGGGCGGAAAAATCGCGGCCCAGGGCGACATCTCGTTGAATGTCCAGTCGTTGAGCAACGGTGCGGTGGCGCCGACGACGCTGAATCAGACAGTGCGGTATGTTGATCAGGGGCAATACACGGAATTCCTGAAGCAGCTGGTTGCGCTGAATCCCAAGGACAACTCGATTTTTGGTCAGATCACCGCGCAGAAAGCGGCGCCCATTTATGTCCGGGGCACCGGTTCGAGCATGAGCTACCTGCCGGCGTCGACTTTCCAGATCGACGTCAATAGCGCGGCGCCGAGTTCGACGGGTACGGTCAGTTCCTCCACCCCGACGGGCCTGATCGCGGCCGGCCATGACCTGACGGTGGGCGGCGGCAGTCTCGTCAATGCCGGGATGCTGTATGCGGGCCGCGACGTGTATGTGTCGGCGCAGAACCTGTCGAATCAGGGCGGCAACCAGCAGAACCATTCGGGGCAGGTCGGTTGTGCTGCGGGCGTGCCGAACAGCGCATGCGGCAATGCCGGCCAGCCGCGCGGCAACAACCCCGTCACCACCGGCTTCAGCTATAGCCAGAGCGACGCCACGATCTACGCCGGCCGCGACCTCGTGATCGCGGCGGGCAAGGTCGACAACACCTACGGCAACCTGCTGGCCGGTCACGACGTGGTGATCGGCGGCGTCGGCACGACTGCGAATTCGACCACGCCCGCGCAGACGCTGAACAACACCTCGGGCAAGATCGTCGCCGGCAACGACATCAAGCTGAACGTGTCGGGCGCGATCACCAACAAGCTGCCGCCGCCCGTGCCGGTGCACGAGAACTACGGCAAGCAGGAGCGCTACAGCGGCTGCATGACCGCAGGCGGCTACAAGGAAAGCTACTGCGAGGGCTACGTCGATCGGCAGTCGGGCAGCACGTCGGTGATCAGCGCGGGCAACACGCTCGACATCAACGCGGGCTCGTTGACCAACATCGGCAGCCTGATCGCGGCGGGCAACAGCGCATCGATCGGCGTGGCCGGGCCGGTGATCAACGAAGCGCAGACGCTCAATGCGTACTGGCACTCGCACTGGGTGCAGGAAACCGGGATGTTCAGCAAGGACCGGCGCCATGACATCTGGGCCTGCGGGACCCCTGAGCAGTGCAAGGCGCTGTACGGCAGCGCGTATACGAGCACGGGCGGCGCGATCGATCCGCCGACGCCGGTCGGCAACATCGCGGCGACGATCCAGGCGCCGAACCTGTCGATCAAGTCGAACGGGCAGATCCAGAACGTCGGCAACGTGATCGGCACGACGGTGGCGTTGAGCGGGCAGAAGCTGATCAATGGCATCACTACGCCGAACACGTACACGCCGCACGTGGACGCGCCTCAGCAGGTGATCACGCTGAGTCCGCTGACCTTGCCGGGGTTGAATCTGTCGATTCCGCGCGCGGTGGGCAGCGGCACGCTGCCGACGCCGGTGGCGGGACGGGCCGCGTATGTGAACGAAGGGCTGGGCGGTTCCGCGATCGGCATGTGGAGTCCGCAGGCGCTGCTGGACAATCTGCCGCCGAGCCTGCAACCGGGTTCGACGCTGTTCTACTACAACCCGCAGGAAGAGAACCTGCTGTTGCAGCAGGCGGCGTTGCAGCAAACGGGCAAGGCGAGCTTCGTCGACGGGCTGGCGTATGACAGCCAGCACGGCGCGTCGGTGACGGAGCAGGAGAAGGGCTACCTGTATCAGAACGCGGTCGATTATGCGAAGCGCAACCACCTTCAACTCGGCGAGGCGCTGACGCAGACCCAGGTGAATCAGCTCGACCGGCCGATGCTGTGGTACGTCGAGCAGACCTTCCCCGATCCGACCTGCACGGCGACCGGGACGGGCGTGTGCCCGACGATCACCGCGCTGATGCCGCAGGTGTATCTGCCGAAGGACATCACGGCGATGTCGGCGGGCGGGAATATCTCCGGGCATGACGTCACGCTGAAGTTCAACCAGGATGGGCAAGGCAGCATCCTGAATACCGGCAGCATCACGGCGGGCGGAACGCTGAGCGTCGATACGAAGACGCTCACGAATCGCGCGAACGAGGTCAATGTCGGCGAGGTCTGGCGGAAGGTCGACGGCGGGTATCTGAACACGACGGGCACGGTCGTGCAGCCGGGCGGGTTCATGAGCGCGGTGAACATGGATCTGAACGTGCAGGCGTTGAATCAGATCGGCGGGGCGCTGACCAAGCTCGCAGCGGACGGTTCGGTCGATGAAGCCGGCACGAAGCAGGTGCTGGCGGATCTGCAGCGGCAACTTGGCGGGAATTTCGCTCAGACGACGGTCGAAGATCACCTGCATCAGGATTTCGTGAAGGAAGGCGGCGCGTTCGGGATGACGCAGATCTTCGCGATCGGTTCGATGAGCGGCGCGACCGCGGCGGCGACGGAAGCGGCGTTCGCGGCTGCGCAGCAGGGCTTGACCGGGGCGGCGATCACGGCAGCGGCGAGTGCTGCGGGTGGGTCGCTGGCGGTGGGCGGGCTCGCGAATACGATGATCGCGGTCGGGTTGAGCAGTTTTGCGTCGAGCGCGGTTGGGCAGTTTGTCGGGACGGGGAAGATCGATCTGGGGTCGAGTTTCCGCAATGGCTTGATCAGTGCGGCGACGGCAGGACTGACCAATGGCATCACGTTCAATGGCCAGACCGGGATGCCGGGCTTCAGCTTCAATGCACCGGTGGACGGGGTGTCGAGTCTTGCGAGCCTGTCGGGTGTGCAGAACATCGGCAGCTCGTTGGTGCCGAAGGCGGGGGCGGCGGTTGGACAGTTGCCGGGGCAACTTGCGGCACTGGGGGCGAATGCCGCGATTCAGGCGGGGATGGGGTCGCTCATCGGCGGGGAAAGCTTCCTCAACGGCCTGAAGAACAATCTGATTCGCGATGCGGCGGCCGCGGCGGCGTTTTCCATTGGAGACGCGACGGATCCGGGGACGCTGAAGAATATCGCCGCGCATGGCGCGCTGGGATGTGTTGCCGGTGCGGCAAGTGGAGGCGGATGCGAGAGTGGTGCGCTGGGGGGCGCTGTCAGTGCGGCATTCACGCCGGATTTCATCAAGGCGATTGGTTCGAACGACGTGCGACTCAGTCCGGGACAGCAAGCTGCCATTGCCGCGTTTGCGACGTTGACGGGTGGTGGGCTGGCCGGGCTGACGGGCGTGGACACGCAAGGTGCGGTCTTGGCGGCCCAAAACGAGGCGATCAACAATTCGAGTTTGCATTTGCTCGAAGTGATCAAGCACGGGGGGCTGACGACCGGGTTGTCACTCGCTATCTATACGGTGATGCCATGGCTGCCGGGCAATCCGGCTACGCAATTGATGGATTCCACGCTCAAGAATGCGGCGAGTCGGATTCCTTCGCCAGGTGGCCACAAGACGTCGTCGGATGAGGATATGCTGACGGGGAACAGCGGCAAGAGCGGCAACCCGCTGACGTCGAAGTCCAATACGGATCTGCTTCTCGAGGGAACCAGGAACGGGTTGAGCGCCGTAGGCCCGATGGCAGGCGGTGGTCCGCTGTCCCCAGGGCCGAGTGCGGTGGCGGTGGGCGGGGCGGGGGCGATGCCGCCAGTAACGGCTGCCGGTGCGGAAAATGTGGCGGGGTTTGGGCCCGGTAATGCGATTTTCAACAGTGATAGCGGAAGTAATGCATCGTCATCAAATGGCGCAAAGGGTACTGATCCAACACCGACAAGCCGTCAAATCGTCAGCGACATTGGAGCGCAGAATGTCGATGTTTCCTATCCGGCTCCGTTGACTAAGAATAGCGCCACCCAGATTGTTGTTGATATGTCTCAGCAAGACGCGATCGCTAGCCTTCAGGCGAAAGGTTATGCGACTTCGTACGGTGGAAAGGGTGCAGTAACGATGCTGGCGAAGGATGGGGTCACCTATACCTTCTACGGGGCGAGCACGGGGAATGGAGTCGCTGGAGCGCCAAAGGGTGTCCCTTCTGCGTCGGTTACGTTGAACGGGCAGGCAACAAAATTGAGATTTAACTCTAAGTGAAATGAATGGAAGCAATAGGGGATATTATTGTCGCGAAACCTACATTGCCTGCTAGATTTATTTCTGATGGGTATGATGGATTTTTGTTTTTTGATTTTTTTCTAAGAGGGGAGGTAAGATTTTTCGAAAAATTGAAAAAATTAATTGATCTGAATCAGGGCATCGAGATCTACTATGCTGAGACCTTGAGGCTTCTGGGGAAAGCTTCCTCAGCAGCCGATTGGTCGGAGGTGCTTAGGGTTTTGGATGATAGGCTTACCCGTGCCAATGAACCATTTGGAATCGTTATTCTGTCGGCCGACAGGCGATGGGTAATGGCGCAAGATATGTCTGTGAACTGGGGTGTGCTCGCTTTTCGTAAAAATGATGTGAAATTGGCTCACATATTCGAGTCGATGCAAGGGGAGTGGTTTCTTGGCGTAGACGATTTTTTGCAAGCTGAGGCAGATCCTAAATCAGTCTTGCACGGAGTTTTTGATGATGAATTCATCAGGCAAGTTGTCGCCAATTACGGAATGCGTGCCGGGTAGGGCGCCACTCGTTCGCGGCGGCCGATGAGGTATGCAAATCATCCACTTTCATGAGGCTTGAGAGTGCAGGCAAAGTTTGAGTTTCACCACCCGGTCGCGGAATCTCAAAATCGTATTGATAGCCGGAATGAGAATTTCCAGTCGACGGTGTGTGATTCACGGACATCGTTTCAACTAATATGGGACGATGGACCTCGAAATCTCGATGCGATTACGCTGGGTGCGCATGTATCACGAGACCGGCAACGCCGGCCTCGTGTGCGCGCGTTGTGGCATCTCCAGGCCAACGCTTCGCAAGTGGCTGCGCCGCTACCATGAGGCAGGAGAAGAAGGTCTTCGCGCTCAAAGCCCTCGCCTTCTCAACGTATCCAGACCGACCGCGGCGGTGAGTTCTTCGCTGAATCCGTGCAGCGGCGCCTGATGAACGGGTGCATTAAATTCCGCCCAATTCCACCACGCTTGCCGCACCTCAATGGCAAGGTTGAACGTTCGCAGCTTACTGACCTGAACGAGTTCTGGTTCCACCATGCCCCGACAGAGCGAGCAATCGACTGGCGAATCGAAGAATGGACAACTGGCGTCGGCCACACGGCTCACTCGGTGGAAAGACTCCGGTTGACCGCATTGCGGAGCTGGGTGAAATCACACCTCTCGCGGAAGCGGTGGAAAGTGCGTACGACGAGCGGAAAGCGCGAATTCGGCACCGCGAATGGCGGGTCGACAAAATCCTTGGTGAACATCATCGGCGTGCGTCGGAACCCGTGTTCCCTACGGGCGCCACGGGTTTCGACGCGCCAAAGAAACGGCCTTCAAAAAAGTGAAATGATGTCTGCGAATCGCACAGCTGACCTACTCGTACGCTTTCAAGTAGACCTCCTCGTACTTGATGCTGCGCCATACCCGCTCGACGAACACGTGATCGCGTCAGCTTCCCTTACCGTCCATCGACAGCCGGATGCCCCGACCTAGCATGGCCTCGGTGAACGCGCCCGCCGTGAACTGGCTGCCCTGATCGGTGTTCAGATCTCCGGCAGCCTGTAACGGGCGAACGCTTTCAACGGCATGCATTGCTTCCAGCGTGATGGCGACCCGATGCGAGAATACCTTGCGGCTCGCCCAGTCCACCACTGCCGTCAGATACACGAATCCGCGCGCCATCAGAATGTACGTCGTATCGAGCGCCCACGCCTGGTTGTCCCGCTCGATCTTCAGTCCACGCAGCAGATACGACCATATTTTGTGCTGTGCATTGCGCTGGCTCGTGTTCGGCTTGCAGTACAGCGCCTCGACGCCCATGGGCTTCATCCGCGCGCGCGACGGCGACCTACTTCATGACCTTCCCGGCGCAACAGACGTGCGAGCATCGGTGCCCCGGCAACTGGAAACTCCATGTGCGATTCGTCGATTCGTTGCATCAGCAACTGATCGGCTTCGCTGGCCGGCCGCGCCGAACATATTCGCCGCACGAGCTTGCAGTTGCCGCTTCCATTCCGTGATCTGGTCTCACTTCCCGCCCACGCAATGCCACGCCACGTTTTATTTCTTCGAAGTGGCAGCACGTGGCGTGCACACCGCGTGATCAAGTGACCGGATGGACTTCTCCATCGTGAACGTGGAGGATTTCAATGGGAGGCAGCAGAATGTTGAGGCTAGCCCAATTTCCGTCCCGGTCTTAATTGGAAAATTCCGACTCTTCGGGGTGGGCCGAATCGGCCCGATCGGTGCACTGGCGGGCGAATTCCGCCGGTGTCATCCACTGCAGCGCAGAGTG
>NZ_JAAGNW010000083.1:22679-25788 GCF_010645215.1 Burkholderia multivorans | reverse complement strand
GAATCCGCCGACCAGAACGAACAGTCGGCGAACCAGCTGCTCAACTTCAGCTGAGCGCCCCGCTTCCAGGAGAAGATTCACCGTGAACCGTTCCCTCTACATCGCCGCCACCGGCGTGATTGCGCAGCAGGCGCAGATGGATGTGACCTCGAACAACCTCGCGAACGTGAGCACGAACGGCTTCAAGTCGTCGCGCGCCGTGTTCGAGGACCTGCTGTACCAGACCATCCGCCAGCCCGGCGCGAACTCGACCCAGCAGACCGAACTGCCGTCGGGCCTGCAGCTCGGCACCGGCGTGCAGCAGGTCGCGACCGAGCGCCTGTATACGCAGGGCTCGCTGCAGCCGACCGGCAACTCGAAGGATGTCGCGATCAACGGCGCGGGCTTCTTCCAGGTGCTGATGCCGGACGGCACGACCTCGTACACGCGCGACGGCTCGTTCCAGACCAACGCGCAGGGCCAGCTCGTGACCTCGAGCGGCTACCAGGTGATTCCGGCCATCACGATCCCGCAGAACGCGACCTCGCTCACGATCGGCAAGGACGGCGTGGTGACGGTCACGCAGCCGGGCTCGAACAACGCGGTGCAGATCGGCGCGCTGCAGATCGCCACCTTCATCAATCCGGCCGGCCTGCAGGGCGAGGGCGAGAACCTGTTCGCGGAAACCAGCTCGTCGGGCGCGCCGAACGTGTCGCAGCCGGGCCTGAACGGCGCGGGTTCGATCAACCAGGGCTATGTCGAGGCGTCGAACGTGAACGTCGTGCAGGAACTCGTCAACATGATCCAGACCCAGCGCGCGTACGAGATCAACAGCAAGGCGGTCACGACGTCCGACCAGATGCTGCAGACCGTCAATCAGATGAAGAGCTAACCCAACCGCATGCAGGTCACGTCGCAATGAAGCCGGTCCGCTTTCTCCCGTTCCCGTCCGCCCGCCTGCGCGCGGCGTCGGCCGTCGCGCTCGCCGCGGCGCTGTCCGGCTGCGGGCTCGTGCCGCACGAGCCGATCATCCAGCAGCCGATGACGGCCACGCCGCCGCCGCCGCCGTCGATGCAGGCGCCGGGCTCGATCTACAACCCGGGCTACGCGGGGCGGCCGTTGTTCGAGGATCAGCGGCCGCGCAACATCGGCGACATCCTGACGATCGTGATCGCGGAAAACATCAATGCGACCAAGTCGTCGGGCGCGAACACCAACCGCGCGGGCAACACCAACTTCGAGGTGCCGACGGCAGGCTTCCTCGGCGGCATCATCAACCGCGCGAACCTGACGGCCGACGGCGCGAACAAGTTCACCGCGACGGGCGGCGCGAGCGCGGCGAACACCTTCAACGGCACGATCACGGTGACGGTCACCAACGTGCTGCCGAACGGCAACCTGGTCGTGAGCGGCGAGAAGCAGATGCTGATCAACCAGGGCAACGAATTCGTGCGCTTCTCGGGCGTGGTCAATCCGAACACGATCTCGGGCGCGAACTCGGTGTATTCCACGCAGGTCGCGGACGCGAAGATCGAATACTCGGCGAAGGGCTACATCAACGAAGCCGAGAACATGGGCTGGCTGCAGCGTTTCTTCCTCAACGTCGCGCCGTGGTGATGATCATGTCGATCCTGTCCCGTCTCCGTTTCCCGCGCCCGCCCGCCGCATGGCGCGCATGCGTCGCGGCCATGGCGCTCGCGTGCGCGGCGCTCGGGCTGCCGGCCGCCGCGCACGCGGAACGCCTGAAGGATCTCGCGCAGATCCAGGGCGTGCGCGACAACCCGCTGATCGGCTACGGCCTCGTGGTCGGCCTCGACGGCACCGGCGACCAGACGATGCAGACGCCGTTCACCACGCAGACGCTCGCGAACATGCTCGCGAACCTCGGCATCTCGATCAACAACGGGTCGGCGAACGGCGGGGCGTCGGCGCTGACCAACATGCAGCTGAAGAACGTCGCGGCGGTGATGGTGACCGCCACGCTGCCGCCGTTCGCGCGGCCGGGCGAGTCGATCGACGTGACGGTGTCGTCGCTCGGCAACGCCAAGAGCCTGCGCGGCGGCACGCTGCTGCTGACGCCGCTCAAGGGCGCGGACGGCCAGGTCTACGCGCTGTCGCAGGGCAACATGGCGGTCGGCGGCGCGGGCGCGAGCGCGAACGGCAGCCGCGTGCAGGTCAACCAGCTCGCGGCCGGCCGGATCGTCGGCGGCGCGATCGTCGAGCGTTCGGTGCCGAACGCGATGGCGCAGATGAACGGCGTGCTGCAGCTGCAGCTGAACGACATGGATTACGGCACCGCCGAGCGCATCGTCTCGGCGGTCAACTCGAACTTCGGCCCGGGCACCGCGATGGCGCTCGACGGCCGCACGATCCAGCTCACCGCACCGGCCGATGCGTCGCAGCAGGTCGCCTTCATGGCGCGCCTGCAGAACCTCGACGTGAAGCCGGAGCGGGCCGCGGCGAAGGTGATCCTGAACGCGCGCACGGGCTCGATCGTGATGAACCAGATGGTGACGCTGCAAAGCTGCGCGGTCGCGCACGGCAACCTGTCGGTCGTGGTCAACACCCAGCCGGTGGTGTCGCAGCCGGGGCCGTTCTCGAACGGCCAGACGGTGGTCGCGCAACAGTCGCAGATCCAGCTGAAGCAGGACAACGGCGCGCTGAAGATGGTGACGGCGGGCGCCAACCTGGCCGATGTCGTGAAAGCTTTGAACTCGCTGGGCGCGACGCCGGCCGACCTGATGTCGATCCTGCAGGCGATGAAGGCCGCCGGGGCGCTCAGGGCCGATCTGGAGATTATCTGATCATGGCGAATCTTCCGAAGGGCGCGGATCTGTCGCAGCGTTTCGCGCTCGATGTACAGGGTTTCGACGCGCTGCGCGCGCAGGCGGCGGCGTCGCCGCGCCAGAGCGCCAAGATGGTCGCGGGCCCGTTCGACGCGATGTTCACGCAGATGATGCTGAAGAGCATGCGCGACGCGACGCCGTCGGGCGGCCTGTTCGATTCGAGCACCTCGAAGATGTACACGTCGATGCTCGACCAGCAGCTGTCGCAGCAGATGTCGTCGAAGGGCATCGAGATCGCCGATGCGCTGATGAAGCAGCTGATGCGCAACATCGATCCGTCGGGC
>NZ_JAAGNW010000083.1:6256-22669 GCF_010645215.1 Burkholderia multivorans | reverse complement strand
CGCGATGAACGCGATGGCCAAGGCGTACTCGGACGCCGCCGCGAACAACGGCGGGCTCGCCGGCAAGCGCGGCTTCTCGTCGAACAGCGCGCTCGCGCCGGCCGTGAAGGGCAACGGCAGCTCGCCGGATGCGGATGCGTTCGTCGACAAGATGGCCGCGCCCGCCCAGGCCGCGAGCGCGGCGACCGGGATTCCCGCGCGCTTCATCGTGGGCCAGGCGGCGCTCGAATCGGGTTGGGGCAAGCGCGAGATCCGCGGCTCGGACGGCTCGACGAGCCACAACGTGTTCGGCATCAAGGCGACCAAGGGCTGGACCGGCCGCACCGTATCGGCGGTCACGACCGAATACGTTAACGGCGCGCCGCGCAAGGTGGTCGCGCAATTCCGCGCCTACGACTCCTACGAGCACGCGATGACCGATTACGCGTCGCTGCTCAAGAACAATCCGCGCTATGCGGGCGTATTGAACGCGGGCGGCACCGCGGAAGGCTTCGCGCACGGCATGCAGCGCGCCGGCTACGCGACCGATCCGCACTATGCGAAGAAGCTGATTTCGATCATGCAGCAGCTCGGCTGAACGAAATCGAACGGTCGTTCGTGGCATTTGGGCCGCGCCGAGCTTGGGCTCCGCGCGGTTTTAACGTTTGCTTAAAAAATAAAAGCCGTTTTCGATCTAAACTTTGGCCTGTTGTTGCCGCTAAATGTGAGAGACCAGCGGCCGGGCCTGTTTTGTCCCGGTCAATCCGCGCCCCGGGGCACGCTGGGCGCAAACAAGAAGACGAACATCGGCAAGCCATGAATACCGAACAGTCGACGGATCATGATCAGGATGCTGCGCATTCCGGTCATGACTACGGCCGCCGCAATCCGCTGGAAATCGGCGTGCAATTGCGCAACCTCGTCAATCGCGGGGATTTCCTGACCGTCCAGCACCAGGGCGGTCAGCTCGTTACCCGACTCCTCGATGTCGATGTCGGCGCGCGAACCTTCGTGTTCGATTGGGGCGCGCTGGCCGAACAGAATGCGGGGATCCTCGCCGCGCCGCGCTGCGTGTTCCTCGCCTCGCCCGAAGGCGTGCGGGTCGAATTCGCGACCGCGGCGCCGCGCGAAACCCGCTACTAGAACCTGCCGGCCTTCGAGGCCGCGTTCCCCGAGGTGCTGTACTGCGTGCAGCGCCGCGAGTATTTCCGGGTCGACGCGCCCGTGCTCGATCCCTACGTGTGCCGGGGCAGCCTGCCCGACGGCGAGAGCTTCCTGTTCGAGGTGCACAACCTGTCGCTCGGCGGTCTCGGCCTGCGCACCGCGGACGAGCGGGTGGCCGCGCTCGAGGTCGGCGTGACGCTGCCCGACGTCGAGCTGAACCTGAACGGCCACGGCAAGCTGTCGCTCGACCTCCAGCTCGTGTCGCACCGCGCGACCGACGTGCCGAACGGCACGCGCCGCTATCAACTGGGTTTTCGCTTCATGTCGCTGCCGGGCAGCGCGGAAAACACGCTGCAGCGCCTGATCACGCAACTCGAAATGAAGCGCCGCCAGCTCGCGCGCGCCTGACCGGCGCGAGCGCCCCGCCCGGGGCGGCGGGGCCGCTCGGGCTGCCGCCATGCGCGCGGCCCTGCGCCGGGCCGGGGCGACCGTGCGGACAGCCGGGCGGAAGCCCTCTCGGGCAAGGGCCGGCGCAGCGGGCTGCGGCTTTTGCGCGCGGCCTCGGCGGCTGACGTTTTCGCGCGTTTTTTCGCTCAACTTTTTCCATCCGCGGCCGTTATATCGGGAGTCACGCAACCCGGCGGCCGCGGCGCGGCCGGCTCACCAGCAGGATCGCGCATGTCCAACAATCTCATGTATATCGCCACCAGCGGACTGAATGCCGCGATGTGGGGTATTACGACGACGGGCCAGAACATCGCCAACTCGGCGACGCCCGGTTATTCGGTCGAACGCCCGGTCTATGCCGAGACGAGCGGCCAGTACACGAGCAGCGGCTATCTGCCTGCCGGCGTGACGACCACGACGGTGCAGCGCCAGTACAGCCAGTATCTGGCGAACCAGCTGAACAGCGCGCAGACCCAGGGCGGCGCCCTGACGACGTACTACAACCTCGTCACGCAGCTGAACAACTACGTCGGCAACCCGACGGCCGGGATCTCCAGCGCGATCACGAGCTACTTCACGGGGATGCAGAGCGTCGCGAACAACCCGTCCGACCCGGCCACGCGCCAGACCGCGCTCAGCAATGCGCAGGTGCTGGCCAACCAGATCACGGCCGCCGGCCAGCAGTACGACGCGCTGCGCCAGAGCGTCAACACCCAGCTCAGCAACACCGTCACGCAGATCAACAGCTACACCTCGCAGATCGCGCAGCTGAACCAGCAGATCTCGGCCGCGAGCGCGCAGGGCCAGCCGCCGAACCAGCTGATGGACCAGCGCGACCTCGCGCTGTCGAACCTGTCGCAGCTGACCGGCGTGCAGATGGTGCAGAACAGCGACGGCTACAGCGTGTTCATGTCGAACGGGCAGCCGCTCGTCGTCGCGGGGCAGAGCTACCAGCTCGCCGCCGTCACGTCGCCGTCCGATCCGACCGAACTGACGATCGCGTCGCAAGGCGTCGCGGGCGCGAACCCACCGGGGCAGACCACCTACCTGCCGGAATCGTCGCTGACGGGCGGCACGCTCGGCGGGCTCCTGTCGTTCCGCAACCAGACGCTCGATCCGGCCGAAGCGCAGCTCGGTGCGATCGCGACCAGCTTCGCCTCGCAAGTCAACGCGCAGAACGGCCTGGGTCTCGACCTGTCGGGCAATCCGGGCGGCGCCCTGTTCAAGGTCGGCGCGCCGGTGGTGTATGCGAACCAGGCGAACACGAGCAGCGCGACGCTGAGCGTATCGATCATGAACGGCTCGCAGCCGACCACGAGCGACTACACGCTGGCGATCAGCAACGGCAACTACACGCTGACCGACCGCGCGAGCGGCAACGTCATCGGCACGCAGCCGGTAGGCTCCACGATGCCGATCACGATCGGCAACCTGCAGCTCAACGTGAACGGCACGATGAATGCGGGCGACTCGTTCACGGTGCAGCCGACGCGCGGCGCGCTGAACGGCTTCGGTGTCGCGACGAGCAACTATTCCGCGATCGCGGCGGCGTCGCCGGTGCTCGCGCAGAAGGTGTCGAGCAACACCGGCACCGGCGCGATCACGCAGGGCTCGGTGAGCGCCGGCTACCAGATTCCGGCGGGCGGGGTGACGCTCAGCTATAACGGGACCACGACGCCGCCGTCGGTGTCGGGCTTCCCGAACGGTTCGATCGTGACGGTCAACACCACGCCGTCGCAGTCGTTCAACATCGGCACCGGGCCGGGGCAGGTGCAGTCCGTGCCGTACAGCGCGCTGCAGGGCAACGCGATGACGATCACCGGCACGGGCGGCCTGAACGCCGTCTCGGTGACGATGTCGGGCGCGCCGGCGAACGGCGATACCTTCACCATCGGCCAGAACACCAACGGCGCGAGCGATCCGCGCAACGCGCAGGCGCTGGCCGCGCTCGTCAGCGCGAAGACGCTGAACAACGGCACCATGACGCTGACGGGTGCGTATTCGAGCTATGTGAACACGATCGGCAATGCCGCGAGCCAGCTGCAGGCGTCGAGTTCCGCGCAAACCGGGCTGGTCGGACAGATCACGACCGCGATGCAGTCAGTGTCGGCCGTGAACACGAACGAAGAAGCTTCCAACCTGATGCAGTACCAACAGCTTTACCAGGCGAACGCAAAGGTGATCCAGACGGCGTCGACGCTGTTCCAGACCGTGCTGGGCCTGTTCAACTGATCGAGGTAGACGACCATGCGCATCTCCACTTCCCAGTTCTACAGTCAGAACGTCAGCACGATGAACAACCAGCAGGCCCAGCTGTCGCAGCTGTACCAGCAGATTTCGAGCGGCATCTCGCTGACGACGCCCGCCGACAATCCGCTCAACGCGGCGCAGGCGGTGCAGCTGTCGATGACCTCGGCGACGCTCACGCAGTACAGCGCGAATCAGTCGTCGGCGCTGACCTCGCTGCAGATGGAGTACCAGACGCTGACCAGCGTCAACTCGGTGCTGAACAACATCTACCAGACGGTGATGAGCGCGGGCAGCGGCACGTTGTCCGACAGCGACCGCTCGGCGCTGGCCGCACAGATGCAGGGTGCGCGCGACCAGCTGATGAATCTCGCGAATTCGACGGACGGCTCGGGCAACTACGTGTTCTCGGGCTTCCAGGCGAACACGCCGCCGTTCACGAACAAGGCGGGCGGCGGGGTGTCGTACAGCGGCGACGGCGGCCAGCGGGTCGTGCAGATCACCGCGAACAGCACGGTCGCGCAGAGCGACGACGGCGCGAGCGTGTTCCAGTCCGTGCCGATGCTCGGCAGCTCGCCGGTGCCGGCCGCGGGCGCGTCGAACACGGGCACGGGCACGATCGGCGCGGTGACGATCACCAATCCGACGGCGACCAGCAACACGCAGCAGTTCACGATCACGTTCGGCGGGACCGCGGCCGCGCCGACCTATACGGTGACGCCCTCGGCCACCACGCCGCCGACCCCGCAGCCGTACACGAGCGGCGCGGCGATCGTGCTGGGCAACGGTGAGAAGGTGGCGATCTCGGGCGCGCCGGCGGCGGGCGACACGTTCACGGTGACGCCGGCGCCGCAGTCGGGCACCGACATCTTCGGCGCGCTCGACACGATGATCGCGGCGCTGCAGCAGCCGGTGGGCAGCAGCACCGTTGCGGCGACCGCGCTGCAGAACATCATGACGACGGGCGCGACGAAGCTCACCAACGCGATGACGAACGTGCTGACCGTGCAGGCGTCGGTGAGCGGGCGCGCGCAGGAAGTGCAGGCGATGCAGACGGTGACGGCGAGCAATTCGCTGCAGGTCACGAATTCGCTGGCCGACCTGACGAGCACCAACCTGCCGGCGGCGATCAGCCAGTTCCTGCAGGTGCAGAACGCGCTGACGGCGACGCAGAAGACCTTCGTGCAGATGCAGAACCTGTCGCTGTTCCAGTACATCAATCCCTGATCGCGGGTGAGGCGGCGGGTGCAAGGCCCGCCGCCGCAGCAGCACCGCGTGCGGCGCCGCCGCCCGCTATCCCGCCGTGAACGAACGCAAACCGCCGCCCTGTGCGTGAGTCGCGTTCGTTTGCGCTATACCCGCATCCCCAGGCAAATGACGAAGTCGTGCGTGAGCACGGGCGGCAGGATCGAGCCGCTGTTCAGCGTCAGGACCGTGTGACCTGCCCCGATGAGGGCCGTATAGGCAAAGGCGGCGGCATCGACGTGCGGGTGCGGCGACGGATCGAAGCGCAGCGCGTGAATCGGGCAGAACAGCAGCGCGCCGAGCAAGACGGGCGCGGCGCGTTGCCGCCAGCCGGCCGACCCCTTGCCGCTCGACGCCGCCGGCAGATAGCCGACGAAGGCGGCCCGAAAGACCGTTTCCTCGTCGATGCCCGGCAAGCCCGCCTCGAACAGCAGTGTTTCCGCGTTGAGCGGCGGATGCCGGGGGCGCTGCGCCTGCACGGCGCGCAAAAAAATGCCGTTCGAACCGAGGGCGGTTCGAACGGCCAACGCAGAGATACTTCAAGAACTGCACGTCTCTGTGCGGAGCCGTGCAGTCACTTGAATGTATCGGGATCGGCCGCGCAAGCGAATAAGACTGGTCCGAAAATTCGGATGGAATGAACGATCCCGCCGACGGCGAGACGTGACCTCACGTCGAGCGTCGATCGTCGAGCGGCGGCGTGCCGCTCAGGCGTCGTCGCGCGCCCGAAGGCCGCTTCGGCGCGTTCTTCGAGGACATGCTGCTGGACGATACGTACTACGCGTGACGGCCGGTGTGCGCGTGAACGACCGCGTAGAGAATTGCCATCAGCCCACCCAAGAACGCGAGCGGCGCTGTGAGATCCGCGGCGCACATGGGCCTTCCTCTCGTGCCCCGGTCCGATTCGTCGCTGTCTTGCGCTCAAGCGATGCCTGCTGCGCGCTTGGTTGCCTGGCGCGATATCGCCAGCGGCACCCAAGATCCGTCGGCTATTCGCTGCGCCCGCTCTTGCTTTTTTGTCGACGAGCAATGGTAAGTTTGTCGTACGGAATATGTAAGGAGACCAACACATCAAATTAATTTGATGTCCTACCGTATGGACGGTGCTGGCATTCGTCAATTCAAAAAGCCCGAGTGACGACCCTTCGTATTCTCGGCTGGTTGTTAACCGGAAAAAACCGGAAAAACGTCAGCCCAAGGATGGCAGCGCCGATCATTGGCGACGAATTACGGATACTGATTGAGCAGGATTTTTGAGCGGCCATCCTATGGATAACAAACCGAATTTCAAGAGAAGGCGCGTCATGATGGCCGCCGGGCTGACTGCATCGGGCGTTGCAACCACTGCCCTGTTCGGCGCAGCAACGGGCAATGCGGCGAGTGGCGGAACCGGATCGCAGGCTATGGGAGGCGGAATTCCGGAGAAGGGGGATTCGATTCGAGGTGTTTTTTCGCCGGTCGTGAATTGGCCGTTCATTCCAATTCACGCGGTCATGACGAAGGACGGCCGCGTTCTGACCTACGGCAGCACCAAGCAGGGTTTTCAGTCGGGTATGTTCTTCTACGATGTGTGGTCCCCATTCCTGGGCACGGGCCCGGGTGCGCATCAAACCTTGCCGAATACGACCCAGGTCGATCTCTTCTGCAGTTCGCAGCTCAATCTGGCCGACGGCACGGTCGGCATTTTCGGCGGCGACGTCACGGTCGGGACCAGCGACAGCACCGGCTACTCGACCAACGCCGCCACCAATTCATCCATCACGATATACAACCCGGGCGCGCCGGATGCGAAGCAGCAACTGCTCAAGCAAAACAGCGCGATGCTGCTTCCCCGATGGTATTCCACCGCGACGGTGTTGCCGAACAACGAAATCTATCTGCAGGGCGGAACGGGCGGCAATGCCTACCCCGAGATCCGAGGCGTGCCGGACGGTGTGCATCGTCTGCTGAACGGCGCTTATACAGGCGGCTACGACGACTGGTATCCACGCAACTTCGTCGGCCCGAACGGCAAGATTTTCGGCAAGTCCGGCGCGCGGTTCTTCGAGGTCGACACCAAGGGAAACGGCTCCGTCCGGACGTTGAACAGCGCGGCGCCCTACAACCCGTTCGCCGCCGGCAGCCGCGGCGAGGCGGCCGTGATGTTCGCCCCCGGCCGGATCCTGGTGGTCGGCACGGGCGGCGATGCCCGTACGGCCAGCGTGATCGACATCAACCGGATGGAAGCGGCGGGCTCCGGAGCATCGTCGACGCCGAGCATCGTTCCGGCCGTTGCGTCGACGTCGAAGCTGAAGCGCCCGCGGACCTGGGGACATGCGACCGTGTTGCCGAACGGCCAGGTATTCGTCAACGGGGGATCGTTGGGGTACAACGAACTGGCGACGAGCAGCTATACCTCCGAGCTTTACGAGCCCGCGACCAATACCTGGACGGACGGCGCCGTCGCGGCACATTCGCGGATGTATCACGCCACCTCGCTGTTGCTGGCCGACGGCACCGTGCTGACGGGCGGCGGCGGAGCCAGTACGCCGACCTATCCCGGCCCCGAGTTTCCCGCCAACACCAATGCGGAGATCTACTATCCGCCCTATCTGTTCAACGCGGACGGCACGCGCGCGACACGCCCGGCGATCGATTCGGCGCCCACGACGGCAACGGCCGACGGCATGCTCGCGCTGACGTCGGCCGACGCGGGATCGATCAAACGCATCACCATGGTGAAAACCGGCTCGACGACGCATTCGTTCAATATGGAACAGCGCTTCATCGAGCTGACGTTCGTTCAGGAGGGCGTGAAGCTGAGCGCGACCTTGACCAACGACAGGCATCAGTTCACGCCGGGCATGTACATGGTCTTCGTGATCAATGCGAACGGCGTGCCGTCCGAGGCGAGCCTCGTGCGCGTCGATCCGAATCCGAAGCTCGCTGCAACGGCAAGCCGGACGCTACGCATCATGCCCTTGGGAGACGCGCTGACCTACGGCTACATCAATCTGCCGGGGACGAGCTACTCGGGCTATCGCGCGCCTCTGCAGGCGCTGCTGGCGCAGAAGAACCTCAACTACCAGTTCGTCGGTTCGATCTATCCGGGCAACGGCGTCTACGGCATCGATACCCATCATGAAGGCCATCCGGGCATGCTGATCGGCGACATGACGACGTACGCCGGGAATTGGGTGAGAACCGCGAGACCCGACTTCGTCCTGCTGCAGATGGGTTTCACCGACATGCTGAACAACTATCAGGTAGACACCGCGCCGGCGAGGCTCGGGAAGCTCGTGGCTACGGTTCGTGCGGCCGCGCCCGGCGTGAAGATCGTTCTGTCGACGCTCGCACCGACCCCGGATGCGGCGACGCAAGCCCGCATCGGCCGGTTCAATGCCCAGGTGGTCGGCTTGGCGAACAGCGAAGCTGCGCAATACGGGGATGTGTTCCTGGTCGATGCCTCTACGCTGGTTCCCAAGGTCGGCGTGGACTACTACGACGCGTTCTATCCCAACGACGCCGGTCACCGGAAACTCGCGGGCATCTGGCTGGACGGCATCGTGCGCGCCTTGCAATCGACAGCGGCATCGAAGTCGGCGTGAGGCCGCGACGGCACGCTCGGCGATCCGCCCGAACGGCTCGGATGGCGTGCGCCCGGCCAGCTTTCAAACCAATACACTTCGGGACAAGAACATCATGCGTGCGATTTCAATACTATTCGCGGCAAGTGTCGGCTGCGCATTAGGTGCGCAGGCGAACGAGCCTCCGGCACAGGCGCCGCCGACGAAGGGGGAGGCGCCCGTCGCCCCCGACGCTGTCCGGCGAGATCAAGCGATCGTGGCGCTCAAGAAGCGTTTCAATGCGGCCGCGGACCCGGTCACGCATCGCATGACATTGATGCAGGCCCGGCAAACCGGATGGAGCGTCATCGCTGAACATTTCGGTGAAATCGATCAATCCGGGAGCGGCTCGGTCAGTTTCGACGACGTAGCGCAATACCTCAGGAATCGGCGGCACCCCGCGTTCGCCAATTAATACGCTGTTCTCCGACCCGCCAGCCCGCCCCTTCCCCCGGGCGGGTTCGATCCAGCTTGTCAGCGCCGGGCGCGCTCCGTACACTCGCGCCTGACTTTCGGGCCGGCGCGCCGCGCGCCGGCGTTCCCGACCCGGCAAACCCCTGGAGACCCCGCGATGGCCGATTCCTATTTCCCGCGCTGGCGGTTGCTGGCGCGCGGCGACGCGCACCGCGTCGTCGGTCCCGACGAGCGCCTGTCCTGGCCGCAGATGGTCGCGATGGGCGTGCAGCACGTGGTCGCGATGTTCGGTTCGACCGTGCTCGCCCCGCTGCTGATGGGCTTCGACCCGAATCTGTGCATCTTCATGTCCGGCGTCGGCACGCTGCTGTTCTTCGTGCTCGTGGGCGGGCGCGTGCCCAGCTATCTCGGCTCCAGCTTCGCGTTCATCGGCCTCGTGATCGCGGTGACGGGCTACGGCGGCTCCGGCCCGAACCTCGCGATCCCGGTCGCGCTCGGCGCGATCCTCGCGTGCGGCGTGGTCTACATGGCGATCGGCCTGATCGTGTCGGCGCTCGGCACCCGCTGGATCGAAACGCTGATGCCGCCCGTCGTCACCGGCGCGATCGTCGCGGTGATCGGTCTCAATCTCGCGCCGATCGCGGTCAAGGGCGTGAGCGGTTCGAGCTTCGATTCGACGATGGCGCTCGTCACCGTGCTGTGCGTGGGCGGCGTCGCGGTGTTCGCGCGCGGCATGCTGCAGCGCCTCCTGATCCTGATCGGCCTCGCGATCGCCTACCTGATCTACGCCGTGGTCGCCAACGGCCTCGGGTTCGGCAAGCCGATCGACTTCTCGATCGTCGCGCACGCCGCCTGGTTCGGCGTGCCGCATTTCACCGCGCCGGTGTTCGATCCCCATGCGATGCTGCTGCTCGCGCCGATCGCGGTGATCCTGGTCGCCGAGAATCTCGGCCACCTGAAGGCGGTCGGCGCGATGACGGGGCACAGCCTCGACCGCTACGTCGGCCGCGCGTTCATCGGCGACGGGCTCGCGACGATCGTGTCGGGCAGCGTCGGCGGCACGGGCGTGACGACCTATGCGGAGAACATCGGCGTGATGGCGGTCACACGCATCTACTCGACGCTGGTGTTCGTGGTCGCCGCGCTGATCGCGATCGTGCTCGGCTTCTCGCCGAAGTTCGGCGCGGTGATCCAGACGATTCCGGGCCCGGTGCTGGGCGGCGTGTCGATCGTCGTGTTCGGCCTGATCGCGGTCACCGGCGCGCGGATCTGGGTGGTCAACAAGGTCGATTTCTCGGACAACCGCAACCTGATCGTCGCCGCGGTCACGCTGGTGCTCGGCGCGGGCGACTTCTCGCTGAAGTTCGGCGGCTTCGCGCTCGGCGGGATCGGCACCGCGACGTTCGGCGCGATCCTGCTGTACGCGCTGCTGCGCAAGGAACAGGAGCCCGGCCCGGTGCTGTGAGCGCGGGCCGCCTCAGGTGCTCGCGGCCTGCGCTTCGAGCCACGCGCAGAAGCGGCTGACGAGCGGCTCGTCGGCCAGCTCGCGCCGCGCGATCCACCAGTAGCTGCGGGTCGCGATGCGCGGCCCGTCGAGCGGCGTGACGAGCCGGCCGCCCGCCAGCTCGTCGGCGATCATCGGCAGCGGGCCGAGCGCCACGCCGAGCCCGTCCACCGCCGCCTGCAGCGCGAGATAGAAGTGGTCGAACGACTGCTTCTTGCGGCCCTTCATCGGCACGCCGGCGGCGGCGAACCAGTCGCGCCACGCCTCGGGGCGCGTGTCGGAATGCAGCAGCACGTGGCGCGCGAGATCCTGCGCGTTCGCGATCGGCGCGCGCTTGAGCAGCGCGGGGCTGCACACCGGAATCACGCTTTCGTCGAGAAACCGCCCGCTCGCGCAGTTCGGCCAGCGCGCCGGCCCGCGCCGGATCGCGACGTCGAACGCATCGAGCGCGGCCGGCGGCGCATTCGAGGTCGACAGCTTCAGCTCCACGTTGGGCGCTTCGCGCTGAAAGCGGCTCAGGCGCGGCAGCAGCCATTTCAGCGCGAAGGTCGGCAGCGCGTTGATGCGCAGCACGCGCGTCTCGCCGGTGCGGCGCAGCTGCTCGGTCGCGCTTTCGAGATTGTCGAAGGCCATCTCGACCGCGGCGAGATAGCGGCGCCCTTCGTCGGTGAGCGACACGCGCTTGCCGTGGCGCAGGAACACCGGCTTGCCGAGCCAGTTCTCGAACGCGGCGATCTGCCGGCTGATGGCGCCGTGGGTCACATGCAGCTCGTCGCCGGCGGCGCTGAAGCTTTCATGTCGGGCGGCGGCCTCGAAGGCGCGCAGCGCGGGGAACGGGGGCAGGACACGGGTCATGCTTGTGATTCTAGATCACAAGGCGGCGTCGAAATAATCGTTTTGTCGCGCGCGCGAAGCGGCGTAATCTCGGTGCCAGACGATTTCCGAGGACTCCCATGCAAGTGCCTTCTTCCGATGCGCGCGCCGGTCGCCGCTCCGTCGGCTGCGCCGAACTCTTCGTCGGGTTTCTCAGCCTCGGCCTGATGTCGTTCGGCGGCGCGCTGCCGTTCGCGCGCCGTACGATCGTCGAGGAGCGCCGCTGGCTCAGCGCCGACGAATTCACCGATCTGCTCGGCCTGTGCCAGTTCCTGCCCGGCGGCAACGTGATCAATCTGTCGGTGGCGGTCGGCATGCGCTTTCGCGGCGTGCCGGGCGCGCTCGCGGGGCTGCTCGGCCTGATCGCCGGCCCCACCCTGGTGGTGGTCGGGCTCGGCGTGCTGTATGCCAGGACTCAGAGCGATCCGTACGTGCAGCACCTGTTCGGCGGCCTGGCCGCCGCGGCCGCCGGCCTGCTGATCGCGATGGCCGTGAAGGTCGCGAAGCCGCTGCGCCATGTGCCCGCCGGCGCGTGCGTCGCGGCGCTCGCGTTCGTCGCGATCGCGCTGCTGCGCCTGCCGCTCCTCACCACGATGCTCGTGCTGACGCCGCTCAGCATCTGGCTCGCGGCGCGCCGCGAGGCGGCGGGAGCGGCGCGATGAACGCCACCCTGCTCGCGCTCGCGCATATCTTCACCGAGCTGTCGCTGCTCGCGTTCGGCGGCGGCAATACGATCCTGCCGGAGATGCAGCGGCAGGTGGTCGACGTGCACCGCTGGATGAGCGCGCAGGAATTCACCGCGCTGTTCGCGCTCGCGCAGGCCGCACCCGGGCCGAACATGATGATCGTGCCGCTGGTCGGCTGGCATGTCGCGGGCTGGCCCGGGCTGTTCGTGTCGTCGGTCGCGAAGTTCGGGCCGTCGTCGCTCGTGACGATCGGCGCGCTGCACGCGTGGGAGCGCTTCAAGGACCGGCCGTGGCGGCGCTACGTGCAGCTCGGCATGATGCCCGTGACGGCGGGGCTCGTAGCCGCGAGCGCGGCCCTGATCACCGAGGCCTCGAATCGCAGCGCGGTGCAGTGGGGCATCACCGCGCTGTGCGCCGCGCTTGCCTACCGCACGCGGATCCATCCGCTGTGGCTGCTCGGGGGCGGCGCGCTCGTCGGCCTGCTGGCCGGCCTGATCGGTTGAGCGCCGGGGCACTGAGTGCGAGGCACCGAGTGCGCGGTACCCATTGCGAGCCGCGCCGTCAGCGCGCCCGCGCGTCGCTGTTGACGAGCCCGAGCAGCCTGCCGCGTTCCGCGTCGAGGCCCGCATCCCGCGTCGGCCAGTCGAGCACGTAGCCCGCGTCGAGCGAATGGCGGACGATCGCCGCGTAGTCGGCCTTGCCGAGCCTGCCCGCGCGCACCGCGTCCGCGACTTCGTCCCGGAGCCGCGGCGAGAAGTCCGGATAGGCGACGACGAGCGCCGCATACTGGCGCGCGTCGATCTCGCCCGATTCGCGCAGGAACGCCCAGCCGACCACGAGCATGATCGCAATGAATGGAATGGCGGTGTAGCGCAGGAAGAACTTGGCGGGCGTCATGGCAGGGTCCAACGGTGAGTCGACGGCAGGAACGGCGGAGGCGGCCGGGTATACTGCACAGCGTCCCCGCCCCGCATGCCGGCTTCATTATAGAGGCGCGCGCCCGGGGGCCGTCCCGCCGCGCGATGCCGCGCGGTCCGCCGCGACGTGCACGATGCGGCGTGCGCGCCGCGCGCAGCCGGCCGCCGTGCCGGCCGCGCTTCCCGCCGCACCTGGAGTCTGTCGTCCCATGGATCTGGACGCCGCGAGCCGCAACCTGACGGTCGCATCGCTGTTGACGCTGTCGGGCGGATTTCTCGACGCCTATACCTATGTCGGCCACGGCCACGTGTTCGCGAATACGATGACCGGCAACGTCGCGCTGCTCGGCATCAACCTGTCCGCGGGCAACTGGGCGCAGGCGCTGCATCACGTGCCGCCCCTCGTCGCGTTCGTGATCGCGGTGCTGGTCGCGCACCTGCTCGGCCTCGCCGCGGAGAAGGGCTGGCTCAAGCACACCGCGTTCATCTGCCTCATCGGCGAGATCGTGTTCCTCGCGCTCGCGTCGAGCGGCGTCGTCGCGATGTCGAGCGCGTGGCTGATCCCGGGCATTTCCTTCGTCGCCACCCTGCAGACGCTCTCGTTCACCCACCTCGAAAACCTGTCCTACACCTCGGTGATGACGACAGGCAACCTGCGGCGCTCCGCACAGAAGCTGTTCGTCGGGCTGATCCCGCGCTACGACGCGGGTGCGCTGCACGATTCGGGGCTGCTCGCCATCATCAGCGCGTGCTTTCTCGGCGGCGCGGTGCTCGGCGGCCTGCTGACGCGCGGCTTCGGCGACAGCGCGCTGTGGGGCGCGGTGGCGCTGCTCGTCGCGGCCTTCGCGGAGATCGTGCGGCGCGCGCGCCGGCGCGTCGCGACGCCCGGCTAGCGCGGCGCGCGCGATCGTTGCACGGCAACGACAGATCCGCGCGTTCCTTTCATTACTATTTTTTTCATGCGGATGCCTGGCCTTATGATGCTCGGCTGGTTGCGCACGCGTTTCCCGCGCCGACAGCGCGCGAGAGCGGCCGCGACCGGAGACGGAGACAGAGACAACTAACAAAAGGAACGCTGATGAAGCAGACCAAGAAGATGGTGGGGCTGGTTGGGGGACTGACGCTGGCGATGGCCGGCCAGCATGCGCTGGCGCAAAGCTCGGTGACCTTGTGGGGCGTGGCGGACGTGAGCCTGCGCTACCTGTCGAATTCCAATGCGAACAACGACGGCCGCGTTTTCATGACCAACGGCGCGATCACCAATTCGCGCTTCGGCCTGCACGGCACCGAGGATCTCGGCAGCGGCATGAAGGCGCTGTTCAACCTCGAGAGCGGCGTGAACCTGCAGGACGGCACGCAGTCGAGCGCGTCGCGCCTGTTCAACCGCGCGGCCTATGTCGGGCTGTCGAGCCAGTACGGCACGGTCACGCTGGGCCGGCAGAAGACGGTGCTGTTCGACCTGTTGAGCGACACCTTCGATCCGCTGACCGTCGGCAACTACAACGAGAACTCGTGGCTGCCGGGCGCGCTCGGCGCGGGCCTCTACGCGGACAACGCGGTCAAGTATCGCGGCACCTTCGGCGGCCTGACGATCGGCGCGATCTATTCGTTCGGCACCGATTCGACCAATACCGGCGTGAACGGCTTCTCGGGCCAGATTCCGGGCCACCTCGGCGCGGGCAACATGTACGGCTTCTCGCTGCAGTACGTGACGGGGCCGCTCAGCGTCGCCGCCGGCATGCAGCAGAACAGCGACAACTCGAACCGCAAGCAGACCATCTATCACGCGAACGTCGTCTATGCATTCAGCACCGTGAAGGTCTACGGCGGCTACCTGCATTCGAAGGACGACACGGGCTTCGTGAACATCGCGCTGTGGCAGCAGGGCGCCGCGCCCGGCATCAGCACGTTCAAGGGCACCGGCCGGATCGACGACGGCCCGTTCGCCGGCGTGAGCTGGCAGGTGAGCGCGCCGCTCACGCTGACGGGCGCGTTCTACTACGACCGCATGCGCAATGCGACGAACGCGTCGGGCCAGCTCGCGAACGGCAATCGCTATGCGATCGTCGCGCTCGCCGAGTACGCGCTGTCGAAGCGCACCGAGGTGTACGGCACGGTCGACTTCAACAAGGTGAACGGCGCGGCGACGGTCGAACTGCCGGGCCGCAGCAACCAGACGGGCGTCGCGATCGGCCTGCGCACGATCTTCTGAGCGGGCGGCGCGGCTTGCCGGCGGCGCGGCTTGCCGCGCCGTGTGATGCGCCGACACCCCGGCGCCGGATGCGGTCCGGCGCCGGGGTGTTCGTTTAGGCGGGGCGCGGGTTCATTTCGCCGCGAGCGCGGTGTTGCGCGCCTGCTGCGAGACCTGGGTGAGGATCTGGCTCGCCGCCGGGAAGCTCTCGTTCATGTAGATCTTCGGAAACGAGTGGCCGAGCGGATCGGTCAGCATGTGCAGGCCCAGCGAGAAGTTCGAGGGCAGCACGGTCTGCACGAGGCTCAGCCCCTTGATCACCGCATCCGAGGACGAGGTCAGGTAGCTCGACCCGGGCAGCTGGTAGCGCGTCGCGTTGCCGACGTTCACCGTGCTGATGCGCCCTTGCGCGCGGTCGGGGCCCGTGATCAGCAGGTTGATCTCGAAGTTCGCGTACAGCGTGCCCTGCGAGTGTCCGACCAGCACGATCTTGCGGTTCTGCTGCAGGTAGCTGCGGTACTTGCTCAGGTGATCGGGCAACTCGGGGGTGTCGTTCTTCGTCAGGATGTCGATGTATTTCTGTTGCAGCGCCGCGTCCATGCCGCTCGCAGGCAAGCCGTTGCCGTCGACCGCGCGCCAGAAATCCGACGGGCTCGATCCTTCCACCGCCTTCTGCTTGAACACCTGGTAAATGTCGCTGAAGGTGCCCTGCGTGGCGTTGTATGCGTTGCCGTAGACGTAGGCGTTGTTGGCGTCGCGGGCGTTCAGTTCGTTCTTCAATACCTGCAGGCTGGCGACCGCATCGTCGAAGGTGTTGTTGATGCCGTTGACGAACACGATCGCCGAGCCGGGCGCGGCGGCGGCGGATGCCGCGTGGAGCGGCGTCGAGCAGGACAGCGCGAGCAGCGAGCTGGCGAGGAAAGCGGCGGCGAACTTCTTCATGCGTGATCTCCTTCTGCGGTGGGGGGAAGAATCAGTTCGGCAATGACGAAGGATCGAAGCTGCAGGCGCCCGGGCCGGGATCGTCGAAGTACTGGCCGCCGGCGAGCGACTGGAAGCGGAAGTAGGCGAGCGTGTCGGCCTCGGTGCCGAGCATCACGGCGCGCGTGTCGCGGATGCGGTCGAGCATCGCCTGCTGGTC
>NZ_JAAGNW010000083.1:0-6246 GCF_010645215.1 Burkholderia multivorans | reverse complement strand
TGGCTGGCGATGAAGTCGGTCACGCGCGGGGGCAGCGGGCGCGGCGGCGCGCCGGAGCGCACGGGCGCGGCGGCCTCGGCGCTGAAACGGTTCGCGGCCGCGACCTGCGCGGCGGCGGGCTCGGCGCGCACGGCCGCCGGTGCATCGGGGCGCGCGAGCAGGCGCGCGCCGATCCATGCCAGGATCGCGGCGGCCAGCACGGCCGCTGCCTTGTATTGCCACCGCATGTCCCCTCCTTGTTTGCCGCCGGTCGTGTTGTCGAGTGCCGGCTGTCACGGTCGGGGAGCCATCGAACCCGCGCGTGGTGCATTTACCTTACGCGAATTCAATAAAGTGGAAAACCGAGGCGACACTCGAAACAGGCGCGGGCATTGATTGCACGAACGAGTGCGATGCCGCGCCTGAAGGAACGGGGACGTTACGGAGTACGGGTGACAGGGCGGTGACAACGGCCTACATCGAGGGCGCGCGGTTGCCAATACTTCGCATTGCTTGGGATCTTCGCCGGGGCGGCGGTGCGCCCCGGCGTGGTTCGACGCGCGTCGAACCGGCGCGGCTCAGAACGTGATCGTGGTGCGCACGCCGACGATCGCCTCGTCGCCGATGCGCGCGCCGTCCGCGTTCGGGTTGGGGATGCCGCCTGCCGGCCGGAACGCGTACTGGAAATCGGCCTGCAGCTGCCACCACGGCGTGACCTGATACTGATAGGTCGCTTCGAGGATGGTTTCGGCCCGGCGCACCGGATAGCCCGGCGTCGTGAAGGCGCCGGTGTCGCCGTCGAGGCCGCGCGCGTGCGAGCCGATCTTCGCGTAGCCGACCGCGAGCCCGACCACGTCGTTGTCGCGGCCCTTGAACGGCGCTTTCAGCGTCACGCCCGCGTTGATGCCGAGATCGACGAGGTTGCGGTCGCCGGGCGCGCCCATGATGCGCGCGAACACGCCGAGCGCGCGCGGGCTGTCGGGACCCTCGCGCCACACCATCTGGTCGGCCACGGCATAGAAGCCGTAGTCGCCGCGATGGGTGGCGGGGTCGCCGCTGCTCGCGCGATCCGCGAGCGACACGCCGTTGCTCGCGTAGCGCTGGTCGGCGAAGCGCCCCGTGTTGTACCAGACGCCGACCTTGTAGGTGCCGGGCAGGCCGGCCGGTTGGGGCGCCTTCGGGTCCGCGGGCGCGGCGTTGAGCGCGTACTGCACCTCGCCGATGATCAGCGCGCTGTCGTGCAGGTTGAAGTTGGTGCCGTGCGCGTTGAGCACCTGCGCATCGCCGACGCCGTTGCCGGACGGATTGCCGTCGAACACGCCCGCCATCACGGTCCAGGCGTCGGACGGCTTGAGCCGCAGCCGCACGCCGAGCGACGACAGCGGATAGGCAGGGCCGCCCGCGGGCATGTCGACGGACGGCAGCACCGGCCAGCCGAAGGTCGCGTTCATGAAGGTCGCGGCGTACTGGCTCACCATGAATTCCTGGTCGAGGCTCTGCTGGCCGATCTTCACGTCGACCTTGCCGCCCGCGAGCGATTGCTGATACCACAGCTCCCACAGCCGCGTGGTCGCGTTCGCCTCGATGCCGGTCGCGGTCTGCAGCGTCTGCAGGTTGCGCTGCGTGAGATTGGTGCCGTGGATCTGCAGGCCCGACACGTTGAAGGTGCCGCCCGGCAGGCCGATCGCCTTCTCGGTGTCGACCACGAGGCCGAACTGCGTGAGGCCGTCGTAGGCGCCGCCGCGCTGCGTGCCGCCCGACAGGTTGCGCAGGTATTCGCTGGTTTCCTGCAGGTTCAGCGTGACGCCGTGATCGCCGAGCAGGCTGCGCAGGCCGCCCATGTCGCCGAACAGGTTCGAACGCTCCCAGAAGCCGGTCGGCGCAGGCGCGTCGGCGGCGGGGGCAGGGGCGGCAGGCGCGCCGGCGGCGTCCTGTGGGGCGGCGTCGGCGACGGTCTGCGCGCCGGCGCTCTGCGCGAGGCCCAGCGACAACAGCAGCGGCAGGCCGGCGGCCGCGCCGGATTTGATCAGCATGTGGGTCAGTGTGTTCTTCATAGCGTGTCTGCGATTGATTGGCAAAGCTAACGATCGTGTGAAGCTGCCGCTGGATACGGTTCGCCGGCGCGGCCGGTCAGCGAATCGGCCGGTCGTTCAGGAAAACCACCAGCTCACGCGCAGGGCCTGGTTCAGGCCGAGGCGTGAAGACGAAGCGGACAGCAGCGCGACGAGCGCCACCGCGGCCGCCATCAAGGCGACGATCGCGCAGCTGGCGGGCCGGGCGGCCAGCGCGGCGTCGGGCCAGACGCCGTTGCGCCAGGTGCCGGCCGCATGCGCGAAGGGGGCGAACGAGCAGGTCGCGAGCCGATGGCAGGCGAGATGGGCGACGTTTCTCAGTCTGGCCGCGAAAGATTGAATGAACATGACTGCGCTCCCGTCCGGTCCGGCGGAAGCCGGACGACGTAGGGCGCCGCGGGCGAGCCTCGCGGAGGGCGCCTGCGGCAAACGATCGAAACAGAGGAAGCGTGCTGCGGAAGACCGGCGCGTGCCGATCGATGGTGAAGCGCGCTAACTCGACCAGGGCGAGTTAGCGGCAAAGGAATGACCCTGGCGGCTAGCTCGCGATTGCATCGCCGGCGCGGGCCGGCATCGGACTTCCACTACTAGGGTACGTGTCCACGAAGGACTCCTTTGATGAGTTGCGGCGGATTGTATTCGGCCCGAAATCGAAATTGCAAGTAAAAATCGCATAAATCATTTCGCCGCCGTGACGTCGCGTACGGCGGCCGTTCGCGCAGCGAGGCCCTCATAGATGAAGGGCTTTCGTGCTTTCATATTCATTGCTGTGGGGGCGCCGCTGAAAGCTTGCGCGGTGTCGCATCCGCGCCGGGACAGGCGCTGTATGACGCGGCGAAATTATCTTTGTAATAGTCAAAATTTCGGGTTGACTTTCGAATTGGCGGGTAACTAGAATCCGCCATCTTCACAAATGGGGCTGATGCCTTGGACGCCTGTAGTAGTCGATCTTCGACCTTGATTCGTGCCTGATCGGTAGAACGTCCGCGCTGTCCTCCAGCCGCCGTCCTGCCCTGAAGGCAGACGGTGCGCGTCGTAGTTTCCCACTCCCCGTGCATCCTTGATTCGCGCCAGTCGCGTCGCTTCGTCGCGTGCGTCTGGCGCTGGCTGCGAGCCATTGGGCTCGCGCCTGCGTTCGTGCGCGCCGTTTCGATCCGGCGTGCGCGGTGCGCACGCACGCCGCGTCGCGGCGCGCCTGCGCTCGACCGTTCAACCCTGACCAGGAAGGAGCCGAGATGCCGGACAGTGACAGTCATCCCTTATGCCGAACCTGCCTGATTGATCCGGGGAAGCAGGAAGACGCCCGCCGATAGGTGCGCCGAGCGCGCGCATCCGGGCTCTCCGCTGCCCCGCTTGCGCGAACCATCGCCCGGAGAACCCTCATGAATTTCGCTCTGCTGCTGTCGGACCTGCCCCATATCCAGGAATCGCGCGCGCACTACGACGCGCTGCTGACGCTCGACCCGCGCCCGCAGTCCGCGCTCGTCGCGTGCTGGCATTACCTGAAGAACCTGATTTCCTGAACCGCGACGCGCGACTCCGGCATACGCAAGCGACGCTGCCCACGGGCGGCCCACGCCGTTGCGCATGCCGAGGGCGAGCGCTGTCGATCTAACCATTCGCCCTCGGGGGGAACACCATGTCAACGCCATCCAACGTCTCACCACCTATCGCGCTCGAACGCAGCGCCGTACTCGACGAAGCGCACCTCGGCGACATCAAGGGCGCGCTCGGCACGATCGCGCACCATGACACCGGCCCGCGCGCCACGTGGTGGGCGCGCTTTCGCACGCTGCTCGCGATCCTCGGTCCCGGCCTCATCGTGATGGTCGGCGACAACGACGCGGGCGCGTTCGGCACCTATACGCAGGCAGGCCAGAACTACGGCACGACGCTGCTGTGGACGCTGCTGCTGCTCGTGCCGGTGCTGTTCGTGAACCAGGAAATGGTGCTGCGGCTCGGCGCGGTGACGGGCGTCGGCCACGCCCGCCTGATCTTCGAACGCTTCGGCAAGTTCTGGGGCGCCTTCAGCGTGGTCGATCTGTTCATCCTGAACGCGCTCACGATCGTCACCGAATTCATCGGCATCACCTTCGTGCTCGACTTCTTCGGCATCTCGAAGATCGCGGGCGTGTGCATCGCGGCCGCGTTGACGATGGCCGCGGTCAGTACCGGCAATTTCAGGCGCTTCGAACGCTTCGCGGTGGTGCTGTGCCTGTTGAGCCTGCTGCTCGTGCCGGTGCTCGTGTCGATCCACCCGCCCGTGTCGCAGATCACGCGTGACTTCTTCGTGCCGAACTGGCCGGCCAACTCGAAGCTCAGCGACGTGATGCTGCTCGTAATCGGCATCGTCGGCACGACGGTCGCGCCGTGGCAGCTGTTCTTCCAGCAGAGCTACGTGGTCGACAAGCGCATCACGCCGCGCTTCATGAAGTACGAGAAGGCGGACCTGTGGATCGGCATCGTGTTCGTGATGATCGGCGCGGTCGCGATGATCTCGTTCTGCGCGGCGCTGTATGCGGGGCGTCCCGAGTTCGGCAACTTCACCGATGCAGGCGGCGTGATCGCGGGCCTCGAGAAGTATGCGGGCCGCACCGGCGCGACGCTGTTCGCGGTCGCGCTGCTCGACGCGTGCATCATCGGCGCGGCGGCGGTGTCGCTGTCGACCGCGTATGCGATCGGCGACGTGTTCAAGATCCGTCACTCGCTGCATCGCAGCGTCTCGGATGCGAAGGGCTTCTACCTCGTGTACTTCGGCATCGTCGCCGCCGCGGCTGCGCTGGTGCTGATCCCGGGCAGCCCGCTCGGCCTGCTCACGGAAGCGGTGCAGACCCTCGCGGGCGTGCTGCTGCCGAGCGCGACGGTGTTCCTGCTCCTGCTCTGCAACGACAAGGCCGTGCTCGGCCCCTGGGTCAACTCGAAGAAGCTCAACCTGTTCACGGGCGCGGTGATCTGGGTGCTGGTGATGCTGTCGATCATCCTCACCGCATCGGTCATGTATCCGGACATCAGCGGCGAGACGATCCTCGAAGTGCTCGCGGGCGGCACGCTGCTCGCGGTGGTCGGCTTCATCGCGACGATGATGCTGCGCAAGCGCGGCGGCGGCGACGCGGCGGAAGTCGTGGTCGACCGCGCCAAGCGCGACACCTGGCGCATGCCGCCGCTCGACGAGCTGCAGGCGCCGCGCGTGACGCTGTCGACGCGGATCTGGATGGGCGTGCTGCGCGGCTATCTGTTGCTGGCGGTCGGCCTCGTGATCGTGAAGGTCGTGCAGATGACCTTCTTCAAGTAAGCTCGTTATCGCGCGGCCCCGCACGGCGCGGGGCTGCGCGGCGAGCGGCTTGAACGCGTGGAGGCGAGCATGAATCGGACGATCGTACGAAGGCTGGGCGGCGCGCTGCTGGTGGCGGCGCTGCTCGCGGGATGCGGCAAGGCGACGGATGACGACGAGGTGAGCAGCAAGCCCAGCGAGACGGCCGCGGCCTCGGCGGCGTCGGCCGTGGATGCCGCGAGCGCGAGCCAGTAGTTCGGCGCGACGCGCCGGCCGCAGGACGCGATCGAAAGGTATCCGAAAAATTTCCGACATAGTTTGACAGTCGTGCGGTCGGCTTTGCGCTAATCTGAATTGCGGCGGCGCTTGGATGCGCCGGCGGTGTCATTCAGTCCGGCGGGGCACGATCGCCCGGCGCGGCCGGCGGGTCCGGCAGGCGTAACGGGTGCTACGGATCGTTACAGGTGCGACCTTGCGCCGGCGGTTCGTGCAATCATGCACGCTCACTCTCAATCCGAATGGTGATGGCGCTGGGTATCCTCAATACGGTAGGTGAAATTGCAGGCGCGGTGGCCGCGGTCGAGGCGACCGACAAGGTCGATCCGGATGCGGGTCTGTTGACGAAGGGGCTCGCGGCGGTGGCGGGCTTCAAGGGCGCCGAGGCGATCGAAGGTCTCGTCGAGAAAAAGGACACGGACGCGGCGGAAGGCGCCGACAACTCGGCCGCGCAGGACGGCGGCGACGGCTCGCAGGCCTGAGCGCGACACGCCCCACGACGGGAGACTTCGGTCTCCCGTTTTTTTTTGGTTCCTCGCGGATTACCGGGGAAGGCAGCGCGGATCTTGAGGAAGAAGTATTCCTCATCCCGGTAGCCGTAGGCCCGACGCTTGATGACCTTGATGGTGTTGTTGATGCCTTCGACGA
>NZ_JAAGNW010000082.1:23094-25802 GCF_010645215.1 Burkholderia multivorans | reverse complement strand
ATCGATGAAATGAGTCAGTTGCCGACCCATGACTGGGTCAAGTTCGCGGAAGCCTTCGGCGCCCGGGGCAAGCGCGTGTTCGATACCGACGACCTGAAACGGACCCTCGCCGAAGCGCGGGACGCGCGCGGGCCGTTCGTGATCGATCTCGTCTGCAGCCACCTGCCCGACACCCCTGCGGACGAGTACAAGCAACGTGTGCGCCGCGCCGAGGTACTCTGAATGACGAGCCAAGTGACGTACGGGCGAGTGGTGTTCCTGTCGTGTTTCCTGCTGGTGACGGGCTTGATGGCCGTGGATTTCTTCAACCCGTCGCTGCCCTACATGATGGCGGACCTGCACGCGAGCCAGACGCAGATCAAGAGCCTGATCGTCGTCTACATGCTGGTGCTGGGCGTGGCGCAGTTCTTCTACGGTTCGTTCAGCGACCATCGCGGGCGGCGGCCCGCCGTGATCCTGTCGTTCGCCGTGGCGGCGCTCGGGCTGGTGGTGTCGGCGTGGGCGCCGAACGTCGAGGCGCTGTACGCGGCGCGCGCGCTCACGGCGTTCGGCACCGCGGGCTGCACCGTGATCTCGCGCGCGGTGCTCGTCGACTCGATGACGGACGGGCAGGCCGTGAAGAAGGCCTTCTCGTACTTCGCGATGGCCAGCCAGATTTCGCCGTCGCTCGCGCCGCTCGCCGGCGGCTACATCCAGCAGCATCTCGGCTGGCGGTGGTCGTTCGTCACGCTCGCGATCATCATGGTCGCCGCCTGGCTCGCCCTGCTCGCGTGGATGCCCGAGACCCACGCGCCGCAGCCGCAGCGGCGCACGGCGGCGTCCTACTTCCGCCCGTACGTCGAGCTCGCCGGGGATTTCCGCTTCATGGCCTACAGCCTGTCGTCGGCGCTCGTGTTCGTGTTCACGATCGGCTATTACGCGACCTCGCCGTTCGCCTTCCACGCGCTCGGCTATTCGCCCGTCCAGAACAGCCTGTTCTATCTCGCGTACTCGGCCGCCATCCTGGCCGGCTCGTGGGCGGCGGGCAGCGTCCTGGTCAAGCTGCCGTCTGCGCGGCTCTACCTCGGCACGATCGTCTATTACGTGGTGGTCTGCGTGCTGTTCCGCTGGATCGACGTCGACGGCAGCGGCTGGCGCATCGCCGTGTTCTCGTTCCTGATCGGCTTCGGTTGCGGCGTGGCCGCGCCGCTCGCGCTCGTGCTCAGCATGGGCGAGGTCGAGAAGAACCGGGGCGCGGCCAGCGCGCTGCAAGGGGCGATCAAGATGTTCTTCACGGGCATCTTCATGATGCTGTTCTACCTGACCCAGGTGAAGAGCTTCGCGTCCCTGCTCAACATCTTCCTGATCGTCGCGCTGCTGCTGGCCGGCGTCACGGGCTACGACTGGGTGCGCGCGCAACTGATCCGGCGCGGCCCGGTCAAGACGCCCTGAGCCCGCGCCTCGTCCGCCCCGCCGCGGGGCGGACGGCGTGCGCTGGCTCAGTGATAGCCCGCGTCGCCCGGGCGCACCTTGCCGCGGAACACGTGGTACTGCAGCGCGTTGTACACGAGGATGATCGGCAGCACGATCACCGTGCCGACCAGCGCGAACAGCTGGCTCGCGGGGCTCGACGAGGCCTCCCAGATCGACAGCGAGGGCGGCACGATGTGCGGCCAGATGCTGATGATGAGCCCGCTGTAGCCCAGGAAGCTCAACGCGAGCGTGAGCAGGAACGGCGTGGCCTCGTGCTCGCGCCGCACCGTGTGGAAGATGCCCCACACGCACGCGACCACCAGCACGGGCACCGGCAGGAACCAGGGCAGATCGCCGCTGCCGAACCAGCGGTGCGCGACGGCGGGCAGCCCGAGCACGGTCCATAGACTGACGATCGCCATCGCGCCGAGCAGCACGCTCACGAGCGGCGTCATCAGCCGGCGCATCTTGCGCTGCAGGTCGCCGTCGGTCTTGAGGATCAGCCAGCCGCAGCCGAGCGTCGCATAGGTGACGAGCACCCCGAGCCCGCAGAACAGGCTGAACGGCGACAGCCAGTCGAACGGCTCGCCGGCGAAACGGCCGTCGACGATCCGGATCCCCTGCAACAACGAGCCCAGCACGATGCCCTGGCAGAACGCCGCGAGCGCCGAGCCGCCGATGAACGCAAGGTCCCACAGATGCCGGGTCCGGCTCGCCTTCGCGCGCAGTTCGAACGCCGCGCCGCGGAAGATCAGCCCCACCACCATCAGGATCAGCGGCAGGTAGTTGGCGGGCAGCAGCGTCGAATAGACCACCGGAAACGCGCCGTACAACGCCGCGCCGCCGAGCACGAGGAAGGTCTCGTTGCCGTCCCACACGGGGGCGACCGTGTTGATCATCACCTCGCGCTCGGCAGCCTCGCCGAAGAACGGAAACAGCAGCCCGATGCCGAGGTCGAAGCCGTCGAGCATCACGTAGATGAACACGCCGAGCCCGATGATCATGGCCCAGATGACGGGAAGGTCGAAATGCATGGCTTACTCCGCGTCGGTCGTACCCAGCCGCGCGGACAGCGCGCGATTGCGCAGCCCCGGGTGCGGGTGGTGTTCGTGGAGGCCGGCCTGCGCCGCCGGCCCGCGTTTCATGAGCTGCATCATGTAGTAGACGCCGGTGCCGAAGACCAGGAAATACACGACCACGAAGATCAGCAGCGAGACCCCGACCTGCTGGGCGCTCAGCGGCGCGACCGAATCGAT
>NZ_JAAGNW010000082.1:15153-23084 GCF_010645215.1 Burkholderia multivorans | reverse complement strand
CGCCAGCACGAACCACTGGAAGGCGCGCGCCTCGTAGAGGCGGCCGCCGCGGCGCAGCAGCAGGCCGAGCAGCGCGGTCAGCAGCATCAGCATGCCGAGGCCCGCCATGATGCGGAAGGTCCAGAACACGATCGGCGAGTACGGGCGATCCTCGGGCGGGAAGTCCTTCAGGCCGCGGATCTCGCCGTCCCAGCTGTGCGTGAGGATCAGGCTGCCCAGGTGCGGCACCTGCAGCGCGTAGCGCGTCGTCTCCGCCTGCATGTCGGGCAGGCCGACCAGGTTGAGCGAGGTGCCGCCGTGTTCGGTCTCCCACAGGCCTTCGATCGCGGCGATCTTGGCCGGCTGGTAGGCGCGGGTATTGAGGCCGTGCGCGTCGCCGACGGCGATCTGGATCGGCGTGAGCAGCAGCAGGATCCACAGCGCCATCGAGAAGCTGCGCTTGACCGGCTCGTCGCGCCGGCCGCGCAGCAGGTGCCACGCGCCGCACGCGGCGACGATGAAGCCCGCGACGATGAACGCCGCGATCGTCATGTGCGCGAGCCGATAGGGAAACGAAGGATTGAAAATGACCTTGAACCAGTCGACCGGCACGATGCGGCCGTGCTCGATCGCGAAGCCCTGCGGCGTCTGCATGAAGCTGTTGGACGCGAGGATCCAGAAGGTCGAGATCAGCGTACCGAGCGCGACCATCAGCGTCGCGAAGAAGTGCGCGCGCGGGCTCACGCGCTCCCAGCCGAACAGCATCACGCCGAGAAACCCCGCCTCCAGGAAGAAGGCCGTCAGCACTTCGTAGGTCAGGAGCGGCCCGGTGATGTTGCCCGCCACCGAGGAGAAGCCGCTCCAGTTGGTGCCGAACTCATAGGCCATCACGACGCCCGACACCACGCCCATGCCGAAGCCGATCGCGAAGATCTTCGACCAGAACTGGAACATCGCCTTGTACGCGGCGTCGCCCGTCGCGAGCCAGCGCCACTCCAGCACCGCCAGGAAACTCGCCATGCCGATGCTGATGGCCGGGAACACGATATGGAACGACACCGTGAACGCGAACTGCAGTCGCGCGAGATGGAATGCGTCGAAGATTTCCATGGCTCTGTCGTTCCTCCGGTTCGCGGCGCGCCTGACCGCCGTTGCGCGGCATCGCCCGCCGACGCCATGCGGTCGAGCATGACGCGTACGGCAGTCCTGATCAATATCAGCTTACGACAATAAAATAGTGCAGGTTTCGGTTTCTGGAAAAAAGTGTTGCGGCGCAGGCCGCCCCGCGCGAGTACCGAAGCGCCTCCGGCGCGCCGCCGATGCGGCTCGCGCCCGGGCCCGGAGCGCCCATTCGTTCGTCAGGATCGCAAAAGGAAACCCGCGCCGGGTTGCGGCGCGGGTCGGGTTCTTCATGGCGAACGGGATGGCCGGGTGAGGCGGGCGAACCTCGCCCGCCTCACCCGCTCAGGACTCTTCTTCCGCCCAGGCCATGTCGTCGCGGGCCAGCAGCGCGGAGGACGCCGCCGGCCCATAGGTGCCGGCGATATAGCTGCGCGGCTTGCCGCCCAGCTCCCGCCAGCCGGTCAGGATCGGCTCGACCCACGCCCACGCCGCCTCGAGCTCGTCGTAGCGCATGAAGTGCGTGAGCCGGCCGCGGATCACGTCGACCAGGAGGCGCTCGTAAGCCTCCGCGCGACGCCCGCTCAGCGCCTGCTGCAAATCCAGGTTGAGGCTCACGGGCAGCACGTGCAGCCCGCTGCCCGGCTCCTTCGCGAGCAAGTGCAACTGGATCGACTCTTCCGGCTGCAACTGGATGACGAGCCGGTTGCCCTGGCTGTACGCGCCGCGCGGAATGATCGAGAACGGCAGGTCGGCGAACTCGATCACGATCTCCGAGCGCCGGTCGCGCAGCCGCTTGCCCGTTCTCAGGAAGAACGGCACGTTGGCCCAGCGCCAGTTGTTGATCTGCGCGCGGATCGCCACGAACGTCTCCGTCGTGCTGTCGGCCGGTACGTCCCGCTCGTCCAGGTAGCCGCGCACCGCCTCGCCGTCCACCGAGCCTGCCGTGTACTGGCCGCGCACCGTGTCGCGCGCGATCGTCTCGACGGTCATCGGCCGCAGCGAACGCAGCACCTTGAGCTTCTCGTCGCGCACCGCGTCGGGATCGAGAGACACGGGCGGCTCCAGCGAGACGATGCACAGCAGTTGCAGCAGGTGGTTCTGGATCATGTCGCGCAGCGCACCCGTGTCGTCGTAGAAGCCCGCGCGGCTGCCGACGCCGACCGATTCCGCCACCGTGATCTGAACGCTGCGGATATACGGCGCCTGCCACAGCGGCCCGAAGATCGCGTTGCCGAAACGCAGCACCATCAGGTTCTGGACGGTTTCCTTGCCCAGATAGTGGTCGATCCGATAGATCCGCTCCTCCGGGAAGTGACGACCGATCGCCGCGTTGATCGCCTTCGCGGAGGCCAGGTCGTGCCCCAGCGGCTTCTCGAGCACGACCCGCGCGTGCTCGTCGACGAGCCCCTGCGCGGCCAGGCAATCGCCGATGGTGCTGAACAGGCTCGGCGCCGTCGCGAGATAGAACACGCGCAGCGAACCGGGCCGCACGGCTTGCGCGAGGCTCGCGTAGGCATCCACGTCGTTGATGTCGACGCACGCGTACTCGAAGCGCGCGAGAAAGCGCGCCCACGCCTCGGGCTCGAGCGCCTCGGCGTCGACGAACGGCCGCGAGCGCGTCTCGACGAAATCCAGGTACTGCTCGCGCGACCAGCGGCCGCGCCCGACCGCGCTGATGCGCGTGGCGTCGGGCAGGCTGCCGTGCAGGTGCGCCATGTAAAGCGCGGGCAGCAGCTTGCGCGCGGACAGGTCGCCCGCGCCGCCGAAAATGACCATGTCGAGCGGCAGTTCGGAAACCGGGGAGGAAGAGGCGGATGGATTCATCGTTTAACGCGGGTAATCACGGGATTGACGAGCCGGACGGCCGGGCCTGTCCGACAGCATACCGTGCCTGTCGCGACCCTGCTGACGGCCTGCCGGAGCGGGCCGACCTAGCCGCGAGTCGGCGTTGTTCGGCATAAACGCGTGTGCTAATGTGGTCGCCGAATCAGAGATCGCGACACAAGGACCCGAGGGCACGACGCGCGCCGCCCGGCGCGGGCTTGGCCTTGGGCGTCTGGACACGCGCCACGCCGCTGCGGCGTGCGCCGATCATCGATGGCTCCCCGTGGGTACCGACCGACTCTTCGCCGCGCAGCGCGCGGCGCCCGACACGCCCCACGCCGCCGACCTCCGGCCGCCCGCCGGCGCGCATCCCGCGCGGCTGTCGCACCGCTGTCACAGTCGCGCCGCGCAACGCAGGCCCCTCTCCGCATCGAAATGCGCGGAATACCGCCCGGCGCCCGGCCCCTCATGACGGCGCCGCGCCCCACCGGAAAACCTTCCCCCCATCGCCTCGCCCGCGGCCTCGTCCGCGCAGCGGAGACCCGTTCATGACCCATGCCACGAAAGAACAGCCCACGATGCTCGCGGAGGAAACCGGCCTGCCCGGCGCGCGCAAATGGTGGGCCATGTCGACGCTGATCGTCGGTGGCGCGGTGGCGACGCTCGACACCGCGATCGCCAACACCGCCCTGCCCACCATCGCCGCCGACCTGCACGCGTCGCCCGACCTGTCGGTCTGGATCATCAACGCCTACCAGCTCGCGATGGTGGCCGCGCTGCTGCCGCTCGCCGCGCTCGGCGACCGGATCGGCCATCGCCGGATCTACTTCTTCGGCCTCGGGCTCTTCACCGTCGCCTCGCTCGCGAGCGGGTTCGCGTGGTCGCTGTCCACGCTCGTGATCGCGCGCATCCTCCAGGGCATCGGCGCGGCCGGCATCCTCGGCGTCGGCAGCGCGCTCCTGCGCCTCATCTTCCCGCCGCACCAGATGGGCCGCGCGCAGGGGTTGAACGCCCTGACCGTCGCGGTGTTCTTCGCGGTCGGCCCGACCGTGACCTCGATCATCCTGTCGATCTCGACCTGGCCCTGGCTGTTCCTGATCAACGTGCCGCTCGGGCTCGTCGCGCTGATGCTCGCGATCCGCACGCTGCCGTACAACCACGCCGCCACCGCGCCGCGCCGGCCGTTCGACGTGATCGCCGCCGGCCTGCTCGCCACCATGCTGTCGCTCGTCATCTTCGGGCTCGGCGAACTGTCGCATCACGCGCCGCCCGCGCGCGTCGCCGTCGAGTTCGGCGTGGCCGCGCTCTGCTGCACGCTGCTGCTGCGCCGCGAACGCGCCGACCCCGCGCCGCTCCTGCCCGTCGACCTGTTCCGGCTGCCGCTGTTCTCGCTGTCGATGGCGACCTCGAGCCTGTCCTACGCCGCGCAGGGTCTCGCGTTCGTCGCGCTGCCCTTTCTCATGCAGACCAAGCTCGGCCGCACCGCCGTCGAGACCGGCCTGCTGTTCACCCCCTGGCCGATCCTGAGCGCCGTGACCGCGCCGCTCGCCGGCTACCTGTCGGAGAAACGCTCCGTCGCCCTGCTGTGCGGCACCGGGCTCGTGATCATGGGCGTGGGCCTCGCCTCGACCGCGCTGCTGCCGGCCGACGCGAGCGTCCTCGACATCGCCTGGCGGCTCGCGATCTGCGGCGCGGGCTTCGGCTTCTTCCAGTCGCCCAACCTCAAGGCACTGAGCCTGAGCGCGCCCAAGGCGCGCATCGGCTCCGCGAGCGGCCTGATTCCGGCCGCGCGCCTGTTCGGCCAGGCGCTCGGCGCGGCGCTGGTCGCCGCCTGCTTCAGCCTCGGCGTCGAGCACGGCTCCGTGGTCGCGCTCTGGCTCGCCAGCGGGTTCGCCGCCGTCGCGAGCGTGGTCAGCGTGCTGCGCCTGCGCGCGCCGGCCATCTCGCACGCCTGAACGCGCGCAGCGCAAGCGGTCGCCGCCCGCCCGTCGAGCAGGGCGGGCGGGGCGCATCATGCGGCCTGTCGCCCTGATCTCCCCGACACGCCGCGCGGGCGGATTCACGCGCGCCGGTGCGCCGATTCCACCCTGCCGTTGAATACCGCCCACCCGATTTCAGTAAAAACCACGTCCTGTTCGCCCGCTCCCCGGCCAGAATTGCCGGACGGCCGGCGTCTCCGGCCGGGTCCATGCGCCAAATCGACACGCACGCCACAAAACCGCATCCCACCTATACCTTCGGATATCTTTTTCTCGCCATCGAGACGGTTATTATTTTCCGGGCGGATCGATTTTATGAAACAGTCTGCGCCGCACGAGAATTAAATATTTTTCGCAGAACCATTCAATAACAACGGCCCCGCGACGACTCCGCCGCGGTTTTCCGCTGATGCGTCACCGCCTGCCGCATGCCCCGTCGTTCCCAAACGTCAGGCTGCACCGCCATTGCGCGCACGACCAGCCGGACCTATTCAACCTTCTCCGAGGGAGCTTTAGATGAACCGCGTACGAAACAGTGGCAGCGCCCATCCTGCGCCGTTTTTTTCCGATACCGAGGGACTGGAACGAAAAAAAGAAATCGACCGCTATCTCGACAAGAAAATGGAGGAATGGCGGCAAACGGTCCCATTCGCGTCGCACATGAAGGAAAAGAACATTCACATGGCGTACTACCGCCGCACGCTTATCGAGCACGTCTGGCGGATTCGCCTTTCGCGAGTCAGCCAAGCGAAAGCCATATATAAAATTGCTGAAATCTCGCCGTCCGCCGCGCAGGACTATGCGCACTACCAGGCCGACGAGATGCTGCACGACAAACTCTATATCCACGATTGCGAGGCGGCCGGGATCTCGATGGAGGAAATCCTCAACACCGAACCGTATCTGTCCACGCGTCTGTTCGAGGGCTTCTTTTACTACACGCTCGAGCACGAGCACCCGATGGCGCCGGTGGTCTCGAACTACCTGGTCGAGTACACGCAGCAGAAGCTCCAGCCCGACATCGTGAAGAACCTGAAGTCGTCGCTCGGGCACGACCTCATCAAGGGCCAGGAAGCGCACCTGACGGTCGATACGCGCGACGACCACTCGATGGAGATGTGGAAGATCCTCAACCAGCTGATCCTGAGCGAAGAGGACTACCAGGCCGTCTTCAAGTACATCGACGACATCCAGTCGATCCTCGCGCTGTTCTTCCGCGAAATCCACGAAGACATGGTCGTGAGGCAATCGGACAAGGCCGCGGCCTGATCCCCGCTCCCCGCTCGGGCGGCCGCTGCCGCGGCCGCCTCCTGCCGGAATCCCCACCTTGCTCGTCGGCGGCGGGCCCGCACTCGTCGCATGCGTGCCGCGCCGCCGATCTCGAATCCAGACAATGGAGATGGTATGTATCTGCGCCTCGAACCACTGAGCGAACTCGGCCGCGACATGAAGGTGCCCGCGTCCAAGCCCGAGACGCAGCGGGCCATCCTCGCGGCGACCCTGGCCGACGGCACCTCGATCATCCACAACGATCTGCGCTGCCTCGAAACGGACACCATGAAACGCGCCTGCCGCCAGCTGGGCGCCACGCTCGTGGAGGACGGCGACGCGCTGCGCGTCGACGGCACGGGCGGCCGCTTCGGCGACGACATGCTCGTCGTGGACGCGAAAGGCTCGGGCCTCGTGTTCCGCACGATGATGGCCTTGAGCAGCATGCGCGGCGTGCCGACGATCCTGACCGGCGACGCCACCTTGCGCCGGCGCGTGATGACGCCGCTGTTCGCGGCGCTGCATACGCTCGGCGCCAGCTTCGCGTATCTCGCCGACGAAACGAAGGCGCCCGTGATCAACTGGGGCCGCGCGCTGCAAGGCGGCAGCGTCACGATTCCGGGCGAGATCAGTTCGCAGTTCATCACGGCGGTGCTGATGGCCGCGCCGCTCGCGAAGCAGCCGATCACGCTGCGCGTCACGCCGCCCGTGCTGTCGCAGTCGTACATCGCGCAAACGCTCGACACGCTGCGCATGGCCGGCATCCGCGCCGAGGCCGGTGCGGACTTCACGTCGTATCGCGTCGCGCCGGGCCGCTACACGCGCTTCGAAACCCGCATCAACGCCGACTTCACCTCGCTGTCCTACCTGCTGATGGCGTGCGCGATCTTCCCGGGCGCCTATCGCCTGCATGGCCTGGACCCGGAGACGCTGCAGGGCGAGCAGCTGTTCATCGACATCGGGCAGGCGCTCGGCGTGAAGATCGCCTACCTGCCGGAACGCGTGATGAGCGTCGACAGCACGGGCATCGACTTCGACGGCCAGTTCGAGTTCGACGTCAGCAACGGGCCGAACATCATCCCGACGCTGGTGGCGCTGAGCCTGTTCGTCACGGGCCGGTTCGCGATCACGGGCGGGTCGGTCACGCGCTTTCACAAGTCGTCGCGCATCGAGGCGATGGTCGAGGAAGCGCGCAAGCTCGGCGCGGACATCACGATCACGCGCGCGCCGGGCGGCCACGTCGACGGCTTCGTGACCCGCGGCCGCGCCCGCTACGAGGGCGGCGTCACGCTGTCGAGCCATGGCGATCACCGCAACTTCATGTCGCTGTTCGTCGCGGCCCTGCGCTGCGACAAACCCTGCAACCTCGATGGCTACGAGGACATCGTGTGCTCGTTCCCCGACTTCATCGATCAGTTCACCCGGCTCGGCGTGCGCAGCGCCGCGACCGAACGCCACTACGCGGAAGCCAACGACGAGTAACCATGCCCCACACGCCCCTCTCTTCCCGCCCGCCCTTCCCCCGGGCCCACAAGCTCACGGAGGCTTTCTTGACACACCTAAGCTACGAAGAATTGCACGACGTGAAGGGCGCGGCGCCGTTTGGCCGTTATGCCTCGGGAGAGATCGCCGTCGCGCTGGCGACGCCCCTGCCCGACGCGGACAGCGAGCGCCCGCTGGCGGAGGATGCGCGGCACGCCGAACTGAAGCTGTCGAATCGCCAGTTGCAGATCCTCATCTGCATCATCGAGGGTTGCC
>NZ_JAAGNW010000082.1:9261-15143 GCF_010645215.1 Burkholderia multivorans | reverse complement strand
CGCGAACCGTCTCGGCATTGAAATCGCGACCGTCAAGATGCATGTCGGCGTGCTGTTCAGGAAGCTCGGCGTCTCGAACCGCACTTCGGCGGCCGTGCGCGGCATGGATCTGATGCGCGACGTCACGCGCGCGCACTCGCTGGACTGACGCAGGACCGATCGACGCCATCCCCCTGCGACGCGCGCGGGACTTCCGTCCCGCGCGCTTTTTTACCGGCGTTCCGTCTCACTCGCCCGCGCCGGCCACTGCGGCAGCCACGGCGGGCATCACGCGCTCGTCGAAGATGTCCGGCACGATCCGTGTCGGCCCGAGCGTGCGCGGGTCGACGAGACCCGCGATCGCATGGACGGCCGCCACCTTCCTCGCATCGGTGAAGCGCCGCGCGCCGCTGTCGAGCACGCCCCGATACAGGCCCGGATAGGCGAGCCCGCCGTCGATCTGGTTCGGCAGATCGCTGCGCCCCGTCGCAACCAGCGCCCCGGTGCCCGCGAGCGCCGCGGGCAGGATCTCCGGATCCGGATTCGCGAGCGCGAACACGATCGGATCACGCGCCATCCGCCGCACGTCGTCGACGCTGATCACGCCGGGGCCCGACACGCCGAGGAAGACATCCGCGCCGGCGATCACCTCGGCGAGCGAGCCGGTTTCCTGGTCGGCGTTGGTATGCTGCGCGAACCAGGCCTTCGACGCATTGAGATCGTCGCGCCCGCGGTGCAGCGCGCCCGTCCGGTCGCAGGCGACGAGACGCCGCACGCCGAGCTTCAGGAACAGCTTCGCCGAACCGGTGCCCGCCGCGCCCGCGCCGACCATCACCACCTTGATGTCCTCGATGCGCTTGTCCACCAGTTTCAAGGCATTGAGCAGCGCGGCCCCCGCGGAAATCGCCGTGGCGTGCTGGTCATCGTGCAGCACCGGAATGTCGAGCGCCGCCTGCAGGCGCGCCTCGATCTCGAAGCAGCGCGGCGCCGAGATGTCCTCGAGCATGATCGCGCCGAACGTCGGGGCGATGCGGCGCACCGTGTCGACGATGTCGTCCGGGTCGGTCGCGTCGAGACAGATCGGCACCGCGTCGAGATCGGCGAAGCGCCGGAAGATCAGCGACTTGCCCTCCATCACCGGCAGCGCCGCGAGCGGACCCACGTTACCGATGCCCGATACCGCCGAGCCGTCGGTCACGATCGCGACGGTATGCTGACGGATCGTGTAGCGCCAGACCAGTTCCGGGTCGCGGTGGATCGCCGCCGCGACATGTGCGAACCCCGGGGTGTAGACGCGCGACAGGTCGTCGCGCGATTCGATGCGCACCTTGCTGACGATTCCCAGCTTGCCGCCGAGGTGGTCGGCGAAGGCGGGATGCGAAAGATCGTTCATCGTCGGATCCGATTGAGAGAAAGGGAAAGAGAAAGAAAAAGCGGCGGGCAGGCGCAAGGCCTGCCCGCCGCGTTCCGCTTCAGCGATAGGCGATGTGGAAGCACTGCTCTGATTCGGCCTCGATCGCGGCAACCGCATCGGGCAAGGTCGCGCGCTCGACTTCCCACAGCGCGTCCATCACGCAGATCGCCCGGTCGGAATCGTCGAGCGTATCGCCGGCTTTCGCGTGCAGCTTGAGCACGGCCGGCTCGCGATCGGCCGCCGCATAGCGGATCGCCTCGATGGTCCTGCCGCGCGCGCCGTACTTGCTGACGAACACCGTCCCGCGCCGCTCGCTGCCGAGGCTCAGGTCGTGCAGCTGGCTGATCGAATCGACTTCGGCGTCGAGCGCCGCGCGCGCCTCGGGCGTACGCGCGAGCAAGGTACGCAGCCACAACGACAGCAGCGACACGCCGGTCGCGCGCTCGGTGCTCGCATGAATCAGGCTGCCGCCCATGCGCGGATTGACCTCGATGATTTCCCAGCGACGCCGCGCCTGCCAGTACTTCATCTCGACGTGAAACGCCCCCTGCTGCAAGCCGAGTTGCGCCAGACACGCGCACACGAAATCCGCGCCCTCGCGCAGCGTGGCTTCCGGCAGCGACATGGGCGGCGTGATCGACATGCTTTCGAGGGTCGTGCGCGCCTGACGCTCGACGCGCGCCTTCTCGTGAATGCAGACGACGCGCGGCGTTTCGGCCGCGATGATCTCGTAGCTGAACTCCGGCCCGTCGACATATTCCTCGACGACGAAATCGTACTTGCCCATGAAGATCGCGGACAGCTTGCGATCGCTGACCATCTGCTGCTGCATGGCGATCAGGTCGTCGAGCGCATCCGCATCCTCGAGGATGAAGCACGCGAACGACGCCGCGCCGCGCACGGGCTTCACGAACCAGCGGCTGGCCGGATCGAGCGCGCCGCGCCAGCGCGCATCTGCGGCGGGAACCAGCATGCCGCGCACCTCGCTCAGGCCGGCCTCGCGCAGCGCGCTGCGGCAGCGATGCTTGTCCAGCGTCAGCGCGAGCGCGGCGACGGACGCATCGGGTGCGCCGAGCGCGGCATTGATCCCGGCCATGAACAGCCGATACCCCTCGAAGGTCGCGAGCGCGGCGACGATCTCGACGCCGCGCGCCTGCAGCGCGCGCACGCCCGCATCGACGTCCGCCTGGCTCAGGTCGAAGCCGTCCGCCAGCTCATAGTCGTCCAGCAGCGCTTCGTTCTTGCGGAACACCTCGGGATCGCTCGGCCGCGAGCTGACGGCGACGAGCGCGAGCCCGCGCGCCGCGACGAACGTGCGCACCTCCTGCGTGAACGAGTTGCCCTGGTGCATGAGCAACAGCACCGCCTGCGTCATGACTGGGCCTCCTCGACCGAGGCGAACTCGGGCAGCGTCTTCTGGTAGGCGAGCAGCGCGTCGACCAGCACGCCCGCGCCCTCGCGGCACGGATCCACGACGGGCAGCCCGGTCTCCTCGCTCAAGCGGCGGATCGCCTCGCGATACTCGGCCTCGCCAAAGCCCGCACTGTTGACGCTGATCGCGACGACCTTGGCCGGGCGCTCGAACACGGTCAGGGCTTCGTTCAGCTGGATCAGTTCCGGCAACGGCCGGATCGGGGTTTCCCAGACCTTGGTGCGCTCGAGGCCCAGCCGGTGGCAGAAGATCAGCGCGTGCGGCAGCCCGCCGTGCAGCAACGCGAGCGCGATGCCGCTCGCGCCGATGTGATTGAGCGATCCCTGCCCTTCGAGCACCACCCATTCGTTGCCGGGCGCCGCCTCCATCACGACCTGCTCGGCCGCGCCGGCGACGAAGTCGCTCGGGATGCAGTCGACGACGACGCCCGTGCCCGAGATCAGCAGGCCGGTTTGCCCCGTCGCGCCGAAGCCGGTGCGAATGCCGCGCCGGCGTGCTTCGAGCACGACTTCGAGCGCGGTGGTCTTCTTGCCGATGTTCGAATCGCTGCCGCAGGTGTGCGAGACGAACACCGGCAGATCGAGTACGCGCGCCTTGTTGAGTTCGAGCGGCACGGGTTCCTTGGTTTCCCAGATCGTGACGCCCGCCCGATCCGCGGCGGCGGCAAGATCGGGATCCGCGCGCAGGCGGAAATGGATGCAGTTGATCACATGCAGGCCGCCCGCGATCGCCCGCAGGAACGGCGCCTTCCAGCCGGGGGGCAACTGGGCCGAATGGAGCCCCTTGCCGATCAGCATCACCTCGGGACCGAACGCCATGGCCGCCTCGACATCCTTGACGATCGGAATGTCGCCGCCGTAGCCGATCACGTCCTCGACGCGCTTGCCCGCCTGCGTGCTGTCGATCACCGCGAGGCAGTTCTCGCCGCGATAGCGCAGGAAGGAGGCGGCCACCTTGCTGGTGAACAGGCCGAAGCAGCCTTCGGCGAAGACGATGCATTTCTTGTCGAGCAGTTGCGCATGCGTGAGCGTTGCCATATTCGTTCTCCGTCTGGGTGGGAATCGTTGAGTCGGCGCGACGCGTCACGCCGCGCGGGTGGTGAGGACGTATTGCCTGCCGATCGCCTCGAGCGCGCGCGCGACCTGGCGGTCGTCGTCGCCCTCGACGAGAAAACGGCCGCCTTGCAGGTGCGTGTAGCCGCCGCCTGTATCGGCCAGCACTTGCCCCTCGCTCGGAATCCATTCGCGGTAGAGCCCGGCGACCTGCCCGAGCAGGGACGTGGCGGACACCACCTGACGCGGCAGCGGTTGGGGACGCGGCACCGTGATCCAGCCGCCGCTCGCCCGCCGCGCGACGGACGGCACCACGGGCCGCTCGTCGAGCAGCACGGCGACCCACTGCGCGAACAGGTTGACGCCGAACGCCCGCTCGATCACGTACGGGACGTCGGCGCCGGGGACGCGCGCGCCGACTTCGAGAAACACCAGCTCGCCGTCGTGATGGAACAGCTCCAGGTGAAACGCCGAGCGGCGCAGCCCGAGCGCGCGCAGGCAGAGATCGGCGAAGGCCTTGCTGCTGCGCGCGAGCGGCGAGTCGCCGAGGATGAACGAGCCGAGCGGCGTGCCCGATTCGAAGGCGAGACAGTTCGAGATGTACTGGCTGACGCAGGCGAAGGCGATCTCGCCGTTGTCGAGCACGATGCCGTCCACATGCAGGACATCGCCTTCGATGAACTCCTCGATCTCGTGGCCGGGCAGCGCGTGATCCGCGAGGAACGGCTCCAGTTCCGCCGCCGAGCCGATCTTGTACACGCCTTTGCTCGATGCGCCGCGCACCGGCTTCAGGATGAGCGGAAAGCCGAGCGTTTCGGCGTGGCGACGCACCTGTTGCGCCTCGCCGCAGGCGAACCAGCGCGGCACGCGCAGGCCGGCCGCATCGAGCGCGGCCTGCATCTCGGTCTTGTCGCGGAAGCGGGTCACGTCTTCCGGCGTATGGCCCGCGATCGCGAAGTCGCGCCGCAACTGCGCGGCGGCATCGAGCAGGTATTCCGAGAACGCCATCACATGGGTGAACGGACCGTGACGGATCGCGAGCGCCTGTGCCGCGCGCCGAACCGCATCGAGTCCGATCGCGCCTTCGTCGTCGCACAGATAGCTGACCGCGCAGGTGGGCGGCAGGATCTCCCGATAGCGGCATAGCTCGTGATCCCATGCCGGACCGATCTGCGCCTGCGGCCAGCGGTTCAGCACCAGCACGTGCGGTTTCATCGTGTTCCTCCGCATGGCGGGCGGCGATCAGGCGTGCGTGGCATAACCGCTCGACTGTTCGTGAAGCGCGTCCTTGCGCACATGCTCGCCCTGCTGCAGCGCGAACAGCGAGTTGAACGCCTTTTCCGTGATGGGCAAGGGAATCCGGCCGCCTTCGACCGTCGCGTACATCTGCCGCTGGCCGCGCAACAGGTAGGCGTCGGGTTCGTTGTGCGCGGCGTGGGGACCGAAGTAGATCGGCACGGAATCGGCTGCGCGATACGCGGGAATGAAGACGCGGCGATAGCGCTCGGAATGGTTCGGATCCGACCGGTGCAGGACCTTGCAATGCAGGAACACGGCCGTGCCCGCGCGACCCGCGATCGTCACTTCCTCATAACCGTCCGGCAAGGTGTCGGGATCGACCTTGCCGCGGAAATAGCCGTTGTTCGTATGGTCGTACATCGCGGCCCGATGCGAGCCCGCGAGCACACGCAGGCAACCGTTGCCTTCGTCGGCATCGTCGAGGTAGATCAGGCACGCGACGAGCTTGGTATTGGTGTGCGGGTAGTACGAGAAATCCTGGTGCCATTCGACGGGCGAGCCGATCCTCGGTCCCTTCATGTTGAGCTTGCTGTGATGGAACACGATGTCGGGGCCGATCAACGACTCCATCGCATCGGGGAGGCGCGGATCTTCGTGGACGCGCCGAAACACCGCGTGCCGTTTCGACGGCTGCCAGATCCGCCGGATGATGGTGGAATCCGCGGGTTCCAGTTCGGCGACGTCGCGAACGTTGGCGGCCGAATCG
>NZ_JAAGNW010000082.1:4921-9251 GCF_010645215.1 Burkholderia multivorans | reverse complement strand
ATCGAACAGGCCGGGCACGACGAGGAAACCGGATTGCTGGAAGCGCGCGACGTCTTCCTTCGACAAATGATGAGACATCTCTTCCCCTCTTGAGCTGATACCGGATTCGCGCATGCAGGACGCGCGGGTAGTTGACGCGAATCCATGCTAGCGAGCGACGACGCCGCTGGGCAGATGGACGAAGGTATGTATCGCGGCGAGAAAGGCGGCGCCGAGGTTGAAGCGTATGGGAGACGCCGTGCGCGTCATGCGTGAGGACGCGCGTGTGAGGACGTTGGCGGTGCGTGGTGCGTACGGCGCGCTTGCCGAGGCATCGGCGGACGCGTGAGCGCGTGTTGTGATGCCTTGCGCTTGAGTGTGGGTTGTGAGCGACCGGTATCGATCGGGCGTCGAGGCAAATAGGTTCCCATGAACGGTAACCTTTCGAGGTCCGGATGCGCGAACGGGCCGGTCTCCTCCCATAACTGTCTACGTATGTCACGGTTCGAGCGCGGTTCGTTTGCTTCGCGATGAATTCGACGGGCCGAGAAATGCCGAATCGGCGATCGGCGAATGGAACCTCTGATGTCTTGCGCGAGGAAATCGACTTGCCGGTGGTCGGAGGGTAGTGGTTTATGGGTTGGGTCTTTTTGACGAACCTGCACGTGTGTTTACATCTTTATAAGGGCACGTTTACTTCTTTAACTACCTTTAGCCGGATCAAAGACTTGGCAGACAAGGCTTTGCGAGGTGTTCGGTACCCATTTATGGGAAGCTAGGTGGAAGGATGTGGGGTCTTGGGTCTGTGGATTTGGGAGATTGGGTAGCAAACCGTGGGGAAATAGGTCTGTGGATATGGGATAAACGTCCCCGGTTATGGGATAGACGATGCCGCAAACCGTAGGTACCCGGTTATGGGAGGCCATGAGGGTAGCGGTTTATGGGGGCTTTCTTAGGTGGATGTTTATAGGGGTACAAGCTTGCTCACCCGGAAAGGTAGCCGCCTATGGGGACTTTAAAAGGTGGATATCTATGGGAGTACATAAATTCCGGTCTTGGGCACGTGACTGTGCACCGGGCGCGAGAGTCTTGTCCACAGGTAGAGGCCAGCGCTAAGGTCACCTTTTATGGGAGACCACAAAGGTTCCTGTTTATGGGGAAGTGCGCGGGTGCGGATTCGAGGCGGAGAGCACGAAAGGTAGCCATTTATGGGGCATTTTGCCGAGGCTGCTGCACGGCATCACAAAAATGATGCCCTCCGAATGATTCGGCGGTTTCATCCCCATGGAAGGCTACCTTTCGGGGCGGTTCAGGGGAGCCGGAAAGGCCTGGAACGCCCAAAGGTAGTGGCTTTTGGGATGGTGCCTGGCCGAAAGGTAGAGGGTTATGGGGTGCGGCGTACGGGGGGCCGGCAAAAAAACTTCTTTTCAGTCGACCAGTTAGCTCGGATTGTGCAAGTGGCGCGCGAGGATGGTCGTTGCCGCGGGCGGTGAAAAGGTATAAAGTCCGCCTTGAATAAGGTTACCTTGCCTGGATACTCCATGCCGCGAAAGCCCGCAAGCAAAGGCTCTGACAAACAGGTCTCGCTGTTCCAAACTCCTGAGCCTCCAGACTTGCTGCGCAAGGCGGTGCAGGCGATTCACATTGCGCCGAAGTCGGGCAAGATCGGCTTGCAGCAACGCAAGATGTTCAGCTCGCTGATCAAGAACGCGCTTCGCCAGGAAGCCTTCGAACCCGGACGCACCAGCTTCTCGATCTCGATCGCGGCGCTCTCGCACGAGAGCGGGCTGAACAGCAACAACACCAAGTACGTGAAGGACACGGTGAATTCGCTGATCAGCACCGTCGTCAACTGGGACTATCTTGCCGCGGACCGTTCGACGGTCTGGAAGGCGTCTGGCCTGCTCGCCGGTGCGGAACTGGAGCAATCGGTCCTCAAGTACAGCTTCTCCGACCAGATCCGCAGCGAACTGCTGAACCCGGAAATCTATGCGCTGATCGACATGCGGATCGCCCGCGAATTTCGGCGTTCGCATTCGCTCGCGCTGTGGGAAAACACGGTGCGCTACGAGGGCATCGGCATCACCGCGAAGATCCCGCTGCCGAAATTCCGCGACCTGATCCTGGGCCAGGACAAGGCGTCGCAGTCGTACAAGGAATACAAGCTCTTCAAGAGCAAGGTTCTGGTGCCCTGCATCCAGGAAGTCAACGACGTCTCCGACCATACGCTCGAACTGATCGAACACAAGTCCGGGCGCAGCGTCGAGGCGGTCCAGTTCAAGGTCACGCGCAAGCCGAGCGCCGACACCGTGGAGGAAGGCGACGTCAAGAACGAGGCGCTGATCGACGAGGTGGCCAAGCTCGGCATTCCGCGCTCGGAGGCGCGCCGGCTGATCACGCAGTACGGCGTGCAGCGGATCAAGGCGGCGCTCGCCTATACGCTCAATCGCACGACGAAGAAAAATGCGGCGCCGCTCGACAATGTCGGGGCCTATTTCCGCAAGGCGCTTTCCCACGGTTACACGCTGGCCGAGGGGCAGGCGCCGGAAGCCGCGGCACCGGCGAAGCAAAGCGCGCAGAGCAAGCAGGAGCAGATCCGCGACAAGTATCTCGCCGCCAAGATCGACGAGGCCGGCGCGTATTTCCGCGAACTCGAGATCGACGATCAGACCACGCTCATCGACCGCTACAACGAGACGGTCGTGGGATCGAAGGATTTGACGCTGTCGCCGAAAAAGAAGGCGAGCAAGCTGGCGCAGACGAGCTTCTTCCGCTGGCTCGCGCTCGATACCTGGGGCGAGCCCACCTCCGACGACCTGCTGGAGTTCCTGCTGCGCAGCAGCCTCGCCGCCAGCTGAAAGAGCCAGGGCCGTTCGACCCGCAGTTCGGTCTGCTCGCTCACCGCAACCCTGTCGGCCTGATTCTAAAAAGCAAAACCCCACGCTCCGAAGAACGTGGGGTTCGTCAGCCGTCCGGGACCTCGCGATGCGAGGTCTTTTGTCATGGGCGCCGGGCGTTCAGCGTTCGCTGGCGGCGCGTCCGGCGACGTCGGCGTCGATGACCGCCTTGAGCTGGTCGGCGAGCGCTTCCTGATCCGCGGCGGCCACGTCCTTCAACTGCAGGTCGAGACGCCCGTCGGGATAGGTCTTCAATTGGCCGATTGCGCGCGTATCGATCGCGAAGTCATGACGGACGCTGTAGCGCGTGCGCCCCGCCTTCGGATTTCCTTCGTTCTGCGTACGGAGGAAGTTCTCGAGATCGCGGACGGACTTCTTGCGCTCGATCACGGCGGACAGCAGGCGATCCGCGGTGGGCTCGCCGAGGCGCTCGAAGATCAGCTTCAGAAAGTAAGCCGCCTGCAGGCCGATGCTGTCGTTCGCGGCGGCCATCCGTTCGAGGATCGGCGCGGGCAGCACATTGAGCGACAAGGTCTTGCTGATCGACGCTTTGTCCTTGCCGATCTTCTCCGCGAGCGTGTTCTGATCCGGGAAGACCTTTTCGTCGAGCAGGCGCTTCCAGGCGACCGCATCGTCGAAGATCGTCTGGCGTTCGTGATCGTGGTTGGCGCGGTAGGCGATCGTGTAGAGCTGTTCCGGCGTGTGGTCCGAGCGGAACGTGGCGTTGATGTACTCGTCGCCGTTGATGCTCGTGGCGCGCAGGCGGCGCTGGCCGTCGATCACGACGAGCTTGCCCGGGAATTCCGGCAGCCGGGTCACCTTGATCGGCTCGATCTGCCCTTCCCGCTTCAGCGTGAGCGCCAGCTCGTGCAGGCTCGCCTCCGAATAGAAGACGCGCGGATTGAACGGATTCGGGATGCAGTCCTTCAGCGCCACGCGCTGCGGCGCGTCGAGGTCCGACGGCGCGGCGCCGGCCTCGACCGGCTGAGGTGCGGCTGGCATGTGAACGACGGGGCGATGCGCCGGCGCCTCGGGCAGGCGTGTTTCCAGTGCGGCGTTTTCCTGCGCGAGGCCGCGCAACAGGCCGGCTGCCAGATGAAGATTGCCGGTGGGCTTCTTGTCTTTCGAGGCGTCCTTAGCCATGAGCTGCTCCGGTTGCGCGCGTGGAGGCGATGTACTGGGCCATTTCGGTGACCAGCTTTTCGATTTCTGCGCGGGCTTCCTTGAGCCCTTTCATGTATCGGTTGTGATGATGGATGGTCGTGCCGAGGGCGAAGGTTTGCCGATAGACCTCCCGCTGCGCGATCTGGCTTTCGAGCAGATGCTCCCCTATTTCCTCAGCCTTAAGAATTTTTAGAATTTCTTCTCGCATTTTTGTCTTTCCATTGACGCTATTGAGCATCAGCGCGGAGGACAGCTGAGGGTTACGGACGGCGCGCATCGATTCGATCATC
>NZ_JAAGNW010000082.1:0-4911 GCF_010645215.1 Burkholderia multivorans | reverse complement strand
AGATCGGCTGGCGATGGCGAGAGCGGCACCAGGCAGAAGTCGGCGACTTCGAGCACGGAGGCGATACGGGGATCTTCGAGGTTGCCCGGGCAGTCGACGACGATGACGTCGAAGTAGGCGTCCTGCTTCTTGATTTCCGCGCCGATGCCTCGGCCGGCCGGGGCCAGGGAGAGGACGGTCATCGGCAAGGTGTTCTCGCCGCTGGTGACCCAGCGAACGGAGGTGCCCTGCGGATCGGCGTCGATCAGGGCGACTTTGTTTCCGCCGGCTTCGAACGCGGCGGCGATATTGACCGAGAGGGTTGTCTTGCCCGTCCCGCCTTTCTGGTTGCTCACGGCGATCTTGAATGCCATTAAATTCCCCAATGAGTTTTGCGTAATATATTCAATTGCCAGAGGAAAGTCCAACGGAATGGCGTTTGGATAGGAATAGCCATACGGGAGTGTTGTCACGTGACAACCGGATGTGCGATGCGCGACACGACGAAGGCATTTCGCGTGCTGCGGATAGCTCGACTAAGGCATGTCTATCTTCGTGAGCGAGGTTTGAGTCGTTTGATGAGGATAGATTGAATCTAGATTGATACCGCCGGGACTTCCTGTCCGATCAACGTTTCGCTCATACCTGGATAGGCCCAAGCTGTTTCAGCAAGCTGGCGTATGCGTGGATGGGTTGTCACGTAACAACTGAACATGGGGATGACGAGGAGATCGAGATTCGTCGGGATTCAGTTCTTGGATTCGGGTTTCGATTTTTCTCGATTTGGCTGACGTCAGCCGTAGGTTGTTACGTGACAACCGTGCTGAGGCGATGGGCGCATAGACGCCAGATGGACGAACGGATTGATGGCGCTTAAACATGTCGTGCCTTTGAAGGCGGCGCCATCGATGGCCAATCCGTAGATGCAATGTGATCGGCATTGGCGTATAGCGCCCAAGCGCCGTAGCTTGCGGTGGAGATCAGTTCATTATTCGGGTAGATGAAGGGGGCCGACCGGGATGCGGGAGGAAGAAACGACTCGATGGACTGTGGAGATGAAGCGCATCGTGAGTGATGCGGCCCCTATTATCGTCGGCCTCGGTGATGCGTGATTGGCGGTGCGGCTGACGGGGGTGCTTTGCTTGCGCACATTCGACAGCTTCTCGTCGATTGGCCGTGCCATTACACGCCTACACGCAGGCGATTTCGCGGCTGATAGGGAGGAATGCATGGGTCGAGGCGCTTCCGTGAAACATTCCCGGAAGAATGGCATGGGCACACAAAGCCTTGCCGGGCGGGAGCTTCGGGGAAATCAGAGGGATTGTTCCACGCTGGTAGCCCGTCGCGTAGATTAAAATGGGGGCGTATGTGAAAACGTTGCGCTGCTGGGTTTGCTGGGCGCCCTGAAAGTCGGGGGCATCTCGATTGATACGTATATCGTAGTGTTCGAAACAAATTGAGAGGCGAATCCTTCAGCGCGGGGCGCGTCAACTGATCCGGTTGTCACGTGACAACCGCGCCCCGCTACGGGGACGGCCTTGTCAATGTGTTGCCGAGATCGATTCGCGGGGCGGCTCGACATCCATTTGATGCCGCAAGATGTCAATGTCCCTGCGTGGCGAATTCTCGAACCGCCGGCTGTACTCGCGATTGAATTGGGCTGGGCTGCCATATCCCAAGCGGAACGCAGCGGACGCCGCATCGAGCCCACTCGACAGCATCAGGCGACGTGCTTCATTCAACCGAATCCACTTCTGGCATTGCAGCGGGCTCATGCAGGTAAGCTGACGAAAATGCAAATGGAACGTCGAACTGCTCATCTGCACCTGCTCGGCCATGTCATCGAGCCGCGATGACACGACGTAATGTGCGAGCAGCCAGCCGATCGCGAGAGAGATACGGTTGCTTTGCGTACCGATCGATTCGATTTGTCGGAGCCGCTCGGCCTGATCGCTCGTCAACAAGCGGAAATAGATTTCTCGTTTGATAAGCGGCGCGAGGACGGGGATCGAATCAGGTTCGTCGAGCAGTGCCAGCAACCGATTCAGCGCGCCATGCAGCGCAACGGTCATGTCGCCGATTACCAGGCCGCGGCCCGTATGATTGTCCTTCTGCCGAGGTTTGACCCCGAGCATCAATTCGGTCATGGCTCGCATCGAGCTTGAGCGCAAAGGCGAGGTAAGGTTTTGCGCGGCTCTCTTCAGCGACGCACGTCGACGCGGGCAATTTCAGCGATTGTCTCGGTCAGACATGACGTACGCGATTGCGGATCTCGATCCGGGCCAAACGCGAGCCCGTGCTGGGGGCGCACCGAGATCGGCGTGATTTCATCCGCGATAACGGGATGCAGGTGCAAGGCAGGGAACAGCCGCGACGTCATACGTCGATCGGCATCGTGATCCAATCAACGCAGACTGACGTCATTCAGCGCCCTGGGGTGTGTTACGCGGGAAGCCGATTAGGCCCATCTTTTATTGCAGCGCATTCAATCAATAAAAAGCAAGTTTACCGAGGCGATCGTTCCGTACTTCACATCTCACCAGCCATGCCGGCCTCGACGGAACGGGGTGCAGGAAGTCGGTCGGCGCCATCCATGAGCGGACTCAAAGCGTACAAGCGGCCGGCAAGTTTCGTCCATCATCCGCTGACCCGGGCACCATCGGTGCCTGCCACCTCACCGTCTTCCGCGTCGTGCGTGCGTGATTGCGCAAGCGCCGATGATAGAATCCTGCAGCCGAAAATAGAGTGGCAGGTTGGTATCTCCTGCGCCCACAACGGGTTCTATGTGCCGCGGCGTCGACCTTACATTGACCAGGTGAGGGGGGCGCACGTGACCGCGTTGCTGCTTACCCTCCGTATTGAGGAGTCTGCAAATGCGCAGCAACGCAAACGAGCCGTCCATCAAGACCGGCGCGGTATTCCATGACTTGACCCTGGACCGGGACGCGCTGGCCGCTCTGCTTCGAGACGGCGGCGAAGCACCGACATTCGATCATTGCACCTTCGACGACCAGGACTTCTCCGGCCTGGATTTTCGCGCAGCGCGTTTCAGCCACTGCACCTTTACCAATACGCTTCTCGAACGCTGCGGGCTGGCCGGCAGCCGCTGGCTTGCCTGCATGGGCGCCAGGGCAAAATTCCGCTACGCGGATTTGACGGAAGCCCGCTTTTGCCGCAGCGACCTGAACAATACCGATTGGACCGGGGCGCAGCTCGCGTCGGCTATCTTCACCGAAGTGAAGCTGACGGGCGCGCGCCTGGTCGGCGCGCGGACACTGGGGCTCGGCATCCATGATTCGCTGCTCGTTGCGGCGGATCTGCGCGGCATGTCGTTTCGCAAACAGACGCTCGAGGCGTTGAATTTCTCCGACGCGGATCTATCTGAATGCGATTTTCGCGATGCCGTGTTCGAAGGCGGCAGTCTGCGCAATGCACATCTGCGCGACAGCCGGTTTGACGGTGCGGACCTGAGATCCGCAGATCTGAGCGGACTGAGGCTGGCCGAGGTGTCGAAGCATCTGAAGGGAACGATCGTGTCCGTCGACCAAGCCGTCGCGCTGGTGGGCGATTGTGGCGTGCGGGTCATGTAGCCTGGTCACGGCGTGCGTCGAGCGACGGCTTCAAAGCAAGTTCGGCAGGGTGCCGTCTTCCGAGAGACCGTCATCCCATCGTGCCTCCGATATATAGATCAGTAATACGAAATAATTATTTCGTCCAGGCAGCAAGACGGCCTTCCGACGGCACGCTTTGCTTGCCATGCATCAAGATGAAGTTGCCGGATCCGGCCGGACGAGGAGGTGCCGGAGAAGGCGCAACCGACGCGCTCCCTCCGCGTGGCTTTCACGGAGAGGAGGTCCGGGGGCTCATCTCCGCAATCCAATCCCTACGATGGCGTACCAACAAACACGCCACCTCCCGTGGTCCCTCGAGCGTCGAGGGACCACGGCCTTCACGTCGCGACGCTCACTGCGTCGCGCCCTTGAGCAACAGCTGCGCGCGCGTCGCGGGCGTCGGACACGCGTTGCAACCGCATGCCGACGTACCGGCCGGCGCGGCGGGCGCTTGATTGGTCCACTGGCCGTTCCATCCGCCCTGCGCCGCGCAGACCGTCGGGCAAACCGCCTTCGCGCTCCGGTAGTTGGGAATGGACTGAGTGGTATCGATGTCGCAGCCGCACGCATAGCTGGATTGCGCCCGCTGCTGGATCGCCGGGCTCATCGACGCAAGCCAGTTGCGGGCCTGCGCGTCGAGCTTGAACATCACCGGCTCGCTCGCACCGAGCAGCGCATTCATCTTGCCGTAGAGCGGATAGCTGCGCGCCAGCGTCGTGAGGACGCTGCGGCGCGCGGCGAACAGGTACTGCGGCACGGCGCTGGCGTCGGGGCCGATGCTGGCCAGCATGGTCGACGACGAGGCGATCACGTTGGCCAGCTGCACGGCCAGCGTGCGCGTGCCGCGCAGGTTCGTCGACGTGTTGACGCCGATGACATCCGCATAGAACAGCGGCGGCTGATCGCGGTCGGACAAGGGCATGAACTTGAAGTCGAGATTCTGCCGAGCCTGCTCGCTCATCGCCGACATCGACTCCGGGTAGGCGATCACCGCACGCCCCTCGCCGTCGCTGAACCAGACGGATCGGTCGTACTGGCCGGGCAGGCTCGTCGTCGCGTTCTTGAAGCTGGCCATCGCGAGCAGCGCGCGCATGCTCGCGACGGCATCCGGATTCAGGTCGCCCGGGCTCCAGGGCAGCGGCAGCGGATACGCGCCGTTCTGGCTATGCACCGCGTCGAGATAGAGTGCGCTGTCGTAGACCGCAATAAGTTTGTCACCGTTATGGCGCGGTAGGTCAAGGCTTCCGGCGGTTGAAGTGACAATATTATTTTCATTCTCAAAAAAATAAAATTGTCACTTCCCATGTGCTCAAAATAAAGT
>NZ_JAAGNW010000081.1:18539-27017 GCF_010645215.1 Burkholderia multivorans | reverse complement strand
AATGGCTCGACGTCTATCGCACCCAGCGGCTCGTGTCCGACACGCCCGCTGCGCCGCTGCTGAAGAACGCCTCCTGCGTCGCCGAGATCGCCGACCGCCCGCTCGAACTCGAGGATGCGATCATGCAGGCCGTCTGCGCGAACCCGCAGGCTCGCCTCGCCTGGGCAAACGCACGCGCGCAGGCTGCCGCCGTCGGCGTCAGCGAGGCCGCGTTCCTGCCGACGCTCAACGCGACCGGCGGCTACGAGCGCGATACGCTGTCGACCACCTATGACGTCGTCGGCAACTCGATCCGCACTTCGCAGAATTCGTCGAGCAAGTACGGCATGCTGAACCTGAGCTGGGTGCTGTTCGATTTCGGCAAGCGCAGCGCGGGGCTGCGCCAGGCGCGCCAGCTGCTCGAGGCCGCCAACGCGACGCAGGACGACGCCCTGCAGACCGTGTTCTTCAATGCGGCACAGGCCTACGACGCGGTGCGCGATGCGCAGGCCGCGCTCGACGCCGCGCGCCAGACCGAACAGATCGCCAGCGAGAGCCTCGCGGAAGCGCGCGCAAAGCACGATGCCGGCGCAGGCACGTTGAGCGATCAGCTGCAGGCGCAGACCGCCTATCGCCGCGCGCTGCTCGATCGCGTGAGCGCCGAGGGCGACGCGCACGGCGCAGACGGCGCGCTCGCCGTCGCGATGGGCCTCGACGCGAACACGCCTCTGCGCGTCACGCCCGCACCGCCGCTCGCGGAGCACGACGCCTTCGCGCAAGGCGTCGATCAGTTGCTCGACGAGGCGAAGGCACGGCAGCCGAAGCTCGTCGCCGCGCGCGCAAAACTGCAGGCGGCGCGCGAGAACATCGACGTGGTACGCGCGCAGGGCCGCCCCACCATCTCGCTGGTCGGCAGCCTCACGCAGAACAACCCGTCCTACCAGCAGCAACCGCAATCCGCACCGATCACGGCGAGCCGCGGCAGCACGATCGGCGTGCAGGTCACGATTCCCTTGTTCGAGGGCTTCGCGTCCGGTTATCGGGTCGCGCAGGCCCAGGCGCAGGCCGACGCGCGCGAGGCCGAACTGCGCAACACCGAACTGCAGGTCTCGCTCGATGTCTGGAAGAGTTATCAGAGCGTGCAGACCGACACCGCGAACCTCGACAACTCACAGGCGCTGCTCACCGACGCGCAGCGCGCGCTCGACATCGCCCGGGGCCGCTACAAGGCCGGCGTCGGCACCTTCACCGAACTGCAGGATGCGCAGGCCGCACTCGCCGACGCGCGCAAGCAACGCGTGCTCGCGGTCTCGAAATGGCGCACCTCGCGGCTGCGGCTCGCGGCGAGCCTGGGCAATCTGGGCTTGTGGTCGGTGCAGTGAAGGGCGCGCCCGGCAGGCGAGCAAATGGAACGCGGCGAGGCGAGCCTCATCGTGACAACGGCAGGGTGTCGCCGCGCCGGCCGTGATGGGATGCCCGGGCCGGCGCGCGGCCTCAGGGTTGCTTCGGCGTCGCCGCCGTCGGGCACGCGGGATCCTTGCCCCAATGCCCGTCGCATACACGCCAGCGGCACAGCTGGTCTTCGAAGAAGCCGCGCTGGCTACAATCTTTCACCTTGGCGGCAAGCGGCGTGTCGGCGGCGGCCGTGCTGACCTTCGCGGTATTCGCCTTGACGGCTGCATTGGCCTTCGGATCGGCGGGCTTGGTCCGCGCCACCAGCGCGGCCAGCAGGTCGGCATCGGGATCGTCCTTGCCGTTCGCATTCCGGCCGGCGGCCTGACGCGTCTTCTTCGCCTGCGCGAGTTCCGCCTGCTGGGCCTTCTCGTGGCGCTTGCGCGCCGCCAGCTCGGCCTTGGTTTCCTTCACCGGCTTCGCATCGGGCGCGGCCCGCGCGCTCTTCGTCGCATGCGCAGCCTTGGCGGTGGCTGCCGCCGTCGCCGCCGCGCCCGCGGCAGCCGCCGTCTCGGACGGCGACACATCGGATGCGCCGTTCGCGAGCGCGCGCGACAGGCGGTCGCCCGTCGCGACGGAAGCCGGCGCGGCCGCCTTCACGTCGCTCGCGGCGCTGTCGTCGTTGACGATCGTCGCGGCCTGCGGCGCGGGGGCCGCCTGCGCGACCGGCGGCGCGCTCGCCGCGACGCTGCTGGCGGCCTTCGCCACCGCGCTCGCCGAAGCGCCGGCCGCCAGCTCCGCGCCGCTGCCCGCATGCTGCTGCACGCGCCACACCCCCCAGCCGCCGATCGCGATCACGAGGACGGCGAGCAAGGCGAGCGGGGTTTTGCGCGAACGGGGAGCGGCGGCGTCGGTCGAGGGCGAGACACGGCCCTCCAGATTCGCGAGAATACGCGAATGGTGCGCGCCGCTTTCAGGACGGGCGCCCGAAAGCAGGCTCGGCGGAGCTTTCGAATTGGAATCTTCCGGCACGCTCATTCAGAGTCTCATTGAATCCTGGTTTAATTCGACGCAATAATATGTCCCGGCCTTCTCGGAGCAGGCCTGATTCTAAGAGTAAGCATTGCAAATTACAATCGATTCCATATTCCGGGGATTTCTTTGATTGCCGTCGTCCTGGTTGCCTATTTCGCGCTCGCGGTCCTCGCCGCGGCATTGTTGCTATTACCGGCCGTGCGGGCGACGGTATTCGATTCGGTCGCTCAATTTCACGGCAGATTAAGCCGGCGCGCCTTCGATCGCGCCACGCGCACCCGCAGCCAAATCAGCCGATCGGCAAAATTGTCTCAATCGACATTGAGCAATTTGCAAAATTTACTGATTCGGCGGCGCTTGCTGATTATGATCTCGGCAGGTATTCTTGCGACGCCGCCATTGGTAGCCATCGCAGTGCGGGGCCGGCAAATGTTCCAGTACGACGACACCGCGCGCGTGCCCGACGAGAAAATCGCGGCGCTGCTGAAAGGCGAGCAGCTGGTGCCGCCGCTGCCGCTGCCGCCTGAAGTGTTCGCCACGCGCGAAGTCGAACAGGCAAGGCCCGCGCTGAAAGACGCGAGCCGCGACTGGAACCTGCTGGATGCCGATTTCAGAACCCGTTTGCTGCTCGTCTATAAAATAATGCACGAACAATACGGCTATGAAATGGCGCTGCTCGAAGGTTATCGCAGCCCCGAACGGCAAAACCGGCTCGCGCAATTGGGCGGCGTCACCAATGCGGCAGCGTTCCAGAGTTACCATCAATATGGGCTGGCGGCCGACAACGCGTTTTTGCGCGACGGCAAGCTGGTCATCTCGGAAAAAGATCCCTGGGCCATGCGAGGCTATCAGTTATATGGTCAGGTCGCCGAACAGGTGGGCCTGACCTGGGGCGGCCGATGGAAATTGATGGATCTCGGTCACGTCGAATACCATAAACCCGGTTTCAAACTGGGACGTCCGAATCCGCAATAACGGACGAGCAAGAAATAATGAGGGCGGTATGGGGCAATTGAACAACTCACCGGCGGCAGGCACGACCCGCACCGGTCATCGCAAGCCCCGCGCGCGCCGCGCCCGCGGCCTGCCCGCTCCCGGCTCTTGCGCACCGCCCCGCGCGGCCGCCCGGCCTGCTTCCCGCTATTTCGCCTCGCCGACCGCGTGACCTCGACACCCCCGTCACGTCGGACGATGCGCGCGCCCACCCGCCGCGCGCGGCGCATGCGCGCCCTACCCCATTGAATCGCACCGGAACCTGAACGTCCTATGCAACGCTTCCTCAACGTGTTGACACATCCACGCACGCTCTCGATCGTCGGCATCCTCGCGCTCGCGGCTGTCCTGTTCATCGCCGCCGACGTGCTGCAGATCGCCTACGTGTGGCCGGCCGTCGTGCTCGCCGCCGTGCTCGCGCTGTGGCTCCTGGTCCGGCTCGTGCGCCGCCTGCGGGTGCGCAGCGCGAACCGCAAGCTCGGCGACATGCTCGAACAGCAGGCCGAGGTCGGCAAGTCGACCCCGGCCGCCGAGCCCGCGAAGCAGGCCGAACTCGACACGCTGCGCACCCGGCTCGTCGACACAGTGAAGACCATCAAGACCTCGAAGATCGGCCAGGTCTCCGGCGGGTCGGCGCTCTACGAGCTGCCGTGGTACATCGTGATCGGCAATCCGGCCGCCGGCAAAAGCAGCGCGGTGATCAACTCCGGGCTGCAATTCCCGTTCGCGGACAAGAACAGCGCGGTGATCCACGGCATCGGCGGCACCCGCAACTGCGACTGGTTCTTCACCACCGAAGGGATCCTGCTCGACACGGCGGGCCGCTACTCGGTGCACGAGGAAGACCGCACCGAATGGCTCGGCTTCCTCGGGCTGCTCAAGCGCTACCGTCCGAAGGCGCCGATCAACGGCATCATCGTCACCGCCAGCATCGCCGAACTCACCGGCAACCGCCCCGAATTCGCCATCAACCTCGCGAAAAACCTGCGCCAGCGCGTGCAGGAGCTGACCGAGAAGCTCGAAGTGTTCGCCCCGGTCTACGTGATGTTCACGAAGGCCGACCTGATCACCGGCTTCACCGAGTTCTTCAGCAGCAGCGACCGCCAGGAATACGACCGCGTGTGGGGCGCGACCCTGCCCTACGAGCCGGACGAGAAGCGCGACATCGTCGCGCAGTTCGACGAGCGTTTCGAAGAGCTGTACGACGGCCTCAAGGAAATCAGCGTCGCGCAACTGTCGATCCATCGCGGCCAGCCGCTGTCGCCGGGCCAGCTGAGCTTCCCGCTCGAATTCTCGACCATCAAGCCCGCGCTGCGCTCGTTCCTCGCGACGCTGTTCGAGAACAATCCGTTCCAGTACAAGCCGATCTTCCGCGGCTTCTACTTCACCAGCGCGCTGCAGGAAGGCGAAACCAACAGCGCGGCCGCGCAGCGCATCGCGTCGCGCTTCGGGCTGGACGCCTCGAGCCTGCCGAAGCCGGCCAGTGCGTTCTCGAAGAACGGCTTCTTCCTGCGCGACCTGTTCTCGAAGGTGATCTTCGCGGACCGCCAGACGGTCCGCCAGTTCGCGAGCCCGACCAAGACCCGGATGCGCTACGCGACCTTCTTCGGCTTCGTCGCCGTGCTCGCGCTCGCGCTCGGCGGCTGGACCTGGTCGACGATCGGCAACCAGCAGCTCGTCACCAACGTGCAGGCCGATCTCGACAACGTGACGCGCCTCCAGCAGAACCGCAACGATCTGCAATCGCGCCTGCAGGCGATGGACATCCTCGAGGACCGCAGCGAGCAGCTCGAGCAGTTCCGCCGCGACAAGCCGCTGTCGGTGTCGCTCGGCCTCTACCAGGGCGACCGTCTCGAACAGCACCTGCTGACCGAGTACTACAACGGCGTGCGCCAGATCCTGCTCGCGCCGGTCGCGGGCAATCTCGCCTCGTTCCTCAAGGACGTCAACGCTCACCCCGACCAGCTCGCGCCGATGACGCGCGCGCCCGAATCGGGCGCGGTGCCGGTGTCCGACAAGATACCCGCGCCGAACGCGCAGGGCGGCCTGTACAACGACGCCTCGCCGACCAACGTCGAGGACGCGTACAACGCGCTCAAGACCTACCTGATGCTGTCCGACAAGCGCCACGTCGAGCAGGCCCACCTGACCGACCAGATCGCGCGCTTCTGGCGCGGCTGGCTCGAAACCAACCGGGGCAACATGCCGCGCGACGAGATGATCAAGAGCGCGGAGCGGATGATCACCTTCTACCTGTCGCGGGTGTCCGACAACGACTGGCCGATGATCGACTCGAACCTCGCGCTGGTCGACCAGACCCGCGAGAACCTGCGCCGCGTGGTGCGCGGCATGCCGGCGCGCCAGCGCGTGTACGAGGAGATCAAGGCGCGCGCGTCGACCCGCTTCGCGCCGATGACGATCGCGCGCATCGTCGGCGAGGGCAACACCAACCTGATCGCCGGCAGCTACGCGATTCCGGGCACCTTCACGCGCGACGCGTGGTTCCAGTACGTGCAGCCCGCGATCCGCGACGCCGCGACCAAGGAACTGCAGGCGAAGGACTGGGTGCTGAACACCGCGACCCAGGACGACCTGACGCTCGAAGGCAGCCCCGAGCAGATCCAGAAGACCCTGGTGGCGATGTACAAGAACGAGTACGCGCAGCACTGGCAGAAGTTCATGCAGGGCATCGCGGTGCAGGGCTTCGGCAGCTTCGGGCAGGCCGTCGACGGCATGAACAAGCTCGGCGACCCGCAGGACTCGCCGATCCGCAAGGTGCTCGAAACCGCCTACGACCAGACCTCGTGGGACAACCCGTCGCTCGCGAACGTGACGCTGAAGAAAGCGCAGACGGGCATGGTCAACTGGGTCAAGCAGTGGTTCACGCGCCAGCCGGGCGGCCAGCTCGCGGCCAACGTCGACATCAACGGCAATCCCGCCGACACGCCGATGGGCCCGATCGGGCAGGAATTCATCGGCCTGGGCCGGATCGTCGCGACCCATGACGGCACCTCGATGCTCGCCGGCTACATGGACACGCTGTCGAAGGTCCGCACCCGCTTCAACGTGATCAAGAACCAGGGCGACCCGGGGCCGGGCGCGCGTCAGCTGATGCAGCAGACGCTCGACGGCAGCGGTTCGGAACTCGCGGATTCGCTGAAGTTCGTCGACGAGCAGATGCTGACGGGCCTCACCGATTCGCAACGCAAGTCGCTGCGCCCGCTGCTCGTGCGGCCGCTGATGCAGGCCTTCGCGGTGGTGATCCAGCCGGCCAGCGTCGAGGTCAACAAGGTGTGGAATGCGCAGGTCTACCAGCAGTTCCAGGGCTCGCTCGCGAACAAGTATCCGTTCGCGCCGGGCGCGAAGGTCGAGGCCGGCGCGGGCGAGATCGCGCAGGTGTTCGGGCCGGACGGCTCGATCGCGAAGTTCGTCGGCACGACCCTCGGGCCGCTCGCGGTGCGCCGCGGCGACACGCTGTCCGCGCGCACCTGGGGCGACATGGGGCTCGCGCTGACGCCGGACTTCACGAGCGGCTTCTCGCGCTGGGTCGCGCCGCTCGCGGGCGGCGCCGCCGCCGCGAGCGCGGGCGGTTCGTCCGAGCCGCAGACCGTGTTCCAGATCCTGCCGCAGCCGAGCAGCGGCACGACCGAGTACACGATCGCGATCGACGGCCAGCAGCTGCGCTACCGCAACACGCCGCCGCAGTGGACCAACTTCGTGTGGCCGAACCCGCAGGGCTCGGCGGGCGCGACGCTGACGGCGACCACCTTCGACGGCCGCACGCTGCAGATCGTCAACGAACCGGGCCGCTACGGCCTCGAGAAGCTGATCAACTCGGCGCAGCGCAAGCGCCGGCCGGACGGCACCTTCGACCTGACCTGGACGCAGGGCAACGTGACCCTGTCGGTGACGATGCGCATCATCAGCACCTCGCAGCCCACCGCGAGCAGCGGCGACGCCCCGCAGCAGCAGAGCCTGCGCGGCATGCGCCTGCCGTCGTCGGTCGCCGACGTGAGCGCGGGCAACGCCGTCAACGCGGCGCCGTCACCCGCCGGCGCGTCCGGCGCCGCACCGGCCGCCGTGACCGCGGCGGCCGCATCGAACGCACAGGGGGCGCAATGACGCAAACGGTCCAGGCCCAGATCGCCTACTTCGGCAAGATCCCGTCGCGCGGCGACTTCGTGAAGAGCCCGCACAACCCGCAGCTGCTGCAGACGCTCGACCAGTGGATCGCGCGCGCGATGGAGCTGCTCGCCGACGATCCGCGCTGGAAGATCGTCTACGAGGGCGCGAAGCCGATGCATTTCGCGTTCCTCGGCTCGCGCAGCAAGCTCGCGGTCGCGGGCCACATGGTCGCGAGTCACGACGCCTCGAACCGGCGCTTCCCGTTCCTCGCCGCAACCGCGCTCGAAGTCGACCGGCCGCTGCCGTTCCTCGCGCGCAGCCCGCTCGCGTTCGCGCGGCTGTGGTCGCGCGCGGCCGCGCAGATGCAGGGGCTGCTCGGCAAGGACGAGCCGCCCGGCGCGCTGCAGGCGCTCGGCGACACCCAGGTGCCGATCGACACCGGCGGCCCGGGCAGCGCGCACGACGGCACCTTCAACGATTTCGTCGAGCACCAGACCCTGGCCGGCCTCGAACAGATGCTGCTCGCGAGCGGCCATCCGGTGCGGCTGCGCGGCGCGATGCTCGCGCTCGGCTCGCTGCTGCGGCCGGTCATGCAAAGCGGCTCCTCGCACATCGAGCGCGGCCTCGCGCTGCCGCTGCCGGTCGATCCGTTCTATCGCAGCCTGGTGGCCGCGTTCTGGCTCGAACTCGTCGCGCCGTTCGTGTCGCGCGCCGATTTCGAACTCGCGATCTTCATCGGCACGATCGCCGAGCGCGAACGGCTGATCATCGGCTTCAACGGCGCGTCCGCGCGCACCCTGCACAGCGTGGTCGATCCGCAGACTTACGCCGAACACAACATCGACATCGACGATCCCGAGTGGATCGACGGACATGCACAGAATGACCATGGGATCAGCAAGCTCGTCAGCTACCTCGAACAGCCGCAACTGTCGCTCCGCGTGGGCATCGACA
>NZ_JAAGNW010000081.1:14319-18529 GCF_010645215.1 Burkholderia multivorans | reverse complement strand
ATCGACACCTTCCACGAAGCGTTCATCGGAGCCTGACGTCATGACGAAGAAGCGCCTCCCGTTCCGCCTTGCCGCGCTGCGCGCGCTGCCGCTCGCGCTCCTCGCCGGCGGCCTCTGCGCCGGCGTCGCGCACGCCGACAACCTCGGGCCCGCGACCGTCACGCCGGTCGACAACAGCGGCATCACGGTGAAGACGACGGTGCTCGCGCCGCCCTCGCAGGCCGGCGCGCCCGCGCTCGCGGGCAGCGCCGGGCAGGGCGCGATGGTCTCGACGCCCGCGCCCGCGAACGCGACGCCGGGCCAGGTGGTGGTGGGCGGCAAGGTGCCCGACGAGGCGACCAAGGCCGCCGTGCTGCAACGGCTGCGCGACACCTACGGCGCGGCGAACGTGGTCGACCAGATCGAGGTCGGCGACGTCGCGACGCCGCCGAACTGGACCGCGAACGTGCAGAAGCTGATCGGCCCGCAGCTGAAGCAGATCAGCAAGGGGCAATTGAAGATCGACGGCACGCAGATCGACGTGAAGGGCGAGGTGCACAACGAGGCGCAGCGCCAGCAGCTCGCGAGCGACATGGCGAACGCGCTGAACCCGACCTATACGATCCGCAACGGGCTGCGCGTGAGCGCGTCCGAACAGGGCCTGCTCGACCAGACGCTCGCGAACCGCACCATCGAATTCGAGACCGGCAGCGCGACGCTCACGCCGCAGGGCAAGCAGATCCTCGACCAGATGGCGGGCGCGCTCGGCAAGATGACGAACCGCACCGTCGAGATCATCGGTCACACCGACAACTCGGGGAACCGGACCTCGAACATCGCGCTGAGCCAGGCGCGCGCCGATGCGGTGAAGGGTTATCTGATCACGAAGGGCATCGCGCCGCAGCAGCTGAGCACGACGGGCGTCGGGCCGGATCAGCCGATCGCGTCGAACGACAGCAACGACGGACGCGCGCGCAACCGCCGGATCGAGTTCCGGGCGGGGCAGTAGACGTCGCCCGACCCGCTCGTTCAGTTGCCGTCGTCGGTCTTCACGCCGAGCAGCTCGCGCAGGTGCGCGAGCGAGCCGTCATCCTTGACGACCGAGGCCAGCCACTGGTGCAGCGGCATATCCGCCCACTCCGCCGCCTTGTCCGCCAGATACGCGACCGGGCTGTGCGGCTCGGTCGCACGGAAGTAGCGGGCGACCGAGCGCAATTGCTCGACGGCCTGCGCGCGGTTCTGGATCCCCGCGATCACGACGGGCGCCGGCGTGACCGGGCGTACGGCGACGGTTGAGGGCGGCACGGCTTCCTCCAATTGAAGCGGGGTCTTGAACGACGGTTCCGCACGCCCTACCGCCGGCGGCACATCGGGCGTCGGCGCGGCTTTCGGCGCATCGGTCGACAGGCCTTGCTCGCGCGCGAAGCGCTCGGCCAGCAGGTACACCCCGCGGAACGCGTCGCGCGCCTGCCGGAAGCTCGGCGCGGCGTCGCCGGCGCGCTGGTCGAGTTCCTGTTCGAGCGCGTTCAGTTCCACCTCGAACGCGCTCAGGTTGCCGAGCAGCGTCGCGTAGAACGCCACCGGCGTCATCCGCTTCGACGCCTCGATCTGCTCGATCGCGGGCTTGCCGCGCGCGATGTCGTCCGCGTGTTCGGGATCGCGCTTGACCGCCTGCGCGACGTGCTGCTCGATCTCCCAGTCGAGCGCGCTGTAGGCGCTCGATGCGCCCTCCGTCAGCGGCACCGCGCGCAGCAGCTCGGCCGTGCGCGTCGCGAGCCACGCGACGTTGCCGAGCCGGTATTCGGCGTCGTCGCCCTCGGGCAGCGGATGCACCTGCTCCCAGTACTGGCGGCACAGGCCCGTCAGCAGCGCATAGCCCTGCGAGAGCCCCGTGACGCCCTCCTCCAGCGCGAGCGCCTCGGTGAGCCACACGGCGAGCCGCAGGTCCTTGGTCTGGCCGCGCAGCAGTTCGGTCGCATGATCGACGACGAAGCCCCAGTCGGCTTCCTTGATCTCGGTGATCCACTCGCCCTGGTCGAGCGACGGATCGTCGAACTTGCGCGCGTGCTGGATCGCGTCGAACTCCGACGAGAACAGGAGATCGTCGCCGCACGGCGAGGTGTCGCTGACAGGCGCCAGCAGTTCGGAAAGCTTGATCGGCATGGTGTGAGGCTCAGCAATTCATGACAGCGTGAATCCGTGAAAGCGCGGCGCCCGCCTGTCGCGCGGACGCCGCGGCGTCATTCGACCGCGTACTCGAACGCACCCGTGTCGTCCGCGCGTACCGCGATGCGCGCCAGCGTCGCGCCGTCGGCGATCCGGCCGAGCACGTGCCCGGCGATCTCCGGCAGCAGCGTGCCGTTCAGGATGTGGTCGACGTTGCGCGCGCCCGAATCGACTTCGGTGCAGCGCGCGAGCACCGCCTCGACCAGCGATTCGTCCCATTCGAACACTGCCTGGTGGTTCGTCTCAGCTTCAGTTCGATGATCTCCGCCAGCACGTCGTCGGAGATCGGGTAGTACGGCACCACCTTCATGCGGCCGAGGAACGCGGGCTTGAAGGTCTTGTACAACTGCGGACGCAGCGTCTCGGCGAGCGCGTCCGCATCGGGCAGCTCCTCCGGCGTCTTGTTCAGGCACGCCTGCATCACCGCGGACGAGCCGACGTTCGAGGTCAGGATGATCAGCGTGTTGCGAAAGTCGATCTCGCGCCCTTCGGCGTCGTCCATCGCGCCCTTGTCGAACACCTGGAAGAACATCTCCAGCACGTCCGGATGCGCCTTCTCGACCTCGTCGAGCAGCACCACCGAATACGGATTGCGGCGCACCGCCTCGGTCAGCACGCCGCCCTCGCCGTAGCCGACGTAGCCCGGCGGCGAGCCCTTCAGGCCCGACACGCTGTGCGCCTCCTGGTACTCGCTCATGTTGATCGTGACGAGCTTGCGCTCGCCGCCGTACAGGATGTCGGCGAGCGCGAGCGCGGTCTCGGTCTTGCCGACGCCCGACGGCCCGACGAACATGAACACGCCGCGCGGCTTGTTCGGATCCTCCAGGCTCGCGCTCGCGGTGCGCACGCGCTGCATGATCGCCTCCAGCGCGTGGTCCTGGCCGATCACGCGCGCGGCGAGCAATGCCTGCAGGTTCAGCACGGTCTGGATCTCGTCCTTCACCATGCGGCCGAGCGGAATCCCGGTCCACGACGCGACGATCTCGGCCACCACCTGCGCATCCACCTGCAGCGGCACCATCGGCTGCGCGCCCTGCAACTCGCGCAACGCGGCGACGCGCGATTCCAGCTGCACGCGCGTCGCCTCGGCATCGATCCGGCCGCCCTCGGCCGACGGCTCGCGCGCCGCGTCGAGCGTCGCGCGCAGCGCGCCGATCTCCTCGACCAGCGCGCGCTCCGCCGCATAGCGCGCCTCGTCCGCGCGCAGCGCGTCGAGGTCCGCGTCGCGCTCGGCGCGCAGTTCGGCGAGCCGCGCGTCGTGATGCGCGCCGGCCGCCGCCTCGCGTTCGAGCGCGGCCAGCTCGACCTCGATCCGCTCGCCGCGCTTGCGGGTATCGTCGATCGCGGCGGGCGTCGCGCTATGCGCGAGCGCGACCTTCGCGCAGGCGGTGTCGAGCACGCTGATCGCCTTGTCCGGCAGCTGGCGGCCGCTGATGTAGCGGTGCGACAGGCGCACCGCCTCGGTGATCGCGTCGTCGAGGATCCGCACGTTGAAGTGGCGCTCCATCAGCCCCGCCATGCCGCGCAGCATCGCGGCCGCGAGCGGCTCGGTCGGCTCCTCGACCTTCACGACCTGGAAGCGCCGCGCGAGCGCCGCGTCCTTCTCGAAGTACTTCTTGTACTCGCTCCAGGTGGTCGCCGCGATCGTGCGCAGCTCGCCGCGCGCGAGCGCGGGCTTGAGCAGGTTCGCCGCGTCGTTCTGGCCCGCCTGGCCGCCCGCGCCGATGATGGTCTGCGCCTCGTCGATGAACAGGATGATCGGATGCGGACTTTGCTTGACCTCCTCGATCACGCTCTTCAGCCGGTTCTCGAATTCGCCCTTCACGCTCGCGCCGGCCTGCAAAAGGCCCATGTCGAGCGCGCGCAGCGCGACGCCGCGCAGCGGCGGCGGCACGTCGTCCGCGGCGATCCGCAGCGCGAGCCCCTCGACCACCGCGGTCTTGCCGACCCCGGCCTCGCCGGTCATGATCGGGTTGTTCTGGCGCCGCCGCATCAGGATGTCGAT
>NZ_JAAGNW010000081.1:0-14309 GCF_010645215.1 Burkholderia multivorans | reverse complement strand
CGCCAGCGCCCTGCCGCGGCTCCGCCTCGATCGAGCCCGCCGTCAGCTCGTCGAACTTGTGCTTGAGATCGGTCACGCGCACGCGCGCGAACTGCAGCGACATGCGCTGCGCGAACTGCGCGAGATCCGGCCCGGTCAGCAGCGCGAGCAGCAGGTGCCCGGAGCGGATCCGGCCGATCTGCGAATCGAGCGACGCGATCAGCCATGCCTGCTCGAACAGGTCGACCAGATGGGCCGAGAACACCGGCGTGCGCGTGTTGCCGGTCTTCAGCTTCTCAAGCTCGTGCTCCAGGTCGGCGCGCAGCGCGTGCGGATCGACGCCGCTCGCGCGCAGCACGAGCGGCAGGTCGCCCGTCGCCTCGTCGAGCAGCGCGACGAACAGGTGTTCGAGATCGACCTCGTACTGACCGCGTGAAAAGCACAGGCTCGCCGCGTGCTCCGTCGCCTTCCGGGAAATCGGATTCAGTTTCGCAATCAGGGTCTTCAGGGGCGTGCTCATGGGATACGGTCCACTCAGGTTCGATCGTTGTTATCAGTGAATGACATGCAGTTCGTAGCGCGCGTCGGCGCGATCGCGCACCGCCGCGCGCGTGCACAGGAACGCGTCCCAGCCGAGCCGCGCGCCGCCGCTCAGCACGCTCGCGCCGACCTCGCTGTGCTTCAGCACGAGCGACACCTCGTATTCGAGCGTCACGCCGGCCAGCAGCGTCAGCATCCGTTCGAGCGCGACCGCGCGCTCCTCACCGGGCAGGAACGCCTCGTAGTCGCGCTTCGACAGCGGCCCGACCACGAGCCGCGCGCGCATGTCGCGCTGCCAGACCCGCTCGCCGACCAGCGCCGTCGCACCCAGCCTCGCGTTGACGTTGCCGATCACGGTCAGTTGGTCGGGCGGCACGTCGTACCACTTGCCGACGAACTGCTCGACGCGGATCGGCACGCGGAAATACTCGGACAAGGTGCGCTGCAGGTACGCGGCCGACACCGGCCGGTGCCGCGCGGCCAGCGCATAGCCCGCGATCGCCTCGTCGATCAGCGCGCCCGGGCCTTCCTGCACGCTGCTGCGCGCGTCGGCGTTCGACACGCCGGCGAGCGACAGCAGCAGCGGCAGGTAGCGCTCGTCGCGGTCCAGCTCGTAGTGGAGCGGCAGCCGGTACTTCTTCCACGCCGCGTAGAACAGCGCGGTCGCGCGGTTCGAGAACACGTCGAAGAATTCGCGCGCCGCGTGGTCGCGCTTGATCTGCTCGCGCGCGATGATCTGTTCGGTGTAGTGCAACGGCAGCGCGCCCTGCCCGCCCAGGAGCCCGAAGAACGCCGGCGTCAGCTCGACCCGCTCGACCTCGCCGGCGTCCCCGGCCGCACCGTCGCCGTCGCGCCTGAGCAGCGCGCCCGCCGCGTCGAACGAACGCGCGCGCTCGAGCTCGCTCGGCGGGAAGCTCAGCGAGACGGTGTTGCGAAAGCCGATGCGCCGCGCGACGATCTCGCCCGGCCGCGCCGCGTAGCGCACCTCGGAGGCGCGCCGCCCGAACCAGGTCTCGAGCAGCCGCACCGCCTGGAAGAACTCGAAGCGGTGCGGCTCGTCGAGCAGCCGCTCGACTACGCCAGAATCGATTCGCCGCTGCGCGGTTTGCATCGGATGATCTCCTCGCCGGTGCGCTTCGACACGACGATCAGTTGGACAAAGCTGTTCAGGTGCACGTAGAGGCCGAAGAAAGTATCGATGACCCGCACGAACGACGCGAGGCTCGTGCCGACGAAATGCTCCTCGTCGACCGCCGCGCGCACCTCGATGCCGCGCACGAAGGTCGCGAACGGCTTGCCCGGCAGCCATTGCACGGCGCTCTTCTGCTCGATGCCGACGATCCCGTCGATATGGCGGATCGACACCGCGGTGCGCCTCAGGTCGTAGAGCGTGAGCATTTCCTTGAGCGCCGCGAGCCCGTGGTCGGCGAGCGAGACGTGATTGAGCGCGAGATGCGAGATCAGCCGCCAGTGCACCGAGCGGCCCCGCTCGAAGCGCACGCTCGGCGTCGGCCGGCGCAGCATCGAGATCGCGCCCGTCTGCGCGCCGCCGTCGAGGAACAGGTCGCCGCCTTCGAGGCCCGTCGCGAGCCCCGCCGGCAGGTCGCGATTGGTGCAGGTGAGGTCGAGGCTCAGGGTGTCGGTCTGCGGCGCGGCCGGCTCGAAATCGATGTCGACGATCGAGATCTCGGTCTCGTAGCCGGGGCTCTTCTGCGCCACCCAGTCGTTGCGGCGCGCGAACCAGTAGTGGCCGGCGCGCGCCGCCTCGCCGTGGTGCAGCGAATAGAACGGCCGGAACTCGATCACCGCTTCCTCGTGCGCCGTCTGGCGCACCAGATGCACCGAATCGATCGCGTACACCTCGTAGGCGAAGGCGCGCCGCGACTCGGCGATCACCGGGTAGGACACGGCCTGATGGTTGATCCGGATCGGCTCGCCGTGCTGCTTGAACAGGTTGACGACCGGCGTGCAGAACAGCCGGAAGTGGTTCGCCGACAGCATGTCGAGCAGCCGCGCCACGTGCGAGTCGCCGCGCACTTCCTTCAGCACCACGTGCAGCGTCAGCCGGTGGCAGCGCCCCGCCTGGCGCGCGAGCGCGGCGAGATCGAAATCGACGAAGTCGAACTTGTCGGGAAACGCGAAATACTCGGTCAGCAGCCGGTAGGCGGGATGCGACTTGGCCGGATAGTCGATCAGCGCATCGGCTTCGTCGAAGCCCGCCTGCTCGAACGGCGTCTGGCGCACCGCGCGCCACTGGCCGTTGCGCTCGGCCTCGACATAGGTCGCGAGCGCATTGGCGAACAGGCAGTCCGACAGCGCGGCGACGAACGACTGCTCGCCGTGCAGGTGCGTGCGCAGCCGCCCGACCTTCAGCGCCGCGAGATCGAGCTGCGGCGCGGTCGATTCGAAGGTGATCGAGATCACGCCGGTGGCGTTGCCTGGCAGCACGGTCGCGCTCGGCGCGGTCGCGATCGACGCGTAGCGCGCCTCGCTGATGCGGATCGGCGCGAGCGTCACGTCATAGGCGGTGCGGAACTGGCACTGCACGCCGCGGATCGCGCGGCTCTTCAGCTCGGTGCCGCGCGCGACGACGAACGGCTCGGTCTGCTGCGAGAGCGTCGCGGACGGCGCGAACTGCGCGATCGAGCACGACGGGAACGGCCGCAGATAGTGCGGATAGAGGACTTCGAGCAGCGCCTCGGTGAATTCGGGGTAGTCGTCGTCGAGCTTCTTGTTGATGCGCGCGCCCAGCAGCGCGAACGACTCGATCATGCGCTCGACGTGCGGATCCTCGCAGTGCTCGCCGGACAGCGCGAGGCGTGCGGCGATCTTCGGGTATCGATTCGCGAAATCGTGCGAATAGCGCCGCAAAAACGATAATTCGCGTTCGTAGTACGGCAGCAGCTCTTCCATCGATGATCCCCGAAACCCCACACTTCATTGCCGACGGCCGGACGGGCGCCGCGCGGCGCCCGGCGCGTGCCGCGGCAGGCTGGTCTATACCTTGGCGGCGCGCGTGCGCGTCACCGAATATTGCAGCGTCGACGGCTGCAGCATCGCGTCGAAGTTCACCGGTTCTTCCGCCGGGTGCACGACGAGGAGCGCCTGGATCGCGAAATACAACGCGTTGGTCGACTGCTCGTTCAATTCAAACGTGACCGCGACCTGCTGCAGCCGCGGCTCGTGCCGCGCGATCGCCTGCTGGATCGACTTGCAGATGAAGGTCCGGTCATAGTGGCTCGCGAGGCTCAGCCCCGCGAAATCGTTGAGCCCGTAGGTCAGCACCGAGCGCTGGCACTCGGGCAGCGTCGCCAGATCCTGCTCGGTCAGCGCGATCCGCGTGTTGAGGATCGCCTCGACGTCGCGGGCGACGGTGTTCTTCAGCTCTTCCAGCGACAACTGCCGCATGGCCGGGGAGGCCGGCAGATGCGGTTCGTCGTCGAACAGCTTGTCGAGAAAACTCGGCTCGAAGCGTTTCATCGGAGGCAGGACGCAAAACGGGAACGGGGCACGCCGTGCCCCGTTCCCGTCGAACGCTTAGACCGCGTAGGTCTTGTCGTTCTTCGTCAGGCTCCAGGCGCCCTGGGTGTTGCCGCCCTGGTTGCCGCCGATCTTCTGCTGGGTCTGCTTCCACTGGACCGCGGCGTACTTCAGCGAGAACTGCTCGACCGGCAGGCCTTCCTTCTGCACGCTCGGCGTCACGCTGGAGATGATCACGTACTTGAGCTTGATCTCGAGGTACTTGACGCGCTGGCCTTCGCCGTCCGAGCGCATGAAGTCGATCGTGACCTCGTCGAACGTGGTGCCGCCCGACGCGTGCTGGTACAGCAGCGGGCTGACCTTGTCGATTTCCTTCGTGAAGACCATGTCGCCGTGCTCGCAGCGCTCCGACGTGTGGCCGCCCGAGGTCGACGACGTCGCCGAGCGCGGCTGCACGATCGAGTGATCCCACGATTTCACTTCGACCCAGTTGGCGTGATCCTTGTCCTGCGATTCACCCTGGATGGCCGGGTTCCCGAATTTCAGATAGATGTCTAACATGACGCGTCGACTCCCCAAAGAGGTGGTTTTAACTTCCTACCCGGGCGGCCCGCCCGGGCGATTTTGCTTCGTTTATGAGTTTGCCGATTTGGGCAGATCCGCGACCAGGCGCAGGGAGATCGACAGCTCGTCGAGCTGGAAGTGCGGCCGCAGGAACGCGACCGAACGATACGAGCCCGGCTTGCCCGGAATCTCTGCGACCTGCACGGAGGCTTCGCGCAGCGGGAACTGCGCTTTTTGTTCCTGACTCGCGTTGTCATCCAGCAGCACGTACTGCGAAATCCAGCGGTTCAGGAATACTTCGACGTTTTGCGCCGACGCGAAACTTCCGATCTTGTCGCGCATCATCGCCTTCAGGTAGTGCGCGACACGAGACACCGAGAAGATGTACTGCAGTTGCGCGGAGAGCACCGCATTCGCATTCGCGCTGTCGGTGCTGTATTTCTTGGGCTTCTGCACCGATTGCGCGGCGAAGAACGCGGCGTAGTCGGAGTTCTTGCAATGAACGAGCGGGATGAAGCCGAGGTCGCTCAGCTCCTTCTCGCGACGATCGGTGATCGCGATCTCGGTCGGGCACTTGAGCGCGATCTCGCCGTCGTCGGTGCGGAACGTGTGGGTCGGCAGGTCCTCGACGAGGCCGCCGCCCTCGACGCCGCGGATCGCGGCGCACCAGCCGAAGTCGTCGAACGCGGCCGTGAGGCGCGCGGCGAACGCCCACGCGGCGTTGCACCACAGGTACTTGCTGTGGTCGGTGCCGTCGACTTCCTCGAGGAAGTTGAAGCCCTCCGCGGTCGCGCCGTCCTTCGGATTGAACGGCAGGCGGCCCAGGAAGCGCGGCAGCGTGAGGCCCACGTAGCGCGAATCCTCGGCGTCGCGGAACGACTTCCACTTCGCGTACTCGACCGTGTCGAACACCTTGCCGAGATCGCGCGGCTTGCCGAGGTCGGCGAACGATTCGAGGCCGAGCAGCTCGGGCGCGGCCGACGCGATGAACGGCGCGTGCGCGGCGGCCGCGACGTGCGACATCTGCTCGATGAAGTACATGTCTTCCGGCTGGCGCGAGATCTCGAAGTCGCCGATCAGCGCGCCGAACGGCGCGCCGCCGAAGGTGCCGAACTCTTCTTCGTAGACCTTCTTGAACAGCGCGCTCTGGTCGAACTCGCTCGCGGTCTTGAAGTCGCGCACGAGATCGCGCTTCGGCGCGTGCAGCGCCTTGATCTTGATCGTCGAGCCGGTGTTGCTTTCCTTGACGAGATAGTCGAGCCCGCGCCAGGTGCTTTCGAGGCGCTGGAACTCGGGCGCGTGCATCACCGCGCTCAGCTGCGTGGAAATCAGCCGGTCGAGTTCCGCGACGCGCGCGTCGATCGTCGCCGACAGGTTGTCCGATACGACCACCGTGCCGTCGAGCACCTGATGGACGAGTTCGCCGATCAGGTCCTTCGCGCGTGCGTGTTCGGAATCGGATTTCGCGACCTTGCTCTTCTCGACGATCTCGTCGAGCAGCGAGGATTCGGTGCTGCTTGCCGCGCCGTTCGCCTGGGCGGCGGCTGTTTGCTGGTTCATCTCACACCCCGTGCTTTATTCGCCTTGCTTGTCGCCGCCCGAGCTCTTCGCCAGAGCCTCCAATTGCTGAGTGTTGCTCAGCACTTCGCTCAGAAGATCCTCGAGCTTGTCGTTGCCTGCGAGCTTGTTGCGCAGGTCGGCGAGCTTCGAGCGGGCTTCGAGCAGGCGGCGCAACGGCTCGACCTGTGCGACCACCTCATCCGGATTGAAATCGGCGAGCGACTTGAACTTCAGGTCGACCGCGAACTTGCCGCCGCCTTCGCTCAGGCGGTTCTCCACCTGGTACACGGCGCGCGGCTCGACCCCCTTCATGACGTCGTCGAAATTGTCGCGATCGATGTTCACGAACTTGCGGTCGCGCAGCTTCGGCTGCTCGACTTCCGACTGGCCCGCCAGGTCGCCGACGACCCCGACCACGAACGGCAGCTCCTTGACCTCGATCGCGTCGCCCCGCTCGACCTCGTAGGTCAGCTGGACGCGGGGCGGCCGGATTTTCTGCAAGCGCTTCTGGATGCTTTCTTTCTTGGCCATCTCGACGGCTCCCGGTTAGATGTGGATCACGCGCGAGGCTCAGCGCAGCGCGCTGAACGGATCGCCGCCGGCGGATTTCGCCGGGGCCGCGGCGGGCGCCGCGGGGGCGGCTGCGGCCGGCGCGGCGGCGGGGGCCGCAGCAGTGGGCGTGTCGGCCGGCGCGCCTTCATGCGCGGGCGCCTTCAGGCGGCGCACGATGCGGCGCTTCTTCACGACCGGCTTCGGCTGCTGGTCGGCCGGGAACAGCGCCTGTTCGCCGAGGGTGTCGCGCAATTGCTTCGCGAGCGCCTGCGCGTCCGACTTCGCATCGCCCGCGAGCGCCGCGTCCTGGCGCAGTTCGCCGAGCGAGGTGGTGGCGACGCGCAGGCCGGCGACGGCCAGCACGCTCTTTGCCTGACGGTCGGTCTGGTCGCGTTGCAGCGCTTCCTGCGCCGCCACGATGGCCTGGCCGTAGTGCCCCTGCTGGAACTGGATCTGCGCGATGCGCGACCACGGTTCCTCACGCGTGGGATCCGATTTGGCGAGTTCCTGATAGAGGCCGATTGCGCGATCCTGGTCGCCGCCCTTCGCCACTGCGTCGGCATCGGCCAACGACTTGTTGAACACTTCGGGCGTGGGCGCCGCGGTCTGCGTCGAAGCGCAGCCGGCGATCACGCCGCATGCCAACACTACCCCAGAAAGTTTTGCGAAGAGACGGTCTTTCATCGTTATATCACCGGCGCGGAAATTTTAAATCGTTGAGAATCGGCAGTTTTGCTTTGCCACAAGCGCGCGGGTATAGTACCGATCAATTTTTCATAATTCAATCTTCATGTGAGGCTTTAGCGCATTTAAAGCGCATGTTCTCCGCATCGATTGGGGCTGAGGGCAATCCGGGGAGCGATTTGCATAGCCTGTCGATTGGCAATAATTACCCGAAATATAGCCGCCCAAGCGATTATCGGAAAAAATTTCCGTCGCAATAAGCGGATAACGGATTAATGCCCGATAGTTGAGCAGGCCACTGCGATTGCACTTTCACGCAATCAGATTGAACTGGTAGTTCTGACAGGGAGTGACGGGCGCAAGCCCTGAAACACGATGAATTCGCTTTTGAATCGCTACATCCTGCCGCTCGCCGCGTGCGCCTTGCTGGGCGGGTGCGCCGCGGCGGTTCCGCTGCTCGGCTCGGCGGGCAGCGCAGCGCTGCAGATGGCGGGGATCGGCAAGCCCGATCTGCCCGATGCCCAAAAGCCGCCGCGCAATCTAGGCATCACGCTCTACGCGGCGCCCAACCTCAACGCCGCCAACGACAACCGGCCGCTCGCGCTGGTCGTGCGCCTCTACGCGCTCAAGGATCCGACCTCGTTCCAGCAGGCGTCGTTCGACAGTTTTACCGACGTGGGCAAGGAGAAGGCGGCGCTGGGCGGCGATCTGCTGAGCGTGCGCGAAATCACGCTGATTCCGGGCCAGCGTTACAACGCGACCGAGAAAGTCTCGCGTGAAGCGCAGGCATTCGGCATCGTCGCATTGTTTCGCGATCCTGCATTGCAGCGCTGGAAGCTCACTTTCGATCCGGCGAAGTCCGAGAAATCCGGCATAATCATCGGCCTGCACAACTGCGCGATGACCGTGACGGGCGGCTCCGTAATCTCGCCGCAACAAGGCGTGCCGGCCGGCCAGCTCGATTTACTTTCATCCGTCAGCTGCGGCTAAAAGAAGGATGGGCACAATGGCGTCATTTAACACGAATTTACAGTTACGCGTTAAATTCAGGGCGCGAATAAAGCGGCTTGCCGTGCAATCACATTAAACCGGGTTCGACATGAGTTATTCGGCCAAGGTGCTATGGGGAGAAGGCCTGTTTCTGAGGCCCCAGCACTTTCAGCGACAGGACGCCTACCACGAGGCTCGGTTGTTCGAGTCGATCCAGGCGATCCAGCCGTACAACTGGGGGGTGCGCTCGGTGCGCTTCGACCGCGACGCGCTCGGCAGCAACGTGCTGCGCGCGAGCGAGCTGTCGCTGGTGTTCCCGGACGGCGCGCTCTACTCCGCGCCGCAGGCCGACGAACTGCCGCCGCCGATCGCGCTCGACACGCTGCCCGACGGCATCAACGAATTCACCTTCTATCTCGCGCTGCATCCGCTGCGCGAGAACGGCTCGAACTACGCGGAGCACCGCGACGCCGGCTTCGTGTCGCGCTTCGTGAGCGAACAGGCGCCCGTCGCCGATCACTACACCGATGCGGCCGAGGCCGACATCACGTTCCTCAAGACCAACGTCAAGCTGATCGCGCACAGCGAGCCGCGCGACCAGCTGCTGTCGATTCCGCTCGCGCGCGTGCGCCGCACCGCCACCTCGGGCTTCGAGATCGACGACAGCTTCGTGCCGCCGTGCCTCGCGATCGAGGCCTCGCCGGTCCTGCACCAGCGCCTGCGCCAGCTGATCGACGCGCTGCAGGCGAAGGTGAACGCGCTCTACGGCTTCCACCGCGAGCCGAGCAAGAACATCAGCGAATTCCGCTCGGGCGACATCGCGTCGTTCTGGCTGCTGCACACGGCGAGCGCCGCGTTCGCCGCGCTCGCGCACCTGCACCAGCATGCGGCGCTGCATCCCGAGCGGCTGTTCCAGGAGCTGCTGCGCCTGGCCGGCCAGCTGATGACGTTCTCGAAGGGCTACGCGCTCGCAGACCTGCCCGCCTACCGGCACGACGATCCGGGCCCGGGCTTCGCGCGCCTCGACACGATCCTGCGCGACCTGCTCGAAACCGTGATCTCGACGCGCTACTTCGCGATCACGCTCGAAGAGGTGCGGCCGTCGTTCCACATCGGCCGCCTCGATTCCGGCAAGATCGACGACAAGACCGAGTTCTATCTCGCGGTCTCGGCCGACATGCCGTCGGTCGAGCTGGTCGACGCCGTGCCCGCGCGCTTCAAGGTCGGCGCGCCCGACGACGTCGACAAGCTGGTGCTGTCCGCGATGCCGGGCGTGCGGCTGTCGTACACGCCGCAGGTGCCGCCCGCGATTCCCGTGCGGCCGGGCGCGTGCTACTTCGCGCTCGACGCGCGCAGCGCGCTGTATGACCGCATGCTGCAATCCCAGTCGGCGATGATCTACGCGCCGTCGGGGATCGCCGACCTCAAATTCGAACTGATCGCCGTCACATCATGAGCTACGCGCCTTCCCTCTTCGGCGGCAACGCGCCGCCCGTCGCCCCGCCCACGGCATCCTCCACCGACGCGAGCCACCAGGCCCGCACGCTGCTGGACCTGCTGTACGACGGGTTCTTCATGCTGTTCCTGGTCAAGAACGGCCGCGAGCCGGGCGAGGCGGCGGAATTCGGCACCCGCATCCAGGAATTCCTCGGCGATTTCGAGCGCGGCGCGAAGAAGCTCAACATCGCCGCCGAGGACGTCTATGCGTCCAAGTTCGCGTTCTGTGCGGCGATCGACGAGTCGGTGCTGTCGTCGCAGTTCCGGATCCGTCCGGAATGGGAACGCCGGCCCTTGCAGCTCGTACTGTTCGGCGAGCAGCTCGCGGGCGAGAAGTTCTTCCAGTATCTCGAGGAATGCCGCGCGCAGGGCGCGGCGCGGCTGCAGTCGCTCGAGGTGTTCCACATGTGCCTGCTGCTCGGCTTCCAGGGCAAGTACCTGCTCGAAGGGCCCGAGAAGCTCGCCTACCTGACCGCGCGCCTCGGCGACGAGATCTCGCACATGAAGGGCAAGCGCGCGCCGTTCGCGCCGCACTGGCCGCTGCCCGACCAGATCGCGCACCGGCTCAAGCGCGAGGTGCCGCTGTGGACGATCGGCGCGGTGTTCGCGCTCGTCGGCCTGCTCGCCTTCCTCGGGCTCAACAGCTACCTGAAGGACAGCACGCTGCGCGCGCTCGCACCGTATTCGCAGGTGATCAAGGTCGGGCCCGAATCCGCCAACCTCACGATCTCGCTGCCCTGAGCGGCGCGGGCGGCGAGCCTGCCCGCCACCGCGCCCGCCGGCTCAGTCGCGCAGGTCCGACTGCTTCATCCAGCGGATCAGGTCGGTGCCGCGCGAGAAGTAATCGACGCGCGCCCACGGGCCGACGCGCTCCAGCACGGCCACCACGTCGTTCTTGACGAGATACGCCTTGCCGCGCGCGCCCTCGTTCGCCGCCGTGTACAGCGACGCGCGCTTGGCCGCGACGCTCGCGAAGCCGATCCACGGCTTCTCCGTGTTCAGGTGCAGGTAGTCGTTGGTCTCGATGGTCGGGATCTCGCAGTTCGGCAGCGTGCCGCCGACCTGCGCCTTCCAGTCGCCCTGGCCGTTCGACGTGAGCTGGAGCTTGTCGCCCTGCTCGCCCGCGAACGCGGTCGCGAAGCTGATGCTGCGACCCTGCACGCTCGCCGGCTCGAGCAGGAACCGGCAGGTCGGATCGCGATCGGGATCGTTCTGCGCCGGCGTCGTGAATGGATTGTCGAAGAAGCCCGACACGCGGCCCTGGTCGACCGCGATATAGACCTTGCGATAGTCGAGCGTCGTGCCCGGCACGGTGCGCAGGTCGTAGATGCCGGCGCGCAATTCGTCGGCCGAGGCTGCCGGGCCCGCTGCCGCCATCAGGGTCGCCGCGGCAACCCAGCCCATCCAGAAACGTTTCATCAGGTGCCCTTTTTCTGCTTGGCGGCATCCGCCTTCTCGAACGCGTCGAAGTGTCCCTTCATGACCGCGTCGTAGTTGTTTTCCTTGTAGGTCGGGCCATTGTAGCCGGCCGCGAAACTCGCGAAGTCCTCGGCCTTGGCCGCCTTGACGAGCGACGGGCTGGCCTTCACGAAGGCCACGAAGCCTTTCAGGTGCGCGCGCTCCGAGCGCGACAGCGCCTTCACCATCTCGAGCGCGCTCGCGTAGCCGAGCGTCTTGTAGTTCGCGCCCATGATCTGGAACGCGCCCCACGAACACGACTCCAGCGCCGCCGACGCATTGAGCCGGAACGCCTTGCGCAGGCGCCGGTAGCTCAGCGAGCCGTACAGGTCGCGATCCTTCTCCAGCACGCCTTCGGCGAGCAGTTCCTTGCCGGTCTCGCTTTCCTTGTAGTGGTCCTTGTCCTTCTTCTTGTTGTAGCGCCGCCAGACGTCGACGTCGTGCGTCTTGCCGTCCTCGCCGACCAGCTTCATCGTGCTCTTGAGGTAGCGCGTGCCGAGCCGGTAATAGCCGATCGGGTAGGACAGGTCGGGATTGGTGTCCCAGTACTTGTTGCCCGTCAGCCGGTAGAAATAGTGGCGCTCGTAGAGGATCTTCGGCACCGTGCGCCCGTCGACCGTGGTGAAGCTGCCGCCGCCCACCTCGGTCTGGTGCACGGCCTTGATCACGTTCACCTTGCAGCCGATCTCCTTCGCGGCGTCCGCGAAATCCTGCTCGGTGATCGGGTCGCCCGTGTACTTGTCGAGGAACTCGTCGAGCGAGGCGTCGTCGCTCGTGACCTTCAGGTCCGGCGCGCCGGCCTTGTCGCTCGTCTGCTGCTTCTTCACGCCCTTGCCGGGCCCGAACGTCGAGTCGGTCTGGTCGCCCGCCGGCTTGGCCTTCGGGGCCGGCTGCTGCGGCTGGCGCGGCGTCGCGCCGCCGCCTTCCGGGTGCGGCTGCGTCTGGGTCTTGATGCGCAGGCGCGGGCTGACGAGCGTGACCAGCTTGTTCGTCTCCTCGGCCACCGTCTCGTAGACCTTCTTCCAGTCGCCGTTCAGCTTCTGGAAGAAGATCTCGACCGTCTGCCCCGTGAAGTCCGGCAGGAATTCCGAGAGCTGGCCGCTCTTGGTGGTGCGGCCCGACACTTCCTTGTCGCCGCTGCGGATCTTGTACGGGGCATCGGGCAGCGGGTTGTGCTCCGCGTCGAGCGTGTTGGTGTTGATCTTGCCGGCCTTCTTCGGAATCTTCAGGCGCTGGCCCGGCTGCAGCGTGCGCGGGTCGTGGATCTGGTTGGCGCGTGCGATCTCCTTCCACGGCACGCCTTTGCGATGCGCGATCGCGCTCAGCGTGTCGTTCGGCTGCACGGTGTAGATGGACGGATCATCCGTCATGTCGATACCCTCGGCGGCGAGCGGTCAAGGACACGCTCATGGGCGCGGCGGCTTCGGCGCCGACATGACGTGTTCGATGAACACGTGATCCGGCCCGTAGACCGAACTCGACACCGTGTACGCGCCCTTGGGCGGCACCGGCTTGCCGGCCTCGTCGACCGATACCGTCTCGATCTCGACGACGGGAATGCACCAGATCGCCTCCGCGCGCGGGACCCGATTGCCATTGGCGTCCACACAGCGGAGGATGAATGATTCAGGCATCTCCGTCGCCTTCTTGATGACGGTCGAACCGTCCCAATCGTATTTCAGGGTAATGGTGCCCGGATGCGGCGCTTTCGGATCCTGCGCCCCCGGGGGCCATGGCTTGCTCATGCTGCGTGCTCCCAATGCGCCCGACGTGCAGCCGCTCACGAGCAGCACCGACAGGACGAGTGTCGCCGACGCTCGGCGAATGTTATTTGGCGATCTTGTCGAAGTAGTCATAGCGGGCCGGATAGCGCTTTCTCCCTTCCTGTTCACACGGTGTCCCCTGGCTGGACCAGTACATGTTGGCCGATTCCGCGAAATCCTCGGTCGGATTACGACTGCCGTAGTCGGACGGCGCCTTGCCGTCCTTTGCGATTGCGGCCAGGTAGTCCTGCTTGAGCTTGTCGTTCTTCCACAGCGCCTCGCTCCACAGATGCCCGGTTTCGTGCGTCATCGTGCTGTCGACGTACTGTTGCGGAATCGTCTGCCAGTCCTTCCACGGATAGAACGCGACACCCTGCGAAATGCTCGCGGTGGCGCCCGACGCGAAAGTCGGGTCGTTGTAGTTTGCCTGCCACACCGCATCGTCAGGATTTTGAGCCGGATTCATCGACACCCGGCTCAGGTCGACCAACTGCTTGGGCGAGACCCGCGAGATCGCCGTCGCCATGCTCTGCGCATCCGGCAATGCCTTGCCCGCGGGCGCGCCACTCTTCGGCACCAGGATGTCGAACGGATGATCGTTCACCTTCGCCTTGTAGAGGAGCGCATCCTGCTCGCCGCCGCCCGGGAACGTGAACTTGGTGTCCTGGGGCGGCTCCATCGTAACCGTGTTCTTCGTCGTGTAGAAATCAGCGGGCGCGTCGATGCGGCCCTTCGAGCCGTCGAGATACGAGCAGTCGGGCGTCTTCGCGCCGGCCGGCGCGCCGGGCGTGTCGGCCGGCGCTTCCAGTTCCTCGCTGCTCAGCCACTCGTCCTTCTCCATCCACACGTGCACGTCTTCCTGCTCGCGCGTGAAGAAGCGCTCGCCCTGGCCGAAGCGGTCGGTCACGCCGCTCGCGATCACCGCGCCGGTCGCGCCCGTCACGTAGTACGGCGTGTGCGCCCAGGCGTGCGCGCCGCCCTCCGTCTCCGTGATCGCATCGAGACCCGAGAAGTCGACCCGATTGCTGAAGCGCTTCGCATCGGCCGGAATCGGCAGCGCCGGCAGCGGATAGTCGCGCTGGGCCGGCCCCTCGAACGCATGCGTCGCGCCCTTGATGTCGATCTTGCCCGGCGCGTGGATCTCGCTGTTGCCGCCCGCGATCCGCACGTAGGCGCCGCCGGAGGTCAGCAGCACTTCCTTCGGCGAGGCCACCTCGATCGTCTCCGTCGCCGACAGGATCT
>NZ_JAAGNW010000080.1:26434-27744 GCF_010645215.1 Burkholderia multivorans | reverse complement strand
CGGCCTGCGCGGTGCCGCTCGAACACCTGGCCGAATACACGCGCCGCCTGACCGAGGTATTCCACCGGCAGGGCACCGAAGGCACGTGGTACGCGCATGCGAGCGTCGGCACCCTGCACGTGCGGCCGATCCTCGACATGCGGCGCGACGGCGCGGTGCGCATGCGCGGCGTCGCCGAGGAAGCGGCGGCGCTGGTGCGCGAATACAAGGGCGCGTATTCCGGCGAGCACGGCGACGGGCTGTGCCGCGGCGAATGGGTGGCGTGGCAATACGGGCCGCGCCTCAATGCCGCGTTCGCGGAGATCAAGGCGCTGTTCGATCCCGAGCGCCGCTTCAATCCCGACAAGATCGTCGATCCGCCGCGCATGGACGCGCGCGAACACTTCCGCTTCGCGCCCGGCTATGCCGCGTCGCCGCTGCAGCCGGCGCTCGACTGGTCGGCCTGGAACGTCACGCGCGATCCGCTGAGCGGCGCCGAAAGCGCGCCCGGCACGGGCGCCGATGCCACGCACGGGCTCGCCTCCGCGGTCGAGATGTGCAACAACAACGGCCACTGCCGCAAATTCGACGCGGGCACGATGTGCCCGAGCTATCGCGTGACGCGCGACGAGCAGCACGTCACGCGCGGCCGCGCGAACACGCTGCGGCTCGCGGTGACGGGCCAGCTCGGACCGGACGGGCTGGCCGGCGACGACGTGAAGGCCGCGCTCGACCTGTGCGTGTCCTGCAAGGGCTGCAAGCGCGATTGCCCGACCGGCGTCGACATGGCGCGCTTCAAGATCGAGGCGCGCCACGCGCGGCGGCGCAGCCACGGCATCACGCCGCGCGAGCGGCTGATCGCCTATCTGCCGCGCTATGCGCCGTGGGCCGCGCACCTGCGCGGCGCGCTGGCGCTGGCCGAGCGGATCCCGGTCGCGGCCGCGCTGCTCAAGCGCTGGATCGGCCTCGCGCCGCAGCGCCGGCTGCCGGCCTTCGCGCGACCGTTCCTGGCGAGCGCCAACGCAACGCGCGCGCAGCATGGCGAGACCGCGCACGAGGTGCTGCTCTTCGTCGACACGTTCAACAACTACCAGGAACCCGAGAACGCCCGCGCCGCGCGCGCCGTGCTGCAGGCGGCGGGCTACACGGTGCACGTCAATGCGCGACCCGGCGAGCGGCCGCTGTGTTGCGGGCGCACGTTCCTCGCGTCGGGCCTCGTCGACGAGGCGAAGGCCGAGGCGAAACGCACGCTCGACGCGCTGGCGCCCTATCTCGAACGCGGCGTCGCGATCGTCGGACTGGAGCCGTCGTGCCTGCTGTCGGTGCGCGAT
>NZ_JAAGNW010000080.1:21769-26424 GCF_010645215.1 Burkholderia multivorans | reverse complement strand
GCAGGCCAGCGATGCGACCGAAGCGCTCGTGCACGGCCACTGCCACCAGAAGGCGTTCGACGCATTCACGCCGGTGCAGACCGTGCTGAGCTGGATCCCGGGCCTGAAGGTGTCGCCGGTGGAATCGTCTTGCTGCGGCATGGCGGGCAGCTTCGGCTACGAGATCGAGCACGTCGCCGCATCACGGGCGATGGCCGAGTTGTCCTTGCTGCCGGCCGTGCGCGCGCGCTCGGCGGCGACGCTCGTCGTCGCCGACGGCACGAGTTGCCGTCATCAGATCGAGGACGGCGCGCAGGTGAACGCGCTGCATGTGGCGCGGGTGCTGGAACGGGCGCTGGCGCGCTGAGGCGCGACGACGTCGCACCTCGACGCACGCCGCATCCTGCGTCAAGCCGGCTTCACCACGAATAGCGCGCGGTCAGCAGCACGTTGCGGCGCGCGCCGTACTGGCAGCGCGTGGTATTGCCGCAGCGGGACACGTAGGTCCGATCAAACAGATTGTTCGCCGACAACACGAAGCGCCAGTGCGGAATCGCGTAATGGACCGCGGCGTCCGCGACCGTGAACGATCCGACGCTCAGCGCGTTGTCGCTCGTCGCGTAGGTCGGGCCGACGTACTGCACGCCCGCGCCGAACCCCATGCCGCGCAGCGGCCCGCCCGACAGCGTGTAGTCGAGCCACAGCGACGCCAGATTGCGCGGCGTCGCGGTAGGCGTCTTGCCGACGGTCGGATCGGCCGCGCTGCCCTGCGTGATCTTCACGTCCTGCAACGTATAGGCGGCGAGCAGCTTCAGGTTGTCGGTCAGTTCCGCGGTCGCTTCCAGTTCGAGACCGCGGCTGCGCACCTGGCCCGTCTGCACGTTGCCGGTCGAGGCCGGATCGGGCGAGGCGGTCAGCGCGTTGTTCTGGCGCAGGTCGAACAGCGCGGCCGTGAAGGTCGCGTTCATGAAGGTCGGCTGATACTTGACGCCGACCTCGGCCTGCTTCGAACGCAGCGGCGTATACGGATTGCCGAACGCATCGTTGCCGATCACGGGCTGGAACGAGGTCGAGTAGCTGACGTACGGCGCGAAACCCGAATCGAACAGATACATCAGCCCCGCGCGGCCGCTGAACGCGCTGTTGCGCTGGATCGTGTCGGTGCCGCCGAGATGGTCGTCGTTGCGCGACGACACCCAGTCCTCGCGGCCGCTCAGCACGAGCACCCAGCGCCGGTACTTGATCTGATCCTGCACGTACGCGCCGAACTGGCGCTGCACCTGGCGTATCTGCGTATCGTTGAACGACGGCGCGACGACCGGATCGTTGAGCGTCGTCGGGTTGTACAGGTTCAGCGCATAGCCGCGGTACGCATAGCCCTCGTTGTCCATGTAGTTCTGGTTCGTGAAGTTGAACCCGAACAGCAGCGCGTGCTCGACCGGCCCCGTCCTGACCTTGCCGAGCAGTTGGTTGTCGAGGTCGACGACGTTGAAGCTCGAACGCAGGTTCATCGCGGCGCGCTGGATGGTCTGCTGGTCCGCGCTCAGTGCGTAGCCGAACAATGCCTGGTTGTTCAGGTCGAGATGCGCGTAGCGGAAATTCTGCTTGAAGGTCCAGTCCTTGCCGAGGCGATTCGCGAACAGGTAGGCGAACGAGTACTGCGTCTTGTCGTAGTTCTCGTAGTTCGGATTGCTGGTCGCGAGGCTCGTCGGAATCCGCTGGCCGAAGCGCGTCGGCGCGACCGTGCCGTAGTACGGCAGGAAGTTGTTCGAATCCATCGTGTCGTCGTGCAGATAGCTGGCCATCAACGTGAGCGACGTGTCGGCGCTCGGCCGCAGCGTCACCGACGGCGCGACCAGCGTGCGCGTGCCGTGCACCGAATCGACCTGGTTCTGGCTATAGGTTTCCTGCGCGATGAAGCGGTACAGCAGGCGGCCGTCCGGATCGACCGGGCCGGACGTATCGACGCCGAGACCATAGTGGTTGTGGCTGCCCGCGAGCAGGTCGACCTGCCCGCGCCGGTAGTCGGTCGGCATCTTCGAGACCATGCCGACGACGCCGCCCGGCTCGCCCAGGCCGTACATGACCGCCGCCGGCCCCTTCAGCACCTCGACGCGCTCGAGCTGGTACGGATCGACGCGCCACTGGTCGAGCGCGCGCCCCGGCACCGCGGGCATGCGCGTGCCGTCGAGATAGAAGAAATCGGAACTGAAGCCGCGAATGGTGAACGCGTCGTTGCGCGTGTCGTTGCTGTAATAGGTCGCCACGCCCGCCGTGTAATGCAGCGCGTCGTTCAGGTTGGTCACGTTGCGCGCATCGAGCTGGTCGCGGCCGATCACCGATACGGACTGCGGCGTCTCGTGCAGCGGCGTGTCGGTCTTCGTCGACGCCGCGCCGCGATAGGCGACGAGGCCCTGCACCGGACCGTTCCCGTGTTCCTTGCGGTCCTTCACGGCAATCGCCGGCAGCACGCCGTTCGGCGTCGCGGCGACCGTCGCCGCACCGGCCCCGGCCTCCGCCGCCCATGCCGGCATCGTGTTCGCCGCCATGCCGACCAGCATGGCGATCGCTTTTTTCCGCACCCCTACCCCTCTTTGCATTGCTTCCCCGTGCTGTGTTCTTGGCGTTTGCGCGATGCCGGTGCCCCCAGCGGCAGGCATGCGCCTCGTCGTATCTCAAAAAAGCCCACGGAGTGTAAATAACAATCACTATCATTTGCAATATCAATACGAAAACAAGACGTGATGGACGACAAAAGCCTGTACCGAGATCGCAGATTGCTGTTTTGAAAGCTGATTGTCAGAAATTGGAGCGAGGCGGCTAGGCGCGCACGCAACACGGCGAACGGCGCACAGGCAATCAAATTGATTGGCCAGGCGACATCCTTGATTGCCTGTGATGTCATCGGAAAATGCGATCCGCCTACAATGCGGAAGTCGCGCTCCGCCACGGACGCGCCGCCCCGATCACTCTTCCGGACGGACCTCACATGAAACTCACCAGCCAGAGCTTCGAGAACGGCAAGCCGATTCCCGGCGAATTCGCGTTCGCCGTACCCGATGCCGCCACGCACGTCGCGCTGTCGGCGAACCGCAACCCGCATCTCGCCTGGAGCGGCGTGCCCGAAGGCACGCAATCCTTCGTCATCGTGTGCCACGACCCGGACGTGCCGAGCCGCGGCGACGACGTGAACCAGGAAGGGCGCATCGTGCCGGCCGCGCTGCCGCGCGTCGATTTCTTCCACTGGCTGCTGCTCGATATTCCGGCCGCGACGCGCGAGATCGCGGCGGGGTCCGAGTCCGACGGCGTCACGCCGGGCGGCAAGCCCGGCCCGCGCACCGCCACGGGCCTGCGTCACGGCGTGAACGACTACACCGCCTGGTTCGCCGGCGACGCGCAGATGAAGGGCGATTACCACGGCTACGACGGCCCGTGCCCGCCGTGGAACGACACGCTCGTCCATCACTATGTGTTCACGGTGTATGCGCTGGCCACGCCGACGCTGGACGTCGACGGCCCGCTGAACGGCGCGAACGTCCGCGCCGCGCTGACCAAGGCGCGCGTGCTCGGCCAGGCGAGCCTGACCGGCCTCTACACGCTGAACCCCGAGGTCACGATCGGCTGAGCGGCAACGCCATGCAAAGCAACGCGATCCCCGCATGACCCGGACCGTTTCCGCCCCCGCCGCGCCCGCTGCCGGGCAGCCGGGCGCGGATCCGTCGGCCTGGCGCATGCCGTCGGGCGCGCCCTTGTTCAGGCGCGCGCTGTGCGGGCTCGCGCAGCCCTGCCTGCGGCAGGCGCAGCGCACGCCGCGCTTCGTGTTCCAGGAAGCCACGGCGCTTCTGATCGTCTCGGGCCGGCTCGATCTCGACGACGGCGCGCAGCGGCTCTCGATGGATACGTCCGCCGCGCTGGTGCTGGTCGAGGCCGAGACCCGCGCCGACCTGCTGAAAACGCCGGGCGGTGTCGAGCCGTGCTTTCGCTCAGTGTTCCTGACGTTCTCGGCCGCGCTGCTGGACGGCTTCCAGCGCGCGCACCCCGCCGTGCACGGCGCGGCGCCCATCCCTCCGTTCCGCACCGCACCGCTCGACGACGATCTCGCGGCCACGCTGCGTCACGTCTATGTCGCCATCGAGGACGACGCCATCAGCGACGCGCGGCTGCGCTACCGGCTCCTGGACCTGCTGACGGCGCTGGCCGAACGCGGGCACCGGTTCGGCCGCGTCGATCCGGACAGCACCTCGTCCCGGCTGCGCGCGATGCTCGGCGAAGCGCCCGCGCGCGCCTGGACGGCGCACGACGCCGGCCGGGCGCTGGCGATGAGCGCGGCCACGCTGCGGCGGCGTCTCGCCGGCGAACATGCGCGCTTCGAGGATCTGCTGGTCGACGTGCGCATGCATCACGCGATGATGCTGATCCAGACCACCGCGTGGGACATCGCGCGCAGCGCCGAGGCCTGCGGCTACAAGTCCCGCGCGCGCTTCACCGAACGCTTCCAGGCGCGCTTCGGCGCATCGCCTTCGACCATTCGATGATTCGGCGCGGCAAGGCCCGATACCGCGAGCATCCGCCGGCCATCTGCTCGCCAGCCGAATACGCGCCGCCCCGGTAGAATCGTCGCTGGCGGCGCGCAGCCCCGCTCCATCGCCGCGCGACGGTCATGCCGTTTGGACAGC
>NZ_JAAGNW010000080.1:13675-21759 GCF_010645215.1 Burkholderia multivorans | reverse complement strand
ATCGACGCGTTCGGCGGCCTGGACCTGCTCGAAGCGCGCTATCACCGCCAGCGCTTTTCCCGGCACGTCCACGAGACCTTCTGCATCGGCGTGATCGAGGACGGCGCGCAGCGCTTCTACCGCTCGGGCGCGGAACACGTGGCGCCCAAGGGCGACATCATCCTGGTCAACGCCGACGACGTGCACACCGGCTGCGCGGAGCTGGCGCAGGGCTGGGCCTACCGCGCCATCTATCCGCACCCCGACCTGTTCCGCGAGCTGTCGCGGGACCTGCACGGCGCGGCCGGCACGGTGCCCTGGTTCCCGGACGCGGTCCTGCACGATCCGGGCCTCGCCGAGCAGCTGCTGATGACCTTCAAGCTGCTCGCCCGGCCCGCGAACACGCTGCTGAAGGAAACGCTGCTGCTGTCGTCGCTGAGCTGGCTCATGCTTCGCTACGGGAAGACGCGCCCGTCTCCGCGCCCGCTGCCCGCCGCCGCGCAACGCGTGCAGAGCGCCCGGGCGCGGCTCGACGCCCATCCCGAGACCGACTTGTCGCTGGTGGAGCTGGCCGACGCGGCGGGCCTGAGCCCGTGGCATTTCCTGCGCCAGTTCAAGGCGGTAGTCGGCATCCCGCCGCACGCCTACCTGATCCAGGTGCGCCTGCGCAAGGCGAAGACGCTGCTGCTCGCCGGCCACACGCCCGCCGCCGTCTCGCTGCAATGCGGCTTTACCGACCAGAGCCATTTCACGCGCCATTTCAAGCAGTCCCTGGGCCTGACGCCCGGCGCATTCGCGCGCGGCAGCGCCACGGCGAAGCCGCCCGCCTGACCGCGCACGGCAGCAAGTTCATCCAAGACACGCAGGCGCTTCATCGTTATAGTGCGGGCCCGTACCCGACTCGATCCGCACGACGACCCCGATGGACACCTCGATCACCGCCGACCCCAGCCCGCCTCGCCACGCACCGCATCCCGGCGCCTCATTCATGGCCGGCGTGGTGGAAATGCTGCCGCTGTGCCTCGCGGTGGTGCCGTGGGGGCTGCTCGCCGGATCGATGGGCGTCCAGTCGGGGCTGAGCCCGTGGCAGAGCGTCGGCATGTCCGCGCTGGTGTTCGCGGGCGCCGCGCAGCTGGTGGCGATGGGCCTGCTGATCTCGGGCGCGAGCATCCCGACGATCCTGGTGTCGGTGTTCCTGATCACCGCGCAGCACTTCATCTACGGCCTGTCGCTGCGCGATTTCGTGTCGCGCCAGAAGCTCGCGCACCGGCTCCCGATCGGCTTCCTGCTGACCGACGAGCTGTTCGCGCTGAGCGCCGCGCCGCATCGCCGGCGCACGCTCTCCGTCCGCTACCTGCTGGGCGCGGGCGTGATCTTCTACCTGAGCTGGATCGCCTTCACCGCCGCGGGCGTCGCCATGGCCACCGCGATCCCCGACCTGAGCCGCTATCACCTCGATTTCTCGATCATCGCCACCTTCGCCACCCTCGTGGTCCCGATGGTGAAGGACGTCAGCACGCTCGCGGGCGTCGCGACCTCGCTGGTGCTGTCCATGGTGTTCGCCTATCTCCGGATCGAAGGCGACATCGTGATCGCCGGCTGCTGCGGGATGGCGGTCTCGGTCCTCACGGCCCGGATCCGGGAGCGTCGCGCATGATCTGGCTCCTGCTGCTCGCGCTCGCCGCGATCGTGTTCGTCAACCGCTACGTGTTTCTCGAACCCCGGCTGCCGGTACGGCTTCCGAAGCTGCTGCACGAAGCCCTGCGCTATTCCGCGCCGTGCCTGCTGACCGCGATCTGCGGGCCGATCCTGCTGCTCGATCACGGCGCGCTCCGGCCGTTTCCCGGCAACCCCTATGTCTGGGGCGCGCTGTGCGCGGTCATCATCGCCAGCTGCGTGCGCAAGACGGTCGTGGCGGTGGTGTCGAGCCTGCTGGTGTTCTATGCGCTCGTCATGCTGTTCGGCTGACCCGGGCCGCCGGCCCTGCCCGGGCGCGCCCGCCGGCCGCTGCTCGCCGATGCCGGCCATCACCGGCGCATGATCGATTCGCGCCGCGAACAGAGGTACAATCGCGCGCCATGAACGCACTTCGCCACTTCCTGCTTCGGGGCGGCCTCGCGCGACAGCTGATATGGGGGGTTCTCCTCATCGTCCTGCTGTCCCGCGCGCTGATGTCCGGGGCCGTGATGCTCGATCCGGACGGACCGGATGCGGGCTCGGTGGTGCTGTGCTCGGGCCGCGGCCCGCTGATCCTCGGCGCCGCCGCCCTGACGGCCCGCTTCGATGCGCGCGCCCCGATCACGCCGGCCAACGACGCGCGTGCGCTGGTCGACACGCTCACGCACACCGGCAAGGCTGCGCCGGCCGATCACGACGCCGGCCTCTGCGCCTTCGGCGCGGCGCTGTTCGCCGCGCTGGCGTCGTTTGCGCTGCTCGTGCTGCTGTTCCCCGCCGCCGCACCGCGGCGTTTCCAGTTGCCGCCGGACCATCGTCCGCCGGTGCGATCGGCGCTCGACGAGCGTCCGCCCTCCCGCGCTCCACCGCGTCCCGCCTGAGCGTTTCTGCCTGGTCCGCCCGCGTCGCCGCGCGCGGACACTCATGCCGTCACCGCCCTGCCCGCCGCACCGTTCCGCGCGCCGCCGCTGAACGGCGCCGTGCGCGACCCGCGACCCTGCCGTCGCGCGTCTGCGCCGGCCGGCGTGCCGTGCCGTGACGACGGCCGGCTCCGGCCGGCGACGACAACGAAGAGGGAACCCCCAATGTCGACCACCGTCGAGCGAAGCATCTCGCCCGCCCGCTCCGCGAGCGCCGGTTACCGGACGCTCTGGCGCTGGCATTTCTATGCCGGCCTGTTCGTGATGCCGTTCCTCGTGGTCCTCGCGATCACGGGCACGCTGTACGCCTTCCAGCCGCAGATCGAGCCGCTGCTGTATCCGCACCGCTTGATCGTCGAGCCGCGCGACACGCCTAGACTCGACGCCGACACCCTGGCCGCGAACGCGCGCGCCGCGCTGCCGGCCGGCGCGACGCTCGCCACGGTGCAGGTGTCCACGGCGGCGGACCGCAGCGCCGAGTATGTGTTCCGGCTCGCCGACGGCAGCCGCGAGAGCGTCTACGTGAACCCTTATGACGGCGGCGTGCTCGGCACGCTGAGCGTCGAGCGCCGCTTCATGCAGGTCGACCGGATGCTGCATCGCAAGCTGCTGCTCGGCAAGACGGGCGAGTTGTTGATGGAGCTGGCCGCGTGCTGGACCCTCGTGATGATCGGCACCGGCGTCGCGCTGTGGTGGCCGCGCGGCACGGCGCGCGTCGGGCGCGCACTGCGCCCCGACCTGTCGCTGCGCGGCCGGCCGCTGTGGAAGAACCTGCATGCGGTGGGCGGCGTCTGGCTCGCCGCCGGCGCGCTCGCCTTCATCCTCACGGGGCTGCCGTGGTCGGGCTCGTGGGGCAAGTACTTCAAGGAATTCGCCGCGACCGTGAACCTCGGCGCGCCGGCCGGCGCATTCGGCGGCCAGCCGCTGCGCGCGATGCGTGCGGGCGCGACGCCGGCCGCCGACGCACCGGCTGCGCACGCGCACGCTCATCATGGCAGCGACGACGATGCGATGCCGGGCATGGTGATGGACGACCTGCCGCTGCCGCAAACGCCCTGGGCCGTCGGCAACGTGCCCGTGCCGCGCTCGCCGTCGGCCCCGACGCCCGCTCCGCTCACGCTCGAACGCGCCATCGCGCTCGTCGCGGCGCGCGGCGTGACGAACGGCTACACGCTCGCCCTGCCGGCCGGGCCGGACGGCGTATTCACCGCGTCGTACTTCCCCGCCGATCCGAAGGCGGAGCGCACGCTCTACCTCGACCAATACAGCGGCGCGGTGCTGAAGGACATCCGCTACGACGACTACGGTGCGATCTCGCGCGCCGTGTCGTACGGCACCTCGTTGCACATGGGGCGCTACTTCGGGCTCGCGAACCAGCTGCTGTGCGCCGCGCTGTCGCTCGGCCTCGCCGCGATGGCCGTGACGGGCACGGTGATGTGGTGGAAGCGCCGCCCCGCCGGCACGCTCGGCGCGCCCGCGCGCGAACGCGGCGCGCCACCGATGCGCGGCTGGATCGCCGGCCTCGCGCTGCTCGGGATCGTGTTTCCGCTGATGGGCCTGACGATCGTCGCGGTCTGGCTGATCGACCGGCTGCTGTTCCGGCGTGCGGCGTCCACGGCGGCCTGACGCATTGCGCGCCGGCGCGCCTCACGCGCCGACGCGACGAACCCGGGTCACGGCGTGGCTCGGGCTGTTCGCGCTCGCCCTCGCGCTGTGCGCGCCGCTCGTATCGCAGCTGCGCGCGAGCGCGGTGGCGCGCGAGCGGGTCTTCATGGCGATCTGCTCCGCCACGGACAACGTCTCCGCCACGCATCCCGGCGTCTACTCGCCGCCGACCAAGCATCTCGACCGATGCGGCTATTGCGGGCTTCTCGCGGGCCATCCGCCGCTGCACTACACCGCACCGATGCCGTGCCCGCTCGTCGTGCGGCATGCGCTGCCCGACCCGCCGCCGACGCCCGGCTGCCGGGTCGCGACACGCTATACGTTCGCCTCGCCGCGCGGCCCGCCCGCTCGCGCCTGATCGCCCTCGCGATCCGCACGCCGTGCGACCGCGCGGACCGGATCGCCTTTCCGTCGCCCCGGCCATCCGCCGCCCGGTGTCCGCGCCTGAGCGCGCGCCGGGCGACGGCCGCCGCGCGCTGCGCGCGCCGCACCCGAACGTATTTTCGACATCGAGCCCATCATGTTTCCTCTATCCCGCCTCGCGATCGCGCTATCAGGCGTGATGGCTGTCTTCTGCACAGCCTCCGCCGGTGCGCTAACCGCCGATACCCCCGCTTCGACCACCCTGCCCGCCCTCGCCGTCAACGCGACCCGGCCCGCCGAGCCGCTGACCGCGAAATCCACCGATGCACTCAAGCGCGATCTCGAAGCGACCGTCGGCTCGGTCGGCTTCGTCGACGCCGATCGCTACCGGAACACCTACGCGTTCACGCTGCGGGACGTGCTGAAGGACGTGCCCGGCGTCTTCGTCGAGAACCGCTATGGGCAGGAACTGCGGCTGTCGATCCGCGGATCGGGAATCGCGCGTTCGTACCACACGCGCGGCCTCGACATCCTCCAGGACGGCATCCCGACCAATCTCGCGGACGGCAGCGGCGACTACTACCAGATCGACCCGCTCGCGCTGCAGGCGGCCGAGGTCTACAAGGGCGGCAACGGTCTCGCGTATGGCGCGGCGACGCTGGGCGGCGCGATCAATTTCGTCACGCCGACCGCCTATACCGCCGATGCGCCGAACCTCCTGCGCGTCGAGGGCGGCAGCTACGGCACGGTGCGCACGAGCGCCCAGTTCTCGCGCATCTACGGCCCGCTCGATTTCCTCGCGACCTTCAGCGTGAATCACACGGACGGCTATCGCGCGCATTCGCGCGGCCAGTACGAGCAGTTCAACGCGAACGTCGGCTACCGTTTCAGCCCGACGGTCGAGACGCGCTTCTACGTCGGCGCCTACGTGGTCGATCAGCGGCTGCCGGGCACGCTGTCGCTGGCCGACGCGCTGAACAATCCGACCAAGGCTGCGCCGAATGCGCTGTCGGGCGACCAGGCGCGCAACACGCGCACCGAACGGATCGCGAACCGGACGACCGTGAAGCTCGATTCCGGCGAGCTTCAGTTCGACACCTGGGCGATCCACAAGAGCCTCTATCACCCGATCTTCCAGGCGCTCGACCAGGACGGCTGGACCTACGGCTTCGCCCCGCGCTACACGGGCCGCCTGACCCTGGGCGGGATGCGCGACGACCTGATCGTCGGCGCGCGTTTCTTCGGCGGCCGCACGCAGGCCAAGCAGTACGTGAACGTCAACGGCGACAAGGGTGCGCAAACGCTCGACTCGACGCAGACCGCGTTCAACTACGAGGCCTACGTCGAGAACCGGCTGTTCTTCCTGCCGACGGTCGCGCTGATGACGGGCGTGAAGGCGCTGCGCTCGGTGCGCGAGTACGTCGACAACGGCGGGCTCCCGACCGACCCGAACTACAAGTCCACGCGCGCGACCTACAGCGGGCTCAATCCGAAGCTCGGCCTGCTGTGGCAGCCGGACCGCAACACCCAGGCCTACATCGACATCACGCGCAGCCAGGACGTCCCCGACTTCACCGATCTCATGCAGACCTTCGCGAGCACGACGCGCTTCACGCCGCTCGCGTCGCAGCACGCATGGACCCTCGAAGTCGGCACGCGCGGCACGCGCGACCGCCTGAGCTGGGATCTGACCGCGTATCGCTCGCTGGTGCGCGACCAGCTGCTGCAATACACGACGAACCCGGACGTGCCCGCGTCGACCTTCAACGCGAACCGGACCGTGCTGCAAGGCATCGAGGCGGGCGCATCGATCGAGCTGTTCCGCAACGTCACGGGCCGCGGGGCGGGCGACACGATTACGCTGTCGGGCATCTGGAACCTGAACGACTTCCGTTTCAAGGACGACCCGCAGTACGGCAACAACCGGATCGCGGGCGTGCCGCTCAACGTGCTGCGCGCGACGCTCGGCTATGCGCGCCCGAGCGGCTTCCACATCGCGGCGACGCTCGACTGGGTGCCGTCGGGCGCATGGGCCGACGACGCGAACACGCTGCGCGCGCCGAGCTACACGCTGCTCGGCCTGCAAGCGGGCTATGACTTCCGCAACGGCCTGTCGCTGTACGTCGACGCGCGCAATCTGACCAACAAGCGCTATGTCAGCGACATCAGCACCGTTGCGAACGCACGCACCGCGAACACCGCGATCTTCTACCCGGGCGAAGGGCGCAGCGTGTTTGCCGGCGCGCGCTACGCGTTCTGATGCGAACGCCGACGCCCATGGCTTCTGCCGATGCGCGCGTCGCCGCGCGCGCTGCTCCCGCGCACGCCGGACCGGCGTGCGCATTCCACCCCGTCGAACCCTGGAGGTACGTATGACTGCACGCCCGTTCCTGCTGGACTGGATCGCCCGTCACCGCCGCGCGCTCAACCTCGCGGCCTTGATCGCATGCGGACTGTGGGCCGGATGGATCGCCTGGATGACGCGCCCCGCCGCCATCGATGCGCCCGCCTCGCGCGCCGCCTGGTGCACGCGCGCGCCCACCTGATTGAACCCATGGGCCGACGGCGGCGGCGTCATGGCGTGTACCGCCCGCACGCGCCGTCGTCACCCGACGCCCCTCTTCGATTCAAAGGAAGTTGACTCATGAAGTACCGTTTGATGCTACCCGCGGCCGCCGCGCTGATCGCCTTCCCGCTCGCCGGCCAGGCCCAGGACGACAATGCCGACGCGCCCGGCGCGACGCTTGCGCCGATCCGCGTCGATGCGCGCAAGCAGCCCCCGCTGAAACAGCCGCTCGACACCGGCAGCCATCTCGGCCTGACGCCGCTCGAAACCCCCGCCAGCGTCGAACAGATCGACCGCGCCCAGCTGGATACGCGCGGCGACAGCACGATCGTCGACGCGGTCAGCCGGGCCGCCGGCATCGGCGAATCGCCGCATCCCGGCAACGGCGGTTCCGAGCTGAGCGCGCGCGGCTTCGTCGGCGCCTCGTCGGTGACGCAGCTGTACGACGGCGTGCGCCCGTATGGCGCGCTCGCCACCACGTTTCCATTCGATATCTGGTCGGTCGATCGGATCGACGTGCTGCGCGGCCCCGCCTCGGTCATCTACGGGGAGGGCGCGATCGGCGGCGTCGTCAACATCGTGCCGAAGAAGCCGACGCGCGCGCCGATCCGGAATGAACTGCAGGTCGGCGGCGGCACCGAAGGCACGGCGCGCCTCGCGTTCGGCAGCGGCGGCGCGATCAACGACAAGCTGTCCTACCGCTTCGACATCAGCGGCAACCGCTCGTCGAACTGGGTCGATCGCGGCAATTCGCGCAACCTGTCCGTTTCGGGCGCGCTGCGCTACGACGTGACGTCCGACCTGTACGTCACGGCGTCCTACGCGCAGGGCTTCCAGCATCCGATGCAGTATTTCGGCATCCCGCTCGTCAACGGCGCGCTGGATCGCGCGCTGGACAAGAAGAACTACAACGTCGG
>NZ_JAAGNW010000080.1:5060-13665 GCF_010645215.1 Burkholderia multivorans | reverse complement strand
ATCGCGTTTCGCGACAGCTGGGCAACGGTCGCGGCGAACTGGCAGCCGAGCGACAGCCTGAACGTGACGAGCACGCTGTACCGGATGAAAAGCAACCGCCACTGGAAGGACGCCGAGTACTACGCGTACCTGCCGACGAGCGGGCAGGTCCAGCGCAGCAGCTACACGGAAATCTTCCACGACCAGGAGCAATACGGCAACGTGACGACGGCCACCGTGAGCAGCGCGCTGCTCGGGATGCGCAACACCTTCTCGGCGGGCGTCGAGTTCAACCACACGCGCTTCCAGCACGACAACAATTCACCGTACTCGGGCGCCTCGACCGTCGATCCGTACAGCTTCGATCCGGGCAGCTTCATCAACACCGCGGGCACCTATCCGAAGTACCGGAGCCAGGCGAACCAGTACGCGCTGTTCGCGGAGAACCGTCTCGAAATCACGCCGCGCTGGTCGGTCATCGGCGGGCTGCGCTACGACCATGCGAGCGTGAACCGCGACGATCTCGTCAACGGCAGCGCGTTCACGAAGGTGTTCGCGAACACCGGCTGGCGCATCGGCACCGTGTACGACGTGCGGCCCGGCCTCGCGGTGTATGGCCAGTACTCGGTCTCGGCCGATCCGGTCGGCTCGCTGCTGATGCTGAACGCATCGAAGGCGAACTTCACGCTCGCGACCGGCAAGCAGATCGAGATCGGCGTGAAGCAATCGTTCCTCGACGGCAAGGCCGAATGGACGCTGGCCGCGTACCGGATCGTGAAGAACAACCTCGTGACGGCCGACCCGGTGAACCCGAACCAGTCGATCCAGGTCGGGCAGCAGTCGTCGCGCGGCCTCGAAGCGACGCTCGGCGCAGAGATCGCGAGGGACTGGCGCATCGACGCGAACGTTGCGATCCTGCGCGCGAAATACGACGACTTCCAGCAGGCGTCCGGCGGCGCGACCGTCTCGCGCGCGGGCAACGTGCCCATCTCGGCGCCGCAGCGGCTCGCGAACCTGTGGGTCAGCTGGCGCTTTGCGCCCGCGTGGACCGGCATCGCGGGCGTCAAGTACGTCGGCAAGCGCTATGCCGACGCGGCGAACCAGCTCGTGATGCCGTCGTACACCACCGTCGATCTCGGCCTCGCCTGGAAGCCGCGCAAGGATACGACGCTGACCGCGCGCGCCTACAACGTGTTCAACCGCCGCTACGTGCAGGCGGCGTACTACAACGGCCCGCAGTATCTGCTCGGCGCGGACCGCCGCCTCGAACTGCTCGTGAACCATCGCTGCTGATGGACGCGTCGCCCCGCTGTCGGCGGGGCGACGCGTGCCGGCGTCATCTCGAATCAATTACGCATGACCATAGCATCCGGCATTTCAACCATTTGCCATCATTGTTCATGTTAAAGAAATTGATTTACTTGCAAATATTGGTCTGATTTATTCTCGAAATGTGCATATCTCAATATGTACATCTTGCGCGAGGCAGGCTTGTCCTGCCTTTGCGCATGGGTTCGACAGCAGCATGATTCCCATCCATGCCGCCCGCCAACGGCGGCTTATTTCCAATGAAAAAACGAGGGTAATTCATGAAAGTCCTGTTTGCGCTCAAAGACAAGCTCGCTTCCAAAAAAAGCCTGAAGGCTTATGCCTGGTATCTCTGGTATTAATACGCCGCACCGTCATCTTTTTTTCCTGAAGGAATCGCACTGATGACTCGAACCGCGTCCAGTGAAGCTACCGATCAGTTCGCCGGGCGTGGTTCCTTGCCCATTGCGCCCACCCCGTCCTCGGCCGCCGGCGGCCGGCACGCGCGGACGACCGTGTTCGCGCCCAGGCTCGACGCGCTGATGCGCGAGCATCGCGGCAAGGACCTGTTCCGGCTGGACGCCAATACCGTGGGGATCGCCGGGGCCGAACTGAGCCACCGGATCCTCAACGCGCGGTACGCCACCGAAGACGAACGCCCGACCTTCAAGCCGTTGCACGGCCGCTCGATCCCGCGCCCGCGAGCCTTGCAGCAGATGCAGGCGATCGGTCGCGACGTGCGCGCGGCCCTGAAACGCCCGCTTCCCGACGATCTCGACTTCCGCGGCCCGTGGCCGCATGTCGGGCACGTCTACCTGCGCGACCTGCTGCTCGGCGACGATCCGCACCGGCTGCGCTTCCTGATGAACCGCGTCCTGGAGCTGACGCCCAAGCTCACCTGGGCGTTCATCGCCGCGGCCGCGCTACGCCCCGTCAAGCTGCGGGAAGGCGCGTCCGACACCGCGGCGTTCGTGTCCGCCGCATCCGGCTACGATGAACGCCGCTATGCCATGGGCCTGTACCGGCGCACGGCCGCGCCGGTCTGCTTCACGATTTCCACGCTGGTCGCCAATGCGCTGTGGCTCGGCTCGCCCTTCGACGATCGCATGTCGAACCGCAACATCATCCATGAATCGCTGCGGCTGCTGCCGCCGTCCTGGAACATCCTGCGCAACGCCTCGCCCGAGTATCCCGAGATCGACGACCGGATCCGGCCCGACGACGACATCCTGCTGCTGCCGCTGTTGAGCCATCGCGATCCGGCGCTTTGGGAGGATCCCGAAACGTTCCGCCCCGAACGCTGGGATCACCTGGATCCCGACAATCAACCGGGCTACCTGCCGTTCGGCCACGAGACCGAGCGCTGCTGGGGGCGGCACATGGTGATGCCGCTCGCCGAGTCGAGGCTCGACATCGTGCGCAACAGCGGATTGGTGGTGAACCCGCGCCAGACGAAGGCCGACGTACGGCTCACCGGATTGCTGGCGGTGTCGGAAGTCGGCATCGTGCGGGCGTGAATGCCCTTGGCGCATCGATGCGCTGACGCACTAGCGCGCTTGCAGTTGCGCGCGAATCCAGCATAGACGATCGCGCGGATACGGCCCGTAACAACTCTCGTCGACGAACAGCGTCTGCGCCGTCCCGGGCAGGGGTTTGCGCAGCGCTTTCTCGAACCAGCCGATGGCGAGGTCGGCGCGCCCCATGCCGAGCGCGACATCCCCCAGCACGCAGCACGCCTCGGCGAGACCGGGATCGATGCGGTACGCGGCCAGCGCATAGCGGCGGGATGCGTCGAAATCGCGCATCAGGAGCGCGCAGGTGGCTGCGCCGAGCACGGCGGTATAGCGGCCCGCCTGGAATTCCGCCTGCCGCCAGTAGCGCAGATAGAGCGGCATGGCTTCGGCATGGCGCTTCGCGAGCCTCAGGGCGCGCGCGTGATAGAGCACGGCGCGCAGATCGTCGGGGTCGTCGCGCAATGCCTGCGCGCACAGACGCAGATCGCGCTCGACCGCCGATTCCTTGCCCGTCTTGTCCGGTTGATTGCTCAGCGTGGCGCAGTCGGTCCGGCAGGTCGGCTCCCGCAGCGCGATCCATTCATGCACGCGCCCATGCCACGTCGACCACGGCTGCTTCCGGAACGCCCTCGGCAGATACCAGCGGGTGCCGCCGGACAGGATCACCAGCTCGATCGCCTGCAGGTCGCGCCTGGCCGTCAAGCGCCGCCACTCGGCGCGATCGCCTATCGCCAGCACCTCGTCCGCATCGATCGACAGGATCCAGCCGCCGCCCGCCATCGCCAGCGCCGCATTGCGCGCTGCGGCAAAGTCGATCATTCGGCCGCGCGCGTCCGCGAGGGACGGCATCACCTGCACCTGCGCGCCGACTTGCCGCGCGATGTCGACCGTCCCGTCGGTCGAGCCGCTGTCGACGATGCAGCACGCGTCGATCCACGGCGCCAGGGACGCCAGGCACCGCGCCAATACGCGCGCTTCGTTATGGACGATCAGGCAGGCGGTCAGCATTGTGTGAGTTATGCGAAATAACGGAGTATCGAGTTATATCTCCTATAATCGTTGCACGCCGTCACCATGCAACGATCACCGTGTTACTGCGGCGCATCGTATGTTGACCGGGGTTCCCTTCACATCGTTATGGAAAGGAGCAGACGTGGCAACCAAAAAGAAATCCAACAAAGTTTCCGCCGTTGATCCCGCCAAGCCCGCCGCCAAGCGCGGCAAAAAGGCGCTGACCATTTCCAGCGATCTCGACGCGCTCGAGCAGCTGTATAAGCAGCGCTATGAAATCACGCTGGATGGCGGCGACACGAAAGGCGGATCGATCCGGCGCGCCGAAGGCGACACGAAGGGCGGCATCATCATCCGGCCCGCCGAGAAGCGAACCAAAGCCGCGGCGAAGAAGCCGGCCGCGAAGAAGCGCACGGCGAAAGCCAAGGTCTGATCCCGCGCGCGCGCAAGCAGGCCTTGCCGATGCGAGGCGCGGCGGCGTTGACCGACGCGGGCTGCGCCGCGCTGCGCGAACGCGCCCGGGAAACCGCGCCGATCGGCCACGGACCCGCCGGTTGGCGCGCCGACCCGCACGACGAACGGATCGCCTGGGGCGCGGCCTCGCCGGACGGCGACGCCGCCGACCTCGACGTCTCGCGTGACACGCAAGGCGCGCTGATCGTCCGGCGCGCGCTGCATGCGCGCGGCCCGCTCTATTTCCGCATCAAGCGCGACCGCATCGAGTGGGATCGGGATCCGCAGCGGCTCGTCCGCTCGCTCGGGATCAAGCGCGAAATCGACGTCGGTTCGCTGTTGCATCTCCTCTGGCGAGGTCGTGCGCAAGCGGGACATGCGCTCCTGCAAGGCATCCGGGCGCTGCACGCGGGCGAAGAGCTGAGGTGCGCGCCGGGCGCGCCGCCTGTCGTTCGCCGCGCCGCCTGGCCCATTCACGCGCTTCCGGTATCGCACGATGCGGCCGGCCTGCAGGAAGAGGCCCTGTCGCGGCTCCGGACCGCCGTCCATCGGGTCGCCGAGGCGGAACGCCCCGTCGCCCTGTTTCTCTCCGGCGGCCTCGATTCCGGATTGCTGGCCGCGCTGCTGCGCGAGCGTCACGCCGTCACCGGCTACACGATCGCCTTCGACGATCACTACGGCCTCAACGAAACCGACTACGCCGCCACCGTGGCGTGCGTCACCGGCATCCGTCACCGGATCGTGCGCCTCGACGTCGACCACGCCCGGCACCTGCTGGAGCGCATCCTGGCCGCCCCGTTCCCGCTCACGGCGCCCGCCGCCGTGACCCACGCGGCCCTGATCGAGGCGACCGTCGCGGACGGCCACGCCGTCGCGGTTTCCGGCCTGGGCGCGGACGAATGCTTCGGCGGCTACCACAAGCCCCTGACATGCCTCGCGGCGCAGATGCATCATCAACGCCGGCTCGGCGTCGACCTCGCCGGCTTGTACGACCTGCCGCTTGCGCGCCTGCTCGGCCTCGACGACGTACTGTTCTTCGGCATTGCGGAATTCTTCACCCTCGACGAGATGCGCCGCCTGAGCCGGGATCCGCAGGCCGTCGACGCGCTGCTCGCCGACGACGTCGGGTTCTATCGGCAGCTGCTCGCGGCCAAGCCGGAGGCGCTGCCGACGGAGGCGATGGCCGCGCACGAGTACGTGTTCCGGATCGGCGAGCTGCTGTTGCCGGCGCTCGCCGACAACGTCCTCATGCACGGCCCCCGCCTCGATTTCCCGTTCCTGCACCCGGACGTCTACGGCTGGGCGTCCGCGCTCGATCCCGGCCTGAGCTACTGGCACGAGGCCGATGCCTGGTGGGCCAAGCGCCTGCTGCGGCAGGTCGCCGGCCGCTACCTGCCGCCGGAGATCGTGATGCGCAAGCGGCAGGTCCTGCTCGCGCCGATCGCGCACTGGCTGCTGGACGCGCGGTTTCGCACCCGGGTGCTCGACGAGATCGCCGATTCCGACCTGTGGCGCATCGTGCCGCTGAGCCCCCGGTTCCGGACCACGCTGCTGTCGCGGCTGCGCGCCTACGACGACATCGGCGACGACAACCGGTGGCACGAACAGCTGTGGGTGATCCTGGTGTCATGCGGCTGGATCAATCGCCATTCGACATCGGGATAAGGGAGCGGGTACGTCATGCGCGACGTCGATCTGATCGTGGCGGGCTCCGGCTCGCTGGCCCACGCGGTGCTGATGGGCCTCGCCGGATGCGGCGACGCGCCGATGACGGTGGTTGCGGCAGCGCGCAACGAGATGGCCGTGCATCACCTGGCGACGCTCGCCAATGCGCTCGGAAGCGACAGCGCGGATCGCATTGCCGTGACGCCCGTGACATGCGACTACGCGCCCGCATCGCTGGCGCGCCTGTTCGACGCGTATCGCCCGCGCGTCGTGTTGACCGTGGCGTCGATGCAGTCGCCGTGGAGCATGACGCGCGGCTGGCAGCGGCTGATCGCGCAGCTGGGCTACGGCTGCACGCTGCCCTTGCAGGCCGTGCTCGCCGACCGGGTCATGCGCGCGGCGACGGCGGCGCATCCCGAGGCGCATCTCGTCAACGGCTGCTATCCGGACCTGACCAACCGCGTGCTGACCGAGCGCGGCCTGCCGGTCGCGGGGGGCATCGGCAATATCGCCATCGTGGCGTCGATGCTGCGCGGCCGCACCGATCGCACGCCGCTCTCGCTGCTCGCGCATCACGCGCACGTGAGCGCGATGACGCGCGGCGCATGGAACGGGCTGCCCGCGCCGGCCGTGTGGCTGGACGGCAGCCGGCTGCCCGAGCATGAAGCGGCCGCGTTGGCTGCGCCCGTGCGCCTGCCCGCCGACGCCACGCTCAACAGCCTGACGGGCGCGCTGGCCGCGCCGATGCTGCGCGCGCTGGCCGGCCGCGCCGACGCGTGGCATGGCCACGCGCCCGGCGTGCATGGTCGGCCCGGCGGCTATCCGGCGCGCGCGGATGCCGGCGGTATCCGGCTCGCGCTGCCGCGCGACATCACGCCGGAGCAGGCCGAACGACTGAACGGATCGTATGCGTTGCACGACGGCGTGACCGTCGAAGCGGGGCGTTACGTGCTGACCCGCCCGATCGCCGATGCGGAACGCGCGCTGGGGGTTCGCCTGCCCGCGTCGCTCGCCGCGTGGCGGGCCGATGCGCTCGACGAACAGGTCGCGTTGCTGACGCACTTGCGCGCGACGCTGGGCGCGGCGGACGGCTCAACCTGCTGAAACCGGGCTGCGCGTCGTCGCGCGCAAGGCGTCTTCCTCATAGGTCCCGAGCCAATCACCGCGATCGTAGTTGGCCAGGGCTTGCCGAAACATGCGGTCGCGGCTTTCCCAACGATCCTGCACGGGGGGATAGTGACGGATGCGCGCATCATCGTCGTGGGACACATGCAGCACGGTGCCGCTCTGGCATCGCGCGAGCCCGGCGCTCAGCGTCAGCCGCGCGATCATGTCCTGGTCTTCCCACCCCCAGCCCACGAGGCAGCCGTTGTAGCCGCCGATGCATTCGAACCCGGTGCGACGCACCATCAGCAAGCCGGGCGCCTGGCGCGTGCCGTCCGCCGCGTCCTCTTCGTTGTCGATGATCTCGAGCGCGCGCCCGTTGGTGAGGCGCAGCTTCAGGTGATAGCCGAACATCGCGACCTGGCCGCCGTTGCGCGCGTTGCGCACGGTTTCCGTCACGCCCGCGACGGTGCCGAAGGCGGCGGGTTCGGCGCGAAGCTGCCGGACCAGCGCGTCGAGCTGACCGTCCGGAATGACGATGTCGCAATCGCAAAAGAACAGCAGCGGGCGACGCGTATGCGCGGCGCCGATATTCTGGGCGCGCGCCTTGTTGAACCAGCCGGGCTCGTCGACGTGCACCACCTGGACGCGTGCCGCGTGCCCGCCCATCAGGTCGCGCAGTTGAACGGAATCGCCGCCGTAGTTGACCACGGTGACGCCGCCGTCATGCCGGGCGGCGAGTTCGCACAAGGAGGGGAGCGCCTGTTCCAGCTCGTGCCGCCCTCTCCAGGTGACGACGATATCCAGGCTGAGCGGCTCGGGAGTTGACATGTTGGCTTTCCTTGAGAATCCTAATGTCAGGGCAGTTCGATCCCAACCGGGCGGAGGGAATCGTATCCAGGATGAATAACACTACCGGCAAGCGCGCGACGTCCGACAGACAGCTGGTGCGGCCAGAATTGGCCGAAGCCAGTGTAGCACCGCGGGTGCGGCAAGCGATATTGGCGGGATTGCGCGCGAACGGCGGCGGCCATGTGGGCGGCACCTTGAGTTGCGTCGAGATCCTGCTTGCGCTGCCCGCCGCACGCGCGATGGCGGCGCTCGACACAGGCGGCGACGCGCTGCTGCTGTCGAAAGGCCATGCGAGCATGGCGCTTTATGCCGTGTTGCAGCAGGCCGGCGTCGATCTGGGTCCGCTCGACCGGTTCGGCGCAGCCGGTTCCCCGCTGCAGGGTCATCCCGATCGCACCCGGCTGGCCAGCATGGATTTTTCGTCGGGCGCGCTGGGTCAGGGCGTCGCCGTCGGGCTGGGGATGGCGCTTGCGCGGCAGTCGCGCCATGTGTGGGTGGTGCTCGGCGACGGTGAATGCCAGGAAGGCATGGTGTGGGAAGCCGCGATGCTGGCGGCCCGCTACGGCGTGTCGAACCTGCACGTGGTCGTGGATCTCAATGGCGAACAGGAGTGCGGCTGGGCCCACGACGTGCGGCTGGACGCCACGCCCTTGCCGGACGCGCTCGCCAAGTGGCGCTCATTCGGCTGGACGGCGGATGAGGTGGACGGACACGACATC
>NZ_JAAGNW010000080.1:0-5050 GCF_010645215.1 Burkholderia multivorans | reverse complement strand
CGATGCGTTGATCGACGCTGCGCGCGCCCATGTCGAAGGTGCCCGGCGTGGGCCTACCGTCTTGCTGGCGCGCACGGTCAAAGGCCACGGCCTCGGGCTCGCACTCGATCGGTTCCGTCGCCATTGCACCCAATTGTCGGGAGACGAATGGGCACGCATTGCGGCGTTTTTTTCTGTTTCGGATCGATGAGAGGCTTGCCGCATGAAACGACTGGCGCTGACGATCGTCGACGAGCTGCGAAGGAAAGCGGAACAAAGCGACCGTATCTGGGTGCTCGACGGCGACCTGGGCGATTCGTACGGCTTGTACGACCCGCAGGGGCGGCCCGTGTTTGCCCGGTTCGTCCAGGCCGGCATTGCGGAGCAAGCGCTCATCGGCGTTGCGGCCGGGCTGGCCGTGACCGGGCAATGGCCCTGGGTGTTCTCGTTCAGCGCCTTCCTGTGCCATCGAGGCGCGGATCAGATCCGCACCTGCGTCGCGTCGCAGGGGCTGCCCGTCGTGATGATCGGCTCGCACGCGGGCGCGGCGAGCGGCACCAACGGCGCGAGCCATGCCAGCCTGTCGGACCTCGGCGTCCTCGCCGCCATCGGCGGCGTGGATCTCTGGGCGCCTGCGGACGCCGCCGACGTCGAACGGGCAGTCGAATCGTTGACGGCCTCACCCCGCCCGGCCTACCTGAGAACGAGCCGGGAGCCGGTCGGCGACCTGCGGCTGCCGCCGGGCGTCGTGCGCAGCAACGGCGTGGCCGGCGAGACCGTGCTGCTGTCCTGCGGATATGCATCGCACTGGGCGCAGGAGGCCGTGCAGGCGCTGGCGGCCGACGGCGTGCCGATCCCGTGGCGGCACGTCGCGCAGCTGGGCGACACCGTGCTTGCGCATTGGCTCACGAGCGAGCCGCGCCTGCGCGACATCGTCGTCCTCGAAGACCACGGGCCGGTCGGCGGCCTGGCCGACACCGTTCGCAGGGTCGCCCCGCCGGGCATCACCGTGCGCGCCCTGTCTTGGCCGTCGGGATGGCATGGCGAATCGGGCGCCATCGCCGACCTGAGGCGCGCACATGGTCTGGACACGGATGCCCTCGTACGCCGCATCAAGGAAAGCACGACGTGAAAATCCATGCGCCCCCACGCGCGACCCTCGCGAAAATTCTCGATCCGATCTCGATCGATGCGTTTCTGCGCGAGTCCTTCGGCAAACGCCCGCTCCTGATTCGTGGCCAACCGGGAAAGTTCGATTTCCTGATGAAGCCGTCGAGCGTGATCTTCGGCTTGGACAAGGTGACCGAGATTCGCTGCGTATTCGGCGGATTGAAGCAGGCGACCATCGGCCCCGCCGACATCCGGGAAATGTATGAGGCGGGCGCCACGATCTGCGTGACGGGCATCCAGCTTGCGCACCGCTCCCTGCAAACGGCGGCGCGCCGGGTCCGGCGCGAGATCGGCTTCGCGGGGAAGGTCGATTTCCGCGCCTATCTGTCGCCGCCGTCCTCGGGCTTCGACTTTCACTACGACGCGAGAACCGCCACCACGCTGCAACTCGACGGCGAGAAGACCTGGTGGTACGCCACGTCGCCCCACACGCTGTTTCCAACCGAGAATTCGGCGCGCACCGACATGGCCGCCGTGCATCGGGCCGTCGCGCGGCAGAAGATTCGCAAGGTCACGCTCTACCCCGGCGACCTGCTATGCCTGCCGCCCGGCCTGTGGCACAAGGCGCGGGCGGGCGACGGCGGATCGCTCGCGTTGAACATGGCGTTCAACCATAGCGGCGCGACCGTGGGCGACGTGCTGGTCGATGCATTGAAAGCATCGCTCGCCGACGTGCCGGGCGCGTTGCAGCCGTTCCTGACCGGCGCAGGCCACGCCGACGCCGCCGAGCTTGAACCGCACCTCGCAGCGTGCATCGCCGCGCTGCGCGACACGCTCGCCTCGTTCGACGGCAAGCGCCTCGTGCCGCATCTCGCCGGCGTTGCGGACGAGACCGGGCGCACCTGAGCCCGAAGCCGCGATGCGCGACGCCGCCCCCGACGAAGGCCGCCTGAACGCCGCGCTGACCCTCATCGCGGACGCGACGCGCATCGCCCATTCCGGCTCGACGCTCTGGGATCATCTGCTGGGGACCTACGAGGTGCTGTCGGGGTGGGGAGCCGGCCCCGACATCCGTCTCGCGGGCCTGATTCACAGCATCTACTCGACCCAGTACTTTCGTCAGCGCGTCATCGCGCCGCGCGAACGCGACCGGGTTGCGAAGGTCGTCGGGCGACGAGCCGAGGCGCTCGCCCATGCGTTTTGCGTCCTCGATCGGGAGAGTCTTCGTCGGGCGTCCGCACGCGTCGGCCTCGCGTCGGTGCGCGGGCCGTTACGCATACGAACCCACGCGGGCGATGGCGAACTGCGCGTGTCGGCCGCGCAGTGCCGCGCCTTGCGGCTGCTCGATCTCGCCAACGAAGCCGAGCAACGGCGAACCCTGTTCCAAATCGATGCGCTGTGGTTGTCGAGCATGTGCGAAGGATTTCGAAGCATCGGCTTCGTGCCGCGATCGTTTCTCCACGCGCCCAGCATCAGCGACGTCCAGGAACGCCGCTTGTCCACGCTGTACGAACAGGCGCTCGCCGCTCCGGCCAGCCATGCCGCGCAAGCGCTCAGGGCCTGCATCCAGCTTGTATCCCAATGCGCGGAGCCGAGGTTCCTGCTGTCCGCCCTGCGGCTGCAGGCCGGCGATTTCCACGCCGCGTATGTGGAGGCCACGGTGGGCATCGCCAATCTCGATGGCTGGGGCGCGCCGTGGGATGCACGGATTCCCGCTCAAGGGTGGCGGTTCCTGGGCGAGCAACTCGGGATGGCTGCGCGCGCAACGAACCGGAATGCGCCCGAGATCTATCGGCAGATCCTCAGCCGTATCCGCCAGTGAGTCCGAGCCCGCCGATTCGCTTCGGCCCGCGCATCGCGTGACCGATGAAGCGGTGCGATCGGAATCGTGCCGCTCGCGACAGGCCCGCATGCGGACCGGGATCCGGCGCAGTCGCCGCACCCCCGGCAGCGAGAAGACGTCTCACAGAAACGGTTCAAGCTCGACCGCCGTCTCGGCGAAGCGCTCCGCGAGAAAATCGAGCAGCGCGCGCACGCGCGGCGCCATGAACTGGCTGCGCTGGAACAGCGCATTGACCGGTGCGTCCGGGCTGCGCCAGTCGGGCAGCGGCACGCCGAGCCGACCCGCCCGTAGATCGGCATGCACGTCCCACAGGGACTTCATCACCACGCCGCGGCCTTCCAGCGCCCATTCACGCGCAATGGCGCCGTCGTTCGTCTCCCAGGCGCGGCTTTCCGGCGCCTGGAACGCGACCGTCTCGCCATGCCGCGTGAAGCGCCATGCGTTTGCCGGGAGCCCCGACGACAGGATGAAGTCCAGCCGCGCCAGCTCGTCCGGATGATCCGGCGCGCCGTGCGCCGCGATATAGGCAGGCGACGCGCACAACACGCGCCGGTTCGCCGCCAGCCGCTTCGCCACCATCGTACTGTCCGGCGGATTTCCGAAACGGATGGCGAGATCGAGGTCGTCGTGCAGGAGATGCGAGAGCTGGTCGGACAGGGTCAGTGCAATGCGGATGTCCGGATGATGCACGGCGAAGGCTTCGAGCCAGCGCCGCAGGGTGCCCCGTCCGAAGTCCGACGTCGCGGAAACGCGCAGCTTTCCGCCGATCGATGCGCGCCCTGCCTGCAGGGCGGCGCGCGCGTCGTCGAGGGTCTGCAGCGCGTGCTGGCAGTGCGCGAGATAGATGCGCCCCTCGTCGGTCAGGCGGAGCTTGCGTGTCGTGCGCTCGAACAACTGCGTACTCAGCGCGGCTTCGAGCCGCACCAGCCTCGCGCTCGCGGCCGCGGGCGACAGGCCCAGCTTCCGGCCCGCGGCGGAAAGACTGCCTTGTCCGGCCGCCTCGACGAACATCCGGATATCGCCGAGGTTATCCGTGCTCAGGTGTTCTATACCGGGATTGGGCATGATCGACTGCCTCGGAAGGCTGCTTCGTTCGGGAAAGGGCGGCACCGGGGCCGGCGGCGCGACTGTATCACCAACACCGTCCCTCTTCACGAAGCGGCCTGCGCGCGTAGCGGACCGGCCACGGCCGACACTCACATCTTGACGACGCCCACCTGCCGCAGGAACGTCAGGATGTCTTCGAGGTGCCAGTTTTCCGCGATCTGGCCATTCTGGATCCGGTAGATATCGGTGGCGATGAAATCGATCGGCTGCCCGTGGCCTTGGACGTCCTTCAGTTTCCCGGTGAAATGCCCCGTGAAGCGCAAATGCGTGATCACGCGATCCCCTGCCACGATCATCTGCTTCACCTCGCAACGCACATCGGGCACCGCGCCGCGAAAGCACTTCGATGCCGCAAGCGCCCCGGCGATGCCCTGCGGGCGCCCGGGCGGCAACGTCCGGTCGGTGAAGTCGGGGGCGAGCGCGGCGCGCGCCTGCGCTTCGTCGCCCGTCGACCAGAACGTGTCGTAGGTCCGCGCCGCGAGTATCTGCTGCTCGGCCTGGCCGGCGGGCAGGCTCTGATCGACGATGAGCACCTCCGGCTGCACGAGATCGCCGCCAGCGGCATGCGCGGGCGCAATCAGCGCGGACGGAATGAGGGTTGCGGCAGCCAGTGCGCGCATGCGGCGGGCGATCGGGAAACGAATGTTCATGGGTTCTCGGGATACGGTGAAAGAGTAGGGAGTGGAATGCGTGCGGATCGGACTTCTTTCCGGTTGCGTCGTCATGACGCTTGCTGGTGCGCGCCGACGGCGCGCGACGCGACGAATTCGACGTTCACGCCGGGGATGACGGAGACGAACACCTGCACTTCGCCGGACAGCGGTACTTCGCTGACGCGGTATCGGAAGCCGTGCGTTTGCAGGCGCGTGAGCAGCGCCTGCCACTCGCCGCGCTCCTGGATCCGCATCGCCACGTGATCGATGCGCGACGCGAGCGGCGGCAGCGTGGCCCGCGTGACGTGAATGACAGGTCGGCCGTCGAGATACAGCCAATCGCCATCGACGCGGAACG
>NZ_JAAGNW010000008.1:73280-92112 GCF_010645215.1 Burkholderia multivorans | reverse complement strand
CGCCGCCATCAGCAGGTACTCGGCCGCCAGTTCCAGGTTCGATTCGCGGATCTGGTCGACGTAGCCGAGGTACTGGATGGTGACCTGCGCCATCGGGATGTCCAGCACGTTGAAGTTCTGCTTGCGGATCAGGTACAGCAACAGGTCGAGCGGACCCTCGAAGGTTTCGAGGAACACCTCGAGCGCGTCCGGCGGGATGTACAGGTCCTGCGGCAGCTTGAAGAGCGGCTCGCCGTACAGGCGCGCGAAGGCGGCGACGCCGTCGACGGTGTCGGGCGTCGAGTCGGCGCCCGCCGGGGCGGCGATCGCCTGTTCCGGTTGCGAGGCGCCGGCCTCGTCCGCGGCGCTCACGGCGTCAGAAGTTCTGGTAGTAGACGTAGGACGTCTGCTGGACGCGGGATTCCTGTTGCGCGGCGCGCTCGTCGAGGTCGACCGGCTGCTTGTCCCACAGCAGCGAGCGGCCCTTGCGCTGCTCTTCCTCGAGCGTCGGCTTCTGTTGCTTCAACTGATTCAGGAATTGCGTGACATCGGACTGGTACGGCATGGTTCGGGCTTCCGTTCAGAGGAGGGCGCAGCGCGCCGGAATACGATCGACGGGATTTTACCGCAATGCGGGGAACAGTCGGCGCAATCCGGCGTCGAATGCGCTCCCGCCGCGTCGCGCGGCTTGAACATCTTTCACGCTCGGCGCGGCGGCGGGGTCGCGCCGGTGTGGTCAAATGGCGGTTTATTCACAGGAATCCGACGCGGAGGTCGTATTTGGCAGGGCAGGCGAGACAACAGCGCGCGGCGACGCGCGGCGATCACGGGCAGCCGGCGCCCCGGCGGCGCGGCCGGCTGCCGGCGCAAGGCTGGCGGGCGCTGCTCGCGTGCGTCGCGCTGACCTGCGCGTGGCCCGCGGCCGCCAAGTACGGCGTCGACATCGACGCGCCGCGCTCCGTGCGCGCGCTGCTCAAGCAGCATCTCGACATCGCCCGCTTCGCGCCGCGCGACGACATCAGCGACGACCAGTTCGACTTCCTCGTCACCGCGACGCCGCAGCAGGTGCGCGACCTGACCGCGACGGCAGGCTATTTTTCGCCCGTGGTGCGCACCGACGTGCGCACCCGCGACGGCAAGCGCAGCGTCACCGTGTCGGTCGATCCGGGCCCGCAGACCACGGTCGAGGCGGTCGAGCTGAACTTCAGCGGGCCGATCGACGGCGAGGATCCGAAACAGGAGGCCGCCACCCGCTTCGCGTTCTCGCTGAAGCCCGGCGATCCGTTCACGCAGTCCGGCTGGGATGACGCCAAGCGCGCCGCGCTCAAGCAGCTACAGTCGCGCCGCTACCTGGGCGGGAAGATCACCGCGTCCGAGGCGCGCATCGATCCGCGCGCCGGCCACGCGAAGCTCACGGTCGCGTTCGACAGCGGTCCGACCTTCACGATGGGGCCGCTCGACGTGTCGGGCGTGCAGCGCTATCCCGAGCGCATCGTGCGCAACGTGAGCCCGCTGTCGGTCGGCGAGATCTACGACGTGCAGCGCATCAACGAACTGCAGCGCCAGTTGCAGAACACGCCGTACTACGCGAGCGTCGCGATCGACGTCGGCGACGACACGCAGCAGCCGGAGCGCACGCCGGTGCACGTCAAGGTCAGCGAGTACCCGTACAACAGCGTGCGCGGCGGGGTCGGCTACTCCACCGACACCGGCCCGCACGTGCAGGGCTCGTACACCTATCTCGACACCTTCGGCGCCGCGTGGCCGCTGTCGGTGTCGGGCCGGCTCGACCAGATCCAGCAGTACGGCCAGATCCAGCTGTCGATGCCGCCCGGCGAGAAGGCGTGGACCAACAGCGTGCTCGCGTCGTACACCAACACCAACGTGTCGGATACGCGCATCTATAGCGCGCGGGTCGGCCTGCAGCGCACCCGCACCGGCCAGTTCATCGATTACTCGTACTCGCTGATGTACTACCAGGACCGGCTCGACCAGAACGCCGCCGGCCCGACCACGAGCCGCGCGCTGGTGCCGCAGTGGGCCTGGACGCGCCGCAACGTCGACGATCCGCTGTTCCCGCGCTCGGGCAACCTGATCCACGCGGAAGCCGGCTTCGCGGTGAAGGGCGTGGGAACCGACCAGACCTTCGTGCGCGGCTACGCGCGCGGCCAGCAGTACCTGCCGCTCGGCAAGCGCGACCTGTTCGTGTTCCGCGCGGAGCTGGGCGGCGTGTTCACGGGCGGCAGCTCGGCGGGCGTGCCGGCGTCGCTGCTGTTCCGCGCGGGCGGCTCGAACTCGGTGCGCGGCTACGGCTACCAGAGCATCGGCAACAACGTCGACGGCTCGGTGCTGCCGACCAAGTACCTGGTGACGGGCACGGCCGAGTACCAGCACTGGTTCAACCACGACTGGGGCGCGGCGACCTTCTTCGACATCGGCACCGCCACCGACGCGTGGGGCGAGAAAGTGTTCTACCAGGGCATCGGCCTGGGCGCGCGCTGGCGCAGCCCGGTCGGCCCGGTCAATTTCGACGTGGCCTACGGGCTGCGCAACCGGAGCGTCAGGCCGTACCTGACGCTCGGCATAGCCTTCTGATCTTCGAGACCGCGAACCCGCATGACCCAGGACGTTTCCGCCCCGCCGCCCGCCGACGCCGCACCCGGCACCGAGCCGCCCGCCCCGCGCCGCAGGCGGCCGCTGCGCGCGCTCGCGTGGACGCTCGGCGTGCTGGCGCTGCTGGTCGCGCTGCTGGCGGGCGCGCTCGTCGCGGCCGTGGCGACCGAGCGCGGCACGCGCATCGCGTGGCAGGCCGCGGTGAAGCTGCTCGGCGGCCGTCTCGCGGGCACGCTCGAGGGCGGCTCGCTGGCGCACGGCGTGCGTCTGTCCGGTTTCGCGTGGACCAGCCCCGACGGCGCCGGCACCGAGGTGCGGATCGACCGCGTGAGCGGGCGCTGGGCGCTCACGCGTGCGCCGCTGCGCCTCACGATCGACACGCTGCGCGCGGGCGCGATCGACGTGCGGATCCCGCCGTCGCCGCCGTCGCCGACGACCCTGCCGGCGGACCTGCGCCTGCCGCTGCAACTGACGGTGCGCGACCTGCGCTTCGACACGCTGTCGATCCACGAAGGCGGCTCCACCACCGAACTGGCCGGGCTCGTGTTCAGCGGCCGCAGCGACGGCCGCCATCACGACGCGACGCTCGAACGGCTCGACACGCCGTTCGGCGCGCTGAGCGCGCGCGCGCGGCTCGACGGCGTGCGGCCGTTCGCGATCGCCGGCGACGCGGCCTACACGGGCAAGTTCGCCGACGAGCCGGTCAACGCGCAGGCCCGGGTGTCCGGCTCGCTCGCCGCGCTGGTGGCCGAGCTGGACGCCTCGGGCATGAAGCTGAACGGGCGCGCCCAGATCGAGGCCGCGCCGTTCTCCGACGTGCCGCTCACGCGCGCGACGCTCGCCTTCGATCACGTGAATCCGCAGGCCTTCGCGCCGGGCGCGCCGCTCGCCGATCTCGCGGTGCGCGCGCAGCTCGCGCCGGCGCCGGCGGATCCGCGCCATCCGGGCGCGTTCGTCGTCACCGGGCCAGTGTCGATCGTCAACGCGAAGCCGGGCCCGCTCGGCGACAACCTGCTGCCGGTGCTCGACGCGCGCGCCGACGTACGGCTCGACGCGCAGGCGCAGCGCATCGACGGCCGCGCCCGGCGCCTGCTGCGCGGCGGCAGCGTGACGGGCGGCGGCGCGCTCGCGGGCGGGCGCGGGCGCTTCGACCTGAAGGTCGCCGATCTCGACCTGAACGCGTTCGTCGCCGCGCTGCGGCCGATGAAGCTCGGCGGGCCGGTCGGCGTGACGCTCGCGGAGGGCGGACAGACCATCGCGTTCGATCTCGGCGATCCGAAGCTCGCGCTCGGCGCGAAGGCGAAGGTCGCGCTCGAACCGCGCCAGATCGCGATCAGCGAGGCGCGCGTGACGGCGGGCAAGGGCCGCGTCGATCTCGCGGGCACCCTCAAGCACGACGCGCGCAGCAGCTACGACCTGAAGGCGACGCTCACCGACTTCGATCCGCTCGCGTTGACGGCGGCGGGCACGCGGCCGGGAGCGAGCGGCCCGCGCGCGGGCACGGCGCGCGTCAACGGCACGCTCGCGGCGAGCGGCGCGCTCGAACCGGGCTTCACGACGCGCGCGCAGTTCAAGCTCGGCGACAGCGTGTACGACCGCCTGCCGCTGACGGGCCAGGGCACCTTGCAGATGGCGGGCGCGCGGATCCTGCCGAGCAACGTGAACCTGTCGATCGCGGGCAACCAAGTGGATCTGCAAGGCAGCTTCGGCGCGGCGGGCGATCGGCTGCGCTTCGCGGTCGACGCGCCGCAGCTCGACCGGCTCGGTTTCGGGCTCGCCGGGCTGCTGCAGGCGAACGGCGACCTGACGGGCTCGTTCGCGCATCCGGACGTGAGCGCCGCGTTCAAGGCGAGCGGCGTCGCGTTCGGCGAGAACCGCATCGGCAGCGCGCAGGGGCAGGCGGAGATCCGCGACGGCGCGCACGGCGCGCTCGTCTTCAACGCGCAGGCGGCCGATCTCGCGCTCGGCGCGGTGCGGCTCAAGAGCGCGTCGGCGAACCTGAACGGCACGCGCGCGAAGCACAGCTTCGAGGCCGCCGCGCTCGGCGCCGCGGGCGGCCGCGTGATCAACCTGAGCGTCGCGGCGGCGGGCGGGCTGGTCGAGACGCGCGAGGGGCCGCGCTGGGACGGCACCGTGACGCGGCTCGCGAATCGCGGCACGCCGTCGGTGTCGCTCGACGCGCCGCTCACCGTGTCGGCGGGCGCGGGCCGCGTGCTGCTCGGCGCGACGCGGCTCGGCGTCGAGGGCGCGCAGCTCGATCTGAAATCGTTCGCGCTCGATCACGGCAAGCTGCGTTCGGCGGGCGCGATCTCGAACCTGTCGGTCGCGCGCGCGCTGACGATCCGCGAGGAGCTGACGGGCGCGCGCGCGCCGCTGCGCACCGACCTGGTGCTCGACGGCGACTGGGATTTCGCGCTCGCCGACACCGCGAGCGGCTATCTGCAGATCAAGCGCCGCAGCGGCGACGTGACGCTCGAATCGGGGCGCGGCGTCGCCTCGCTCGGCATCACCGACATCACGGCGCGCGCCGCGTTCGGCGCGGGCAACCGGCTCGACGCGACGGTGCGCGCGCAGGCGAACCGGATCGGCACGCTCGACGCGTCGCTCGCGGTGCCGTTCACGCTGCGCGACGGCGTGCTCGCGCCCGCCGCCGACGCGCCGCTGTCCGGCCGCATCGACGTCGAGGTGCCCGCGCTCAAGACCACGGGCGGCCTGTTCGGCCCGAGCTATCTGCTCGACGGGCACGCGGCGCTCAAGCTCACGCTGGGCGGCACGCCGGCGAAGCCGAACCTGTCGGGGATGCTGACGGGCGACGGCCTGTCGGCGACGATGGTCGACCAGGGCGTGCAGCTCAAGGACGGCATCGTGCGCGTGAAGCTCACCGAGAACCTGGTCGAGTTCCAGCAGGTCGAGTTCCACGGCGGGCAGGGCACGCTGCGCGTGCTCGGCCGCGTGCGCCTCGACGGCAACGAGCCGGACCTCGCCGCGAGCATCGTCGCCGACAAGCTCGAATTGTTCGCCGCGCCCGACCGCAAGCTGTCGCTGTCGGGTAAGGCGACGGTCGAGAACGACGGCGCGCGCGGCGGGGTCGCGATCAACGGCAAGTTCACCGTCGACCGCGCGCTGTTCGACCTGCCCGAGGAATCGGCGCCGCATCTGTCGGACGACGTCGTGATCGTGCGGCCGGACGGCACCGTGCGCGGCGAGACGAGCACCGGCACCGCGATCGCGAAGCCGGCGCCGGCCGCCGACAAGCCCGCGCCGTCGCTCGCGCCGCGCGCGAACGTCGACATCGATCTCGGCAGCGACTTCCGTTTCAAGGGGCATGGCGCGGATCTCGGCCTGCGCGGCACGATCACCGTGATGAGCGCGCCGGGCGTGCCGCTGCGCGCGGTCGGCAACGTGCGCGTGACGGAAGGCTCGACCTACACCTCGTTCGGCCGCAAGCTCGCGATCGAGAACGGTTTCTTCACCTTCAACGGGCCGGTGTCGAACCCCGGCATCAACATCCTCGCGATGCGCCGCAACCAGGAAGTGGAGGCCGGCGTGCAGGTGACGGGCACGGTCCAGGCGCCGGTCGCGAAACTCGTGTCGGAGCCGAACGTCGCCGACAACGAAAAGCTGTCGTGGCTGCTGTTCGGCCACGGCACCGACCAGGGCAACAACCTGGGCCAGCAGAACACCATGACCACCGCGCTCGCGCTGCTCGGCAGCGCCACCGGCAAGCGCGTCGCGCAGACCTTCGGGCTCGACGAGTTCTCGATCGGCCGCAGCGAGGTCGGCCTCACCGATCCGCAGGTCGTGATGGTGTCGAAGGCGATCAACGAGCGCTTCGTGCTCGGCTACGAGCAGGGCCTGCAGTCGGCCAGCAACGCGTTCAAGGCCACGCTCAACCTGACCCGTTTCTGGTCGGTGTCGGCGTACACCGGCACGTTCCAGGGTGTCGACCTCAATTACACGCGGCGTTTCGATCGCTGGTGGTGGTAGCGGCTTGACATTCGATCAGCCCATCCTAGATTGAGGACACCGCCCGGCATTTCATCGGCGGAAACAGACGAACGCATGATGCATTGCGTCGCCACGAACGGGGTTGGCGCGCCGGCCTGCGCGCTGCGAGTTTGCCTGTCCCGACGGGAGGCAACAGATGGAGACGGTTTTTGCTCATATCGCGCGACGCAAGCGCGCGTACGCCGCGCTGCCGTTGTTCGAGCGGCTGCGCGACGACAGCCTGCCGGCGCGGGCGAGGCTCGGCTTCATGCCCTGCCTGGCGTTCTTCGTGATGGCTTTCGCCGACCTGAACCGCTACGTGCTGCGCCGCGAGCCGCCGCGCGACCCGTACGATGCGCGCGTCAATGCGCACACCCGCGAGGACGATCATCATTGGGTCTGGTTCCTCGAGGATCTCGATACGCTCGGCTGGAACGCCGCGACCACCACCACCGACGCGCTGCGCACGCTGTGGCGCGACGACACGTGCCGCAGCCGGATCCTGATGTACGAGTTGTGCGCGATGCTCGGCGGGGCGGGCAGCGTCGAGCGCTACGTGATCGTCGAGGCGATCGAGGAGACCGGCAACGTGCTCTTCGCGCTCACGACGCGCGCGGCCGAGGTATGGCAGGCGGCGACGGGCCGGCCGTTGCGCTACATGGGCGCCTATCATTTCGCGCTCGAGAGCGGCCATCTGCAGCGCGATGACGACACCGTCGCGCTGGAGCGGATCGCGTTGTCGGGCGAGGTCAGGCAGCGTTGCGTGAATTTCGTCGACCGGGTGTTCGACGTCTTTGCCGCCTGGACCGAGGAGGCCGAACGGTTCGTCGGGCGAGCCGATGCGCCGCAGGCCTTGCCGATGGAGCGCGCGGCGCTCGCGACGCACGGGAGGGCATGATGAGCGCGACTTTGGTGCGTCAAGACGACACCGCGTTGTTCGACGTGATGCTGGGTCTCTACGCCTTTCCTGCGCTGTTGCTCGCGCATCGGTTCGGCCTGTTCCGCCGGCTCGCCGAGGGCCCCCGTACGCTCGCGGAGCTGGGCGACGCGTTGTCGCTCGCGCGGCGGCCGACGGAGGCGCTCGCGAACGTGGCGGTCGCGCTGGGCTTCGCGCGCCGCGACGCGGACCGGTTCGCACTGACGCCGCTCGGGGAGGATTACCTGATCGAATCGAGCCCTACCTACTGGGGCGCGCTGTGGGACCTGATGGCCGACCACGCCGGCAATTTCACGCTCGCGGGGCTGGAGGCGGCGCTGCGTCGCGACGCGCCGCGCGCCTACGACACCGACGACATCTTCAGCACGCACGAGCGTCAGGCCGAGCTGGGCCTGCGCTTCACGCGCGCGCTGCACGGCGCGGGCGCGGCGCACGCGCAGGTGTGGCCGACGCGGCTCGACTTGTCCGCGCACCGCGTGATGCTCGACGTCGGCGGCGGCTCGGGCGTGCATCTGCATGGCGCGCTGACCGCATGGCCGGCGCTGCGCGGCGTGCTGTTCGATCTGGGCGGGGTGTGCGACATCCACGGCGAGTTCGTCGACGACGAGGCGCTGCGCGCCCGGATCACGCTGCATCCGGGCGACATGTGGGCCGACCCTTATCCGCCGGCGGACCTGCATTTCTATTCGAACATCTTTCACGACTGGTCGCCGGAGCAGGGCGCATGGCTCGCCCGCAAGAGCTTCGACGCATTGCCGAGCGGCGGCCGCGTCGCGCTGCACGAGGTGCTGTTGCGCGACGACAGGAGCGGGCCGCTCGCGGCGGCGGGCTACAGCGTGGTGATGATCGCGTGGACGGAAGGCGAGCAATACACCTCGGCAGCGCTGTCCGCGATGCTGGCCGAGGTCGGCTTCGTCGGGATTCGGACCGTGCCGACCTGCGGGTACTACAGCATCGTGACCGGCGTGAAAGCCTGAAGGTCCGAAAGCCTGAATGCCGATGACCCCGGGCCGCGCAAGGCGGCCCGGTCGACCGTCTTCTTCCGCTTTCCCCGCCGTAACGGTGCCGACGCCATGGGCCGCTTGCCCGCCGGTCATTTTCAGCCCCATTTCCATCGGCGAAATATTGCTGGAATGCACTTTACAAATGCATTTCCCGAAGCGAGGAAGCGGCCACAAATAGGTGACGCGGGGTCGGATGCCGCTCCGGCGTGGTCGAGTACGACGCGCGCCGGGGTCGATTCGTCGGAACTATTCGGTTCCGCCCGCGATCATGTTAACTTTCGCCATCGTCCTTCCCACGGGCCGCCTCAACGCGCGCCCGCTCGTCGACCTATGCGACAGATCCTCGTTGGCTGGCTGCTTGCCGCCGTCATCACGGCCGCCCAGGCCGCCGCCAGTACGCCGACCGCCGCCACGCCGGCGAACGTTGCCACGCCCTCCGCCACCGCGCCCGCGCTGACGCCCCAACAGGCGCAGCAGGCGCTCGCCGTGCTCGAGAACCCGCGCGATCGCGCGCAGGTCGAGACCACGCTGCGCGCGATCGCCGCCGTCGGCGCACTGAGCGCGCCTGCCGCGAGCGCGACGCCGCCGGCCAGCGCCGCATCGGACGCCGCTGCGCCCGCCGCGCTCAAGTCGAACGGCCTTGCCTCGATGCTCGTGCGCCAGGGCTCGCGCTGGGTCGTGGAGATCGGCCGCGCGCTGCACGAATCGTTGCGCTCGCTGCTCGACGTCGGCTCGGTCGGACGCTGGTGGCAGGACCTGCTGACCCGCGCCGACGCGCGCGCCGCGTTCCTGCGCGCGCTGTCGATCATCGTCGCGGTGCTGCTGCCTGCGCTCGTGGTCGAGCGTCTTGCCGCACGCCTGTTGCGACACACGCTCGGTGCGCTGGCCGCGCGTCGCAGCGTCGGCGCGCCGGCGCAAGAGCCCGGGCAAGAAACCACGCCCGCGTCCGGCAGCGACCGGAATTCGTCGCCCGACGCCGCGGCCGCGCGCGGGCGCGGCCATGTGCGACGGCACAGCACGCTGCTGCAGCGGATGCCGCGCGCGTTCGTCGGCCTGCTGCTGCGCGCGGTGCCGGTGCTCGGGTTCGTCGGCGTCGCGAGTCTCGCGAGGTCGATCCTCACCGACGAAGGCACGCCGGCCGAGGCCGCGCTCGAAGCGCTGATCGACATCTACGTGATCTGCCGCCTGATCGTGATCGTCGCGCGGCTGTTCTTCCAGCCGGACGCGCCGCAGCTGCGGCTGCTGCGGATCGGCGATCGCTGGGCGGGCTTCGCGCAGCACTGGATCGGCCGCTTCGTGACGATCGTCGGCGGCTGCACGGCGCTCGTCGAGACGGCCGCGAACTTCGGCCTGAGCGAGGCGGGCCACGTCGCGCTGCTGAAGGCCGTCGCGCTCGTCGGCCACGTGCTGGTGTCGGTGCTGATCCTGCAGTGCAGCCGGCCCGTCGCCGCGCGGATCCGCGCGCATTGCGCGGGCCGGCCGTCGCTCGCGGCGGTCGGCCATGCGCTCGCGGACGCATGGGCGCCTGCGTCGGCGCTGATCGTGATGGCGCTGTGGTTCGTATGGGCGCTCGACGTGCACCACGGCTACCGCGTGCTGGTCACGCTCGGCGGCCGTTCGGTCGCGGTGCTGATCGTGATGCGGATCGTGTCGATCGTCGTGTTCGGCGCGCTCGCGCGGCTGTTCCAGCGCCGCGACGACGACAGCACGCTCGTGCATCGCCATGCGTACCGCTATTACCCGCTGCTGCGCCAGATCGTGTCGGCCGGAGTCGGCATCGTGACGCTCGCGCTGCTGCTGCAGGTGTGGGGCGTGCCGGTGCTGCGCGCTTTCGAAGTCGGCACGATCGGCCACCGGCTCGCGTCGGCGCTTGCGACGATCGCGATCGCGGCCGTGGTCGCGCTCGTGGTGTGGGAAGCCGCCAACATCGCGATCGAGCGTCGCCTGCAGACCTGGTCGAGCGACGGCAACCTGATGCGCGCCGCGCGCCTGCGCACGCTGCTGCCGATGCTGCGCACGCTGCTGTTCGTGCTGATCGCGCTGGTGGTCGCGATGACGGGGCTGAGCCAGCTCGGCGTGAACGTCGGCCCGCTGCTGGCCGGCGCGAGCATCTTCGGCGTCGCGCTCGGCTTCGGTTCGCAAAAGCTCGTGCAGGATTTCATCACCGGGATCTTCCTGCTGATGGAGAACGCGATGCAGGTCGGCGATTCGGTCACGCTCGCGGGCGTGTCGGGCACGGTAGAGTACCTGTCGATCCGCACGGTGCGGCTGCGCGCCGGCGACGGCTCGCTGTACACGATCCCGTTCAGCTCGGTGACGACCGTCAACAACACGAATCGCGGGCTCGGCAACGCGGCCGTCAAGGTGTCGATCGCGTATGGCGAGGACGTCGAGCGCGCGGTCGCGACGCTGCAGGAGATCGGCGCTGCGCTGCGCGACGATCCGAAGTACCGCGACGGCATCCTGTCGGACTTCAGCTATTGGGGCGTCGACCAGGTCGACGGCGCGTCGCTCGCGCTCGTGGGGCAGATGCCGTGCACGGACGCGACGCGCTGGAGCGTGCAGCGCGAGTTCAACCGGCGCATCGCGGCGCTGTTTGCCGCGCGCGGGATCCGGATCGCGAATCCGCAGCGCAGCGTGGTCGCCTACGAGGGCGGCGCGCCCGATCCGGCCCAGCCCGCCGCGCGGCAGGCGGCCCCGGCGGAGCGCCCATGAAAACAGCCCGATCGGCGTACGCCGATCGGGCTGCTTCGGTCAGGCTGTCCTGCTCATCGAAGTCCTGCACGCCGGTGCGGGACCGGGCGCAAGCGCTTGCGCGAGGCGCGCTTACTTCACGCGCATGCCGGGCTTCGCGCCGCTGTGCGGTTCGAGGATGTACAGGCCCGGTTCGGCCTTCTCGTCCGCGGCCGACGCCGCGAGCACCATCCCTTCCGACAGGCCGAACTTCATCTTGCGCGGCGCGAGGTTCGCGACCATCACCGTGAGCTTGCCGACGAGCTGCTCGGGCTGATACGCGGACTTGATGCCCGAGAACACGTTGCGGGTCTGGTCCTCGCCGATGTCGAGCGTCAGCTGCAGCAGCTTGTCCGAGCCTTCGACCGCCTGGCACGCGACGATCTTCGCGATGCGCAGGTCGACCTTCGCGAAATCGTCGATCGTGATGAACGGCGCGTCGCCGGCCTCGGGCGCCGCGGCCTTGGCGGCCGGTTTCGCATCCTTGCGCGCGGGCTGCGCGGCGGCTTCCGCGCCTTGCAGCGAGCCGCGGTTCGCCGCGATGAGCGCCTCGATCTGCTTCGGATCGACGCGCGTCATCAGATGCTGGTACGCGCGGATCGGCTGCGTCGACGACAGCGGGCGCGCCGCGTCCGACCACACGAGCGGCTCGATCCCGAAGAACTGCTCGACGGCGGCTGCGACGCCCGGCAACACCGGCTTCAGCGCGAGCGTGAGCAGGCGGAACGCTTCGAGGCTCACGCTGCAGGTCTCGTGCAGCGCGACCGCGTTGGCGGGGTCCTTGGCCTGTTCCCACGGCTTCGCGGTATCGACGTAGCCGTTCACCGCATCGGCGAGTTCCATCGTGTGGCGCAGCGCGCGGCCGTACTCGCGCGCCTCGGCGTGGGCGGCGATGGCGGGGATCGCGTCGCGCAGCGTCGCGAGCAGCGGATGGTTCATCGCGCTGTCCTGCACGCGGCCGTCGAAGCGCTTGAGCAGGAAGCCCGCGGCGCGGCTCGCGATGTTCACGTACTTGCCGATCAGGTCGCTGTTGACGCGCGCCTGGAAGTCCTCGAGGTTCAGGTCGAGGTCTTCCATCGTCGCGTTGAGCTTCGCGGCGAAGTAGTAGCGCAGCCATTCCGGGTTGAGGCCGGTGTCGATCGCGGGCCAGAACAGCGTGTGAAAATACAGGATGTCCTTGCCGATGAAGTGGTACTGCTCGGTCGTGCTGTCCGGGCGGACCCAGGCGTCGAAATCGATGCCGCGCTGCGCGCACAGGTTCTTGAAGCTCGCGTAGTAGCCGACGGGCGCGTCGAGCCACACGTAGAAATACTTGCCGGGCGCGCCGGGGATCTCGAAGCCGAAGTACGGCGCGTCGCGCGAGATGTCCCAGTCGGCGAGCTTCGCCTCGCCGGCGTCGCCGAGCCATTCGCGCATCTTGTTGGTTGCCTCGGGTTGCGCGAGGCCGCTCACCCAGCCGCGCAGGAACGACTCGCAGCGCGGATCGGAGAGGCGGAAGAAGTAGTGCACCGACTTGCGGCGCTCGGGCGTCGCGCCCGATACGACCGAATACGGATTGAGCAGGTCGGTCGGCTGGTAGGTGCTGCCGCACACCTCGCAGTTGTCGCCGTACTGGTCCTTCGCATGGCACTTCGGGCACTCGCCCTTGATGAAGCGGTCCGGCAGGAACATCTGCTTGACCGGGTCGTAGGCCTGCTCGATCTCGCGTTCGGCGATCAGGCCGGCGTCCTTCAGCGCGAGGTAGATCTGCTCGCTCAGCACGCGGTTCTCGTCGGAATCGGTCGTGTAGAAATTGTCGAACGAAATCCCGTAGCTGTCGAAGTCGCGCTTGTGCTCGCGCCATACGCGCTCGATCAGTTGCTTCGGCGTCACGCCTTCCTGCTCGGCGCGCAGCATGACGGGCGTGCCGTGGGTGTCGTCGGCGCCGATGTAATAGACCTCGTGGCCATGCATGCGCAGCGCCCGCACCCAGATGTCGGTCTGGATGTATTCGACCAGGTGGCCGATGTGGATCTGTCCGTTCGCATAGGGCAGCGCGGACGTGACGAGGATCTGGCGGCGGGTTTGCGGCGCGTCGGCGGGCGCGGAAGTGAGGTCGGAGGCGGACATAGGGTCGGTAGAAGACGGTGGAGACGATCTCGGGGAAGCTGCGATTCTAGCAGGCGCGGGTTTGCCCGCCGTGCGCGGGGTCGGCTTAGGTCCGGCGCGGGATGCGGCGAACCCGGGCAAGGCGGAATCGGGCGGGGGTGGCCGCGGGTTGCTGCGTGGGATGGGGGACGCCGGCGCGGGTGAGCGCGGACGCACCGGAAAACGATGCCGATGCTGCACTGCGCAAGGGAAACGACAGGCAAAAAAAACCGGGGCGGATTCGGCCCCGGAGCAACAACGACAAGAGGAGAATGGTGACGCGCCGGCAGCACCAGCCACGTACCGTATAGAAAGACCGGCGGGCGTCGAGGAAGTTCGAAGATTTTTTCGATTTCTTGCCGGACGCCCGCCGAGCCTTGTCCGGCGGGGCTCGGCGCGCTGCGCGCGGGGTCTCCCGGGCGTCGTGCTTACTGCGCCGGCTGTTGCGGCGCGCGCAGGTAGATCTCGACGCGACGGTTCTGCGCGCGGCCGGCCTCGGTCGCGTTGTCGGCGACCGGGTTCGACGCGCCCATGCCTTGCGCGGACAGGCGGCCGCCCGCCACGCCGCGCTGCACCAGCGCGGTCACCGTGCTCTGCGCGCGGTTCTGCGACAGCGTCTGGTTGTACGACGCCGAGCCGGTGCTGTCCGTGTAGCCGACCACCGACGCGGTGATCTGCGGGTTCTGGTTCAGGGTCGTCGCGAGGTCGTTGAGCAGCGGCGCGAAGGCGGGCGTGATCGCGTACTGGTTGGTCGCGAACGTGACCGAACTCGGCACGTTCAGCTTGAGCGAGCCGTCCGGCTGCTCGGTGACCTGGGTGCCCGTCTGTTGCGCCGACGGCGCGAGCTTGTTCTTGATCGCCTGCCAGTTGTAACCCGTCACGCCGCCGACCAGCGCGCCGACGCCCGCGCCGATCGCCGCGCCCTTGCCGCCGCCCGCGAGCGCGCCGATCCCGGCGCCGAGCGCGGCGCCCGCGCCGGTGCCGACCGCCGTGTTATTGCCCTGCGGGGTCGCGCAACCTGCCAGCATGGCGCCGGCGAGAGCGAAAACGGACAAGCGCATCGCGATTTTGGTATTCATGTTGGATTCCTCTCTGGATAGATCGAGTCGACAAGGACACAAAATAAGTACTGCTTGGCGGCCGAGACCGCCTGCGCCGCGCGGCGCGGGCCGAATCCCCCGCGCCGCGCGGCCAACCCCGACCGTCACGTGGCCGTTCGGACAGGGCGGCGCCTCAGCCTCTACAATATAGGCGGTACGAGGCGGATATGGCCCCGATCTGCGCCGCCCGCGAAGCGTGCGCCGCAACGCGCCGCCGCGCAATGGCGCGCAACACATTTTTTCACTTTTCCCGCTTTCAGCCCCGTTATTTGAAGATTCTTGATGATTTGGGTGCTTTTAAGCGACGTTCTTCCCACGGAGTATCGATGAGCATTGACCGGGCTTTGGTCGACGCCGCACTTGCGGCGCTCACTGACCCCAATACCGGCCGCCCGTATGCGGCGAACAAGGGCATTCGCGGCGTCGCGATCGACGGCGACGCGGTGACGCTCGAGGTCGTGCTCGGCTATCCCGCGCGCAGCCAGTTCGAGGCGGTGCGCACGCAGGTCGCCGCGGCGCTCGCCGCGGTGCCGGGCGTGCGCGAGGCGCGCATCGCGGTGTCGCAGGACATCGTGGCGCACACGGTGCAGCGCGGCGTGAAACTGCTGCCGAACGTGAAGAACATCGTGGCGGTCGCGTCCGGCAAGGGCGGGGTGGGCAAGAGCACCACCGCGGTCAACCTCGCGCTCGCGCTCGCGGCCGAAGGCGCGTCGGTCGGCGTGCTCGACGCCGACATCTACGGCCCCTCGCTGCCGACCATGCTCGGCATCCACGGCCGGCCGGAATCGCCCGACCACCAGTCGATGAACCCGATGGTGGGCCATGGGCTGCAGGCGAACTCGATCGGCTTCCTGATCGAGGAAGACAACCCGATGGTGTGGCGCGGCCCGATGGCGACGTCCGCGCTCGAACAGCTGCTGCGCCAGACCAACTGGCAGGCGCTCGACTACCTGATCGTCGACATGCCGCCGGGCACGGGCGACATCCAGCTCACGCTCGCGCAGCGCGTGCCGGTGACGGGCGCGGTGATCGTGACGACGCCGCAGGACATCGCGCTGCTCGACGCGAAAAAGGGCCTCAAGATGTTCGAGAAGGTCGGCATCCCGATCCTCGGCATCGTCGAGAACATGAGCATCCACGTGTGTTCGAACTGCGGCCACGAAGAGCACATCTTCGGCGCGGGCGGCGGTGCGCGCATGGCGCAGGAATACGGGGTGAACGTGCTCGGCAGCCTGCCGCTCGACCTCGCGATCCGCGAGCAGGCGGACAGCGGCGCGCCCACCGTGGTCGCGGATCCGGGCGGTGCGCTCGCCGAACGCTATCGTGCGATCGCGCGCAGCGTGGCGATCGCGATTGCCGAGCGCGCGAAGGACATGACCTCGAAATTCCCGAGCATCGTTGTTCAAAATACGTAAAATGCCTTGCCGGACGGGGGGCGCCGTTGTTTTAAGCGCGACGAGGCGCGGTATGATGTCGACTTTTCCAGGTCCACTTACCCGTCCGGCGGGCGCGGCGCGCCACCCCGCGCGCATCAGCCGGCATGAGGAACGCATGAAACCACGACTCGACGGCGCATCCGGTCGCCTCGCGCGCGGCGTGCTCGCCCTCCTGGCCGCCGGCGGCATGCTGGCCGGCTGCACGTCGTTCGCGTCGCAGCACGAGAAGCGGGCCGACGCGATGCTGCAGCCGACCGTCGGCAGCCAGGCGCGCGGCACCGTGACCTTCGTCGAGCGGCCGGATGGCGTGCAGGTCACCTACAACTTCTCCGGGCTGCCGCCGAACAGCGATCACGCGCTGCAGGTTCACGAGCGCGGCGACTGCAACGCGGGCGACGGCTCGAGCGCGGGCCCCGTGTTCTCGCCCGCGGCCGACCGGCTGCGCGCGGGCGCACGCGTCGGCGGCGATCTCGGCAACATCCACGCGGATGCGAACGGCGTCGCGGCAGGCTTCATCGTCGCGCCGGACGTCGCGCTCGACGGGGTGCGCTCGGTGCTCGCGCGGGCGGTGCTCGTGCATCGCGACGCGCGCGATCCGCTGTTTCCGCAGCACGGCGCGGGCCCCGGTCTCGCGTGCGGCGCGATTCGTCCGTAAAGCGCCGCGTCGGTGCGGCGCCGATCGCGTAAAATGTGCGCCTTTCGCGGCCGCCGCCTGTCGGCCGGCCTCCTTTCCCGTCACGCAGCGTTTTCTGGCGCTTTTTTATGAGCATCAAGTCCGACAAGTGGATTCGGCGCATGGCCGAAGAGCACAAGATGATCGAGCCGTTCGTGCCCGGTCAGGTCCGCGCGTCCGAGGACGGGCGCAGAATCGTCAGCTACGGCACGTCGAGCTACGGCTACGACATCCGCTGCGCCGACGAATTCAAGATCTTCACCAACATCAATTCGACGATCGTCGACCCGAAGAACTTCGACGAAGGTTCGTTCGTCGACTTCAAGGGCGACGTCTGCATCATTCCGCCGAATTCGTTCGCGCTCGCGCGCACGGTCGAGTACTTCCGGATCCCGCGCACGGTGCTGACCGTGTGCCTCGGCAAGTCGACCTACGCGCGCTGCGGGATCATCGTCAACGTCACGCCGTTCGAGCCCGAGTGGGAAGGCTACGTGACGCTCGAATTCTCGAATACCACGCCGCTGCCCGCGAAGATCTACGCGAACGAAGGCGTCGCGCAGGTCCTCTTCTTCGAGAGCGACGAAGTGTGCGAGGTGTCGTACGCCGATCGCGGCGGCAAGTATCAGGGGCAACGGGGTGTCACGCTCCCGAAAACCTGATCTGCTTGTATACCGAACACCGCCAGTTACCGGGTGACCGCTGCGCGTGATGCGCCGCGGTCGTTTCTTTTTGGAGAATCGCCCATGAAGTTTCGTTTTCCCGTCGTCATCATCGACGAAGATTTCCGCTCCGAGAATATCTCCGGGTCCGGCATCCGGGCGCTGGCGGAAGCGATCGAGAAGGAAGGGGTAGAAGTCCTCGGCCTCACGAGCTACGGCGACCTGACCTCGTTCGCGCAGCAGTCGAGCCGCGCGTCGTGCTTCATCCTGTCGCTCGACGACGACGAACTGATGCTCGGCGAGACCGGCGCGGACGGCGAGCTGCCCGAGCTGGCGACCGCGATCATCGAGCTGCGCGCGTTCGTGACCGAAGTGCGCCGCCGCAACGGCGACATCCCGATCTTCCTGTACGGCGAGACGCGCACCTCGCGGCACCTGCCGAACGACATCCTGCGCGAGCTGCACGGCTTCATCCACATGTTCGAGGACACGCCGGAGTTCGTCGCGCGCCACATCATCCGCGAGGCGAAGGTCTATCTCGACTCGCTCGCGCCGCCGTTCTTCAAGGAGCTCGTCAAGTACGCGGACGAGGGCTCGTACTCGTGGCACTGCCCGGGCCACTCGGGCGGCGTCGCGTTCCTGAAGAACCCGCTCGGCCAGATGTTCCATCAGTTCTTCGGCGAGAACATGCTGCGCGCGGACGTCTGCAACGCGGTCGACGAACTCGGCCAGCTGCTCGACCACACCGGCCCCGTCGCGGCCTCGGAGCGCAACGCGGCGCGCATCTTCAGCGCAGACCACCTGTTCTTCGTGACCAACGGCACCTCGACCTCGAACAAGATCGTCTGGCACGCGACGGTCGCGCCGGGCGACATCGTGCTGGTCGACCGCAACTGCCACAAATCGATCCTGCACGCGATCACGATGACGCATGCGATCCCGGTGTTCCTGACGCCGACCCGCAACCACTTCGGCATCATCGGCCCGATCCCGCGCGACGAGTTCAAGCCGGAGAACATCCGCAAGAAGATCGAGGCGAACCCGTTCGCGCGCGAGGCGCTCAAGAAGAACCCGAACCTCAAGCCGCGGATCCTCACGATCACGCAGAGCACCTACGACGGCGTGGTCTACAACGTCGAGCAGATCAAGGATCTGCTCGGCGACCTGCTCGACACGCTGCACTTCGACGAAGCGTGGCTGCCGCACGCCGAGTTCCACCCGTTCTACCAGGACATGCACGCGATCGGCGCGGGCCGGCCGCGCACCGGCGCGCTGGTGTTCGCGACCCACTCGACCCACAAGCTGCTGGCCGGCATCTCGCAGGCCTCGCAGATCGTCGTGCAGGACTCCGAGCACCGCACCTTCGACAAGCACCGCTTCAACGAGGCGTACCTGATGCACACCTCGACGAGCCCGCAGTACGCGATCATCGCGTCGTGCGACGTCGCGGCCGCGATGATGGAGCCGCCCGGCGGCACGGCGCTCGTCGAGGAATCGATCGCCGAGGCGATCGACTTCCGCCGCGCGATGCGCAAGGTGCTCGACGATGCGCGCGCAGTGGGCGCGACGATCGCCACGGGCGGC